>NZ_JALKCW010000017.1:0-16869 GCF_046883345.1 Hydrosulfovibrio ferrireducens | reverse complement strand
TTCCCCTGAAATGAAGAAAAGTGCATCGAAATATGGCAGAATCTCCCACAGGGTGGGTGCAAAGTTTCAAAGAACAATTTGAAAATCAGGGCTGACGGCAAGAACGCCTTCAGTGAAGACTCTTTTTCAACATCCTGCTAGCGCGGATGACCTGAAGCAAAAATTGTTGTGAAAGTTGAAAGCACAGTTTACGAAAATCCTGTTCACCCCTATCGATGCCGTATTTGACTTCAGCCATCCCACGCCATTCGTAATTCGATGTCTGCGAGTCCAATTCTAACATTCTTCGCACATCTTCCTCTTCAAACTGTAGACAGTACCCTTTGTGGCTGTTGTATAGCTCCCACAAGGTCCGGATACCTCTTTCGTTGTGATCTTCAGTTTTTGCACGTGCGAAGGAGGTTACATATAGGTGACCGTAGCCGTCCGTTGAATGAAAGGACTCCTTGAATTGACTCGTTGCATTTTCGATAAGGGTTCCAATGTCGTACCCTGCCGGTTTTTTTTCATCCGGTATTAGCCCCATCGCCATTTCAAGTGCTGTTTTAATGAGTTGATGCCAGCCGTAAAAGAACTCTGATGTGTCGTTGAGACTCAAGAAGTTCGTCGCCCAAAAGGTTTTTGTCTTTGCAATACCCTCTAAGCCAGCACGAGTAGTGTAATGTGAGAGTAGAACCATTTGGTCGCAGTCTCTTCTGATGAAATATTTTTTTTTGCTGGGATCTTTTGAGAGTCAGGATGTCAACGGGGACGTACTTAAAACATTAACCCGGTCTAACGAAAATTACATAGGCGCTAGGGAGAACGTTGTTGACCGACCAGATCAGTGCCCCAGCCATTTCTTCAACCGTTCTTTGGCCTCGGAGTGACCGCTGGTTCTTCCCTGATTGATGTCGTCCTGGCCTTTTCGGATTTTTTCAAGCACGTAGAGATGATACTGAATATCCTCATGGGTGCTGTCATCGGGGAGCTGCTTCAACAACTCCTCCACCTCTTGTTTCGCCGTTTGCATGGCATGTGCCTCGCCTAGTTGCCTCTTCCGGGTTTTGTTGCCAGCTTGAATATTCCCAATAATACCGGACCACGCCGCGATGTCGAATGGGAAACGGCCAAGGTGCTTCGACAGGCTCAGCACGAACGGAATATCAATACATCAAGATAATCTTCGTTCGCCCTGAGCCTGTCGAAGGGCCGCTAACCCCGTCACTCCTTAGCCAGCAGCAAACCAAGCGCCTCCTTAATATCCTGCACCAGATGGAACCGAACATCCTCTTTCACATTATCCGGTATCTCCACCACATCCTTCTCATTGAGCGCAGGCAAAACAATCTCCTTAATCCCGGCCCGCACCGCAGCCAAGACCTTTTCCTTGATCCCGCCCACCGGCAGCACATCGCCGCGCAGGGTGATCTCGCCGGTCATGGCCATGTCCTTGCTCACCGTGCGTCCGGTGAGCAGCGAGGTCAGGGCGGTGACCATGGCCACCCCGGCTGAAGGCCCATCCTTGGGAATGGCACCCTCGGGCACGTGGATATGCAGGTCTATCTTGGCAAAGATTGCTTCGTCCACCCCCAGTTCCTTGGCATGGGAGCGGATGTAAGTCAGCGCGGCAGTGGCGGACTCCTTCATCACATCACCCAGCTTACCGGTCATGGTGAGATTGCCCTTGCCCTTCATCTTGGCAACCTCGATGAACAGCAGCTCGCCGCCCACCGGGGTCCAAGCCAAGCCGGTGGCCAGACCCGGCCCCCAGGACCGGGCCTTGGTCTCCGGGAAAAACTGGATGGGGCCGAGATAGGTGGCAAGATTGGTTGCATCGATCAGGGTGGTGGTGGTCTTGCCGGTGACAATCTCCTTGGCCACCCCTCGGCAGATCGCGGCCAGCTTCCGTTCCAGGTTTCTGACCCCGGCCTCCCGGGTATAGGAGCGTATCACCATCCGGATTGCCTGATCATCCATCTTCAGGTCATCCTCGCTGATGGCATGGGCCTCCAACTGCTTGGGCAGGAGGTGCCGCTTGGCAATGTTGAGCTTTTCATCCTGGGTATAGCCGGACAGCTCGATGACCTCCATCCGGTCGCGCAGCGGGCCGGGGATGTTGTCGAGCAGGTTGGCCGTGGTGATGAACATCACCTTGGAGAGATCAAAGGGTATCTCCATGTAATGGTCGGCAAAGGTGAAGTTCTGCTCGGGATCGAGCACCTCCAACAGGGCCGAGGAGGGATCGCCCCTAAAATCCATGCCCAGCTTGTCGATCTCATCGAGCATGAAGAGCGGGTTATTGGCCCCGGCCTTGCGCAGGCTCTGGATGATGCGGCCTGGCAGGGCGCCGATGTAGGTGCGCCGGTGCCCGCGGATCTCCGCCTCGTCCCGCACGCCGCCTAACGAGATGCGGATGAATTTACGGCCCATGGACCGGGCGATGGATTGGCCGAGCGAGGTCTTGCCCACCCCCGGCGGCCCGACAAAACAGAGGATCGGGCCGTGCATGTCCTGCTTGAGCTTGCGCACCGCCAGAAACTCGATGATCCGTTTCTTGATCTCCGCAAGGCCGTAATGGTCTTCGTCCATCACCTGCTGCGCCTTGACGATATCCAGGGAATCGGGGGTGGAGGTCAGCCAGGGCAGATCAAGGAGCCAGTCGAGATAGGTGCGGGAAACCGTATATTCCGGCGAGGAGGGCGAGATGCGGGCCAGCCGGTCAAGCTCCTTTTCCGCTGTTTTTTTGGCCTCAGTGGGCAGCTCTGTTTGCGCAAACTTTGCCCGCAGCTCCTTGAGGTCGAGATTCTCCTCATCTTCGCCAAGCTCCTTGCGGATGGCGTTGAGCTGCTGGCGCAGAAAAAAATCCCGCTGCTTCTGGTCCGTATCCTCCTTGATGCTTTTCTGGATATCCTGGCTCATCTCCGCCGTTTCAACGCGTTTATTGAGTTCGCGGGCGGTGCGGTGCATCAGGGCCTTGCCCGGCTGAATCTCAAGGATTTCCTGCTCCTCCACCGGCGTAAGATTGAGCTGGGAAATCACCAGATAGGAGATATAAAAAGGATCGGACAGCGATTCGATGGTGGAGACCAGTTCCGTTGGCAGCGAAACCATCTCCGCCAGCTTTTTGAACTGGGTGCGGAGATTGAGAACCAAGGCCTCGACCTCCTTGTCCTCTTCGACCTCCATGGGGATGACGGCGACCCGGGCGGTCAGATAGGGCTCCTTCTGGACAAACTCGACAAGCTCCAGTTTTTTAACGGCGCTGATCAAGACATGATACCCGCCGCCCTCCTTGACCTTGACCAATTTGTGGATATAGCCCAACACTCCTATCCGGTACAGTTGCTCCGGGTCAACCCGATCCTGTTTTTCCTCGGCAGGCTCCTTGTGGCTGACAATGGCAACCAGCCGGTCTTTTAGAGTCGCCTCGTCTATGAGTTTCTGTGAGGCCGGATGCAGAATATTCAGCGGAAAGCCCATGCCGGGGAAAAAAACAAAACCGTGCAGGGGCAGAACCGGCAGAATCTCCGGGACCGGCAGATCCGCGGGATTTCCGTGATGACCTGCCTTATTCGTGGAATCTTCCGTCTCTTGCCTGCTGTCGTCTTCACGCATAATTTTCACCCTGCTGCGTTATTTGTCCGGGCAAAATAAAGTCCGGCGCATGTTTCCCTTAGCCAACGGTGATCTTGATCTTTCCCGTGTTACGCCGCAACGGAAGGGTAATCAGCAGAAAGCCGTTTCTGCTTTCCGAAACCGCCCCGGAAACATCAACCGTTTTGGGCAAAGGGATGGAACGCTCGAAGAAACCGCGATCAATCTCCAGTTGGTGAATGCGCGAGACCAGGTCGTGCGGTTCATACCCCCGCTCTCCGGAAACCGTGAGCTGGGTGCCATCGGCAACCACGGAGAGCGTCCGTGGATCCATGCCGGAGATATCCATGTGCACGATGAGCGCCGAAGCGGTTTCATACACATCGGCGGCGGGGAACCAGTTTCCCGCCTGCCCCACGGAAAACATCCGTTGCCGGAGAATGTTTCGCGGTATTGCGGCGGACTGGCTTGGGACGGGTTTCTTTTTGGAGTGATCCATGGCGTTTATTCCTACCCGCGCTTTCGCGGCAAGCAACCCGGCTAACAGGGTGTTGAAAAACTCGTTTTTCGATGCCCTGCTAGCGATCCAGGGATGGGTCGCCAATTTCGACAAGTTCTAACTCGTTGAAATTGTGAGATCGAACAGAATTCACTTCTGGCCGATCGTGGTTGAAAAAAGCCAGGACGGCTTTTTCCAACATCCTGCTAGAGACTTTCAACAAACCCGATCCCCTTGCACAAGGGGCAGGTCATTTGCGGCACGCACTGGCAATCATTCCACTCATCGCCGGTTTTGGTCCCCCGCCACTCGCTGTCGCATTCGCAGGTTCCCTGAATCACCTTCTCGCCGTTGCACTCCGGGCACACTTTTTTATCCGTATTGCTCATCATACCCTCCCTGTTATCAAATGAGAGACTGTCGGCCAGGCCCTCAGGCCCATGCTTCTTCACACTGTATAAAAAGTATGGGACAGGTTAGGGTGGATGTCAAGGGATGGAAAAAACCGGCCGGGCAATCCTTATGATTCCTCTCCGTGACGGCAAACATGACTCACCATGATCTTTTGGGCCAGACCGGCATTGATTGCCAGACGCGCCCCTTTGTTTGCCACGATGAGGGGCCCGGAGGAATGATTGCTGACAATCTCAAGACATGCTCCCACCGCCAGCCCCATATCACCGAGCCGGGCCTGCACTTCCCTGCCGCCCAAAATCGTCACGATCCGCACCCGCTCGCCATTGGCGGCATACTGCAGGGAGAGGGCAGGTTCCCGCTGCGCCATGCAGGCGGCGCAAAGCCCGTAGATCTCCATCTTGTGCTGGAGCGGATGGAACTGGAACTGACGGGCGATTTCGTGCTGGAGCCTTTCAAGGTTCTGGTTGGCAAACTCCTGAATCTTTCCGCAGCGGGTGCAGATAAAATGGTCGTGGTGCATGCCGAGATGGTGGTGTTCGTAAACCGGTTCCTGGGTTTCAAACACCTGTTTCTGGGCAAAGCCGAACTGGCAGAACATCTCCATGGTTTCCTTGAGAAATTCCCGGTCCAGCAGCTCCGGCCTTTTTTCCCTGATGATCCCTTCCAGCCCGCTCAGGGTCAGATGCTCTTCCACGGAAAGAAAGATATCCAGCACCTTGAGCCGCTCTTCGATGCGGGAGGCGTTGAAGGATTGCAGCACCTCCTGAAACTGTTCCCGCTCCTGCTGGTGCTGGGTCTGGGGGTCAAGTCCTTCCGGACCAACGTCTTTGGCCCTCTTGCCTTTTACCGACCGAAAAAAATCAAACATTGTCACCTGCTCCTTGCGCCGAACATCAATCCACCTGCACCCACGCGCCATTCAGCAACAGGAAATGGGGCCGGAACCGGGCCTTGTAGGCCATGGCCGCAACCTCCTCTATCCAATAGCCGAGATAAAGATATTCACAATGCTCGCGCCTGGCAAGCTCGTTCAGATACAGAATATTAAAGGTTCCCAGGCTTCTTTTCTCAAAAGCCGGGTCAAAATAAAAATACACCGCGCTCAGGCTGCGCTCCGCCAGATCGACAATGGAACCCCCCACCAGCTCTCCGGACAGCCGGAAGGATATCTCCATGCTCGGAACCAGGGAGTTGACGAAAAAGCCGCTGTAATAATCCAGCGCGGTGCTTGCCCGTCCGGGATACCGGCTGTTTAAAAAGCGGTCCAGCAATTGCAGCTTTTCCGGCGTCACCTCCAGCGGCCCAAGGCTGATCTTAAGATCCTGGTTCCGTTGCCAAACGCGGTGCATGTTGCGGGAGGGACGAAAGAAGGCCGTTTCAAGCCGGATGGGCACACAGGCCGTACAATCCGGACAGCGCATGGCATAGATGGTGTTGCCGTTGCGCCGGTATCCGGCGGCAAGAAATTCATCCAGCACGGCCGGGGGCAAAAAGCTGAAACCCGCCTGGTGGTAGACTGCGGTGCGGTCAAGGGTGTACGGGCACTCCGCCGGGGTGTCCACAAAATATGGGGAGAGCTTGGCGATGAACCGGCTGGTATCACTTACATCCACGGAGGTCATGTCTCACGCTGGCAGGTCGCTTCGTATTGTTGGACTCGTAACAACTTATAACTTGGTGCAAACAGGTGCTTCGACAGGCTCAGCACGAACGGAATATCAAGACAATACATTAATAACATCCGTTCGTGCTGAGCCTGTCGAAGCACCGTTGTTATAAAGCAATACTTATCGGTAAAGAAAATATCTTCGCCGCATCTCGCTGAACCCGCCAATCCCAGGTTGCCAAGCCGACTCAAGCTCCCGGATATCCGCGCCTGCCGCCAGTTGATGCCGGAGCGCACTATCGCCCAAGATCAGATCAAGGGGGGTCCGCTCGAATTCGTACTCATAGGGCGGGGCTTTGAGGGTAAACTGCTCCGGATAGCAGCGCATAAAGGCCTGCAACAGGGCCAGCGAGGTGCGATAGGGCAAAAAGGCCTGCGGGTCCGTGACATGGAGCTGAAAACCCTTGCAGGGCTGGCCGGCCCATTTGTTGGCCGTGGGCTCAAAGGCCAGGGGCCGCAAAAAACAACCAGGCAGAGGCACTTGCATGCTGTCCAGAACCGTGTGCCAATCAAGAAACGGAGCGCCGAACAGCTCAAAGGGCAAGGAGGTGCCCCTGCCTTCGGAGATGTTGGTGCCCTCAAAGATCACCTGCCCCGGATAGACCAGGGCCGTGGTCGGGTTCGGCATGTTGGGCGAAGGGAACACCCAGGGCAAGCCGGTATCGGTAAAGAACATCCGCCGCTGCCAGCCGTCCATTGTAACAACCTCAAGATCCGCCCCGATTCCGTACTCGCCATTAAGCAAGCGGGCCAACTCGCCAAAGGTGAGGCCGTGGCGCATGGGCAGCGGATACAGCCCGACAAAGGAGCGGCAATCATCCTGCAACAGATTGCCCTCAACCGCCTCCCCGCCCACGGGGTTGGGCCGGTCCAGGACCACCACCTTCTTGCCATGACGGGCAGCCTCTTCCATGCAGTAGGCCAGGGTATAGAGAAAGGTGTACACCCTGGTGCCCACATCGACGATATCCACGAGCAGCACATCAAAATGGTCGTACATGGCTGCGGTGGGCCGCCGCACCTCGCCGTAGAGGCTGAACACCGGCAGGCCGCTGACCGGATCGGTCATATGGGCCGACTCGATCATATTGTCCTGCTTTTCCGCGAAAAACCCGTGCTGCGGGGTGAACAGGCAGGTGAGCTGGCCCGGGAAGGCGGCCATGATCAGATCCCGGCTGTGGCGAAGGTCCCGGCCGGTGGAGGCCTGGTTGCAGAGCAGGGCCAGCCGTTTGCCGGCAAGAGAGGCAGGGGGGGACGCTACAAGATGCTCAATTCCAAGGGTAACCATGGTTCTCCTGTTTCAGGCTAGGGATGGAATAACCGGCAAGGGACGGTATTTTTTTCTTTGCACTTTGCCCTCGGCTGATTAGGCTTAGCCTTGGGAGTCAATGGAATATAATCGAACCTGAAGCCTTCGTGCATCAAAAAGGAGACAGGCGTGCAACATGAACTGAATTACAGAGGATTTTGAGATGAAGATTGCAATCAGCGGCAAGGGCGGCGTGGGCAAGACCACGATCATGGCCATGCTGGCAAAATATCTCCAGAAACACGGCAGGGAGGTGCTGGTCATCGACGCGGACCCCAGCCCGCACATGGCCCAGAGCCTCGGCCTGGCCGAGGACGAAAAAATCACCCCCATCGCCGAGATGAAGGATCTGCTGGTGGAACGCTCCGGCAAGGTGGACGGCTCGCCCTTTTACAACATCAATCCGCAGGTGGACGATCTGCTGGCCCGCTTCATCGTGGAAAAGGACGGAATCAAGCTCATGGTGCTGGGCGCCATCCAGACCGCCAAGGGCGGCTGCGCCTGCCCGGAAAGCAACGTGCTGAAACGAATGCTCACCAAGCTGCTGCTCTCCCCCTCCCAGGTAGTGCTGCTCGACATGGAGGCCGGGGTGGAACACTTGGGCCGCGGCACCATCGCCGGGGTGGACCATCTGCTGATCGTGGTGATTCCTTCAAAATCCGGGGTGCGCACCGCGCTGAAGATCAAAAAACTCGCCGAGGAATCGGGCATCCCCCGCATCTCCTATGTGGGCAATCTGGTGGCGGATGACGATGACCGGGCCTTTCTGGCCCAGGCCCTCGGCGAGCCGCCCCTAGCCTGCTTCCCCGACTCCGCCGCGATCCGGAAAACCGAACGGGCGGGGTTGGCGATTACCGGGGCTTTGGGAGAGGTGGAAGAGGCGGCAGGGCAACTCATCAACAGTGTCCTTGGTCAGACGCAACAATGAGCATGGCTGCGGTCAAAACCGTTTTCGACGAGGGAGCCCAGACATACGACCGAGCCCGCAGACAACTTATCCCCTGCTTCGATGATTTTTACACCACGGCGCTGGCGCTGATCCCGCACCAGCCCCAGGCCACCTTCCGAGTCTTGGACCTGGGCGCGGGGACGGGAATGCTCTCGCTCCTTATCGCCAAGAAGTTTCCCCAAGCCAAAATCACCCTGCTGGACATCTCCCAGGAGATGCTGGGCAAGGCCAGGGAGCGGTTTGCCGGGATGGAGGAGCGTCTGGAATTTGTCGCTGGGGATTATGCCAATGGCTTTGCGGGACAATTCGAGGTGGTGATCTCGGCCCTCTCCATCCATCATCTCCCGGATACAGACAAGATCACGCTGTTCAAGAACATCCATGATGCCTTGCCCGATGGGGGCATATTCATCAACGCCGATCAGATCCTCGGCCCAACGCCGGACATCGAACAGGTGTACCAGGAAACCTGGCTCCGGCAGGCGCGGGATCTCGGGGTCTCCGAGGCCGACCTCAATGCGGCATTGGAACGGATGCAGGCGGACAAAATGGCCCCCCTAAGCTCTCAGTTGGAATGGTTGCAGCAGGCAGGGTTCAGTTCGGTGCACTGCTGGTACCAAAACCACCGCTTCGCTGTTTTTTCCGGGCAAAAGGGTAAGGGCTGCACAAATCTGCCCACATAATTCCTCAGCCGAAGCAGAGCCCGCAATCCGGGCAGGTCACATGGAGAATCAGGCGGCTTCCAGTTCAAGATGAACCCGGCGGCCAAGGGCCGTGGCGAGGTTGACCAGGGCGTCGAGAGAGAACCGCGAAACACGGCCCCGCAGAAGGTCGTTCATCCGAGGCTGGGTCACGCCGCAACGGGTCGCGGCCTCGGCCTGCTTCCAACCGTTCTCCTTGATAATCCCTGCGATCTGCCGCATCAACTCCGCCCTGGTCCGCAGATTGGCCGCCTGTTCCGGCGTGTCGGCAATGGCGTCCCAGACACTGTTATAGCTTTCCATCTTGGTCATTTCGTATCCCTCCTGTTCAGCTCGGAATATCGCGCCCTGGCGAGGTCGATGTCGCGCTTCGCCGTGGCCTGGGTCTTTTTCTGAAAGGCATGTAGCACATAGACCGCATCCGCAAGCTTGGCGGTGTAGATTACCCGATAGGCTCCCGAGTCATCCCGCACCCGGATTTCCTCGGCACCCCTGCCGATGGATGGCATTGGCTTGAAATCGTCCGGTTGCTCGCCATGTTGCACCTTGTCCAGTTGGTACCCAGCATCCTGCCTGGCATCTTCAGGAAAACCCCGCAGGCATTTGAGCGAGTCGCCAAGAAAGCACAATGGCTTATTCATAAATTATATTATACTGAAACGGATATAAAAAGACAACATTTTTGGTTCTTCTCGCCCCTTTCAATTCACCCGAAACAGAGCCCGCAATCCGGGCAGGTTGTGGTGGTGGTGGCAAAAGCAAAGCCGCAGGCCGGACATACCGCCTCCCCAGCCTCGGGGTTAAAAACCGCTCCGGCATGGGTGGCGTCGTGCTCGGCCAGGGCGGTTGCCCGGCGATGTTCTTGGGCAAGCACCTCCAAGGCATCCCGCACCTCTTCCTGCCTGACCTGGAGTTCAAACTTAGGCGCGCAACCGCCGCTGGCGCACCCCCCGCCCTCCTTGCTGATCATGGCGCCGATCTGTTCCGCCTCCAGCAGATCCTTGAGGTGCTTGAGATCACCAAGCGCACCCTGAAAAACAACGACCAGTTGGTCATCCGGGGTCAACGGTCCTTTCCGGTTCCGCCGGGAAGCGCCATTATTGCTTTCCATGACAACCAGCTCCGCCCCCCAGACAAGGGCAATGGTGCAGGTCGCGCAGGTTTCCGCTTCCGCCCGGTACTCGTCCCGGCATTTCGGGCAGTATTTCAAATCGTGTTCAATCATCTTGGTCGCCCCTAAAAGCTATAAGCTGTCAGCGGACAGCTATAAAATAAACCTGCTCAGATCCTCGTCTTCCGAAATATCCTGCAACTGCTTTTTCACATACTCGGCGGTAACGAGAAATTTTTTCTCCTCCCGATCGGTGGCGTCAAAGGAGAGTTCCTCCAGCAGCCGCTCCATGATGGTATGCAGCCGCCGGGCCCCGATATTCTCGGTTTTCCGGTTCACCGTGGCGGCGATTCTGGCCATACCCCGGATGGCGTCCTCGGCAAACTCCAGGGCGATCCCTTCGGTGGCCATGAGGGCGATGTACTGTTTGATCAGGGCGTTCTGCGGCTCGGTGAGAATCCGGTAGAATTCCTCCTCCCCCAAGGCATTGAGTTCAACCCGGATGGGGAAGCGCCCCTGCAACTCCGGCACCAGATCCGAGGGCTTGCAGAGATGGAAGGCGCCGCTGGCGATGAAAAGGATATGGTCGGTTTTGACCATCCCGTGCTTGGTGGTCACGGTGGAGCCTTCGACAATGGGCAGCAGGTCGCGCTGCACGCCCTCGCGGGAGACCTCGGGTCCATGGCCTGAACCGCCCTGCCGCGAGGCGATCTTGTCGATCTCATCGAGAAAGATGATCCCGGACTGCTCGGTGCGCTGGATGGCCAGCTTGGTAACGCTCGCCATGTCGATCAGCCGTTCGGCCTCCCGTTTCTTGAGCACCTCCATGGCGTCTTTCACCGGCATCTGCTGACGCTGGGTTTTCTTGGGAAACATCTTGCCGAACACATCCTTGAGCCCGGATTCCATGTCGTCCAGCCCGCTGCCCCCGTGGGAAAGAATCTCGATCATGGGCATTGGTGAGGCCTGGTCAATCTCCATCTCCACCTGCCGCTCGTCGAGCTTGCCGTCTTTAAGCATCTGCCGGAACTTTTCCCTGGTGGAATCAACCGGCTCCCCTGCCCGACCGCCATCTTCGCTTCTTTCCGCCATGGGCGTGACCTGGCCCAAGGGGGCCGGCCGTGGCGGCACCAGCAGGTCGAGCATCCGCTCCTGGGCCTGCTCCGCCGCTTTCTGCGTCACCTGCTCCCGCGCTTCCTCGCGCACCATGTTGATGGCCAGGTCGAGCAGATCGCGGATCATGGACTCCACATCCCTGCCCACATAGCCCACCTCCGTGAACTTGGAGGCCTCCACCTTGAGAAAGGGCGATTGGGCCAGGCTGGCCAACCGGCGGGCAATCTCGGTCTTGCCGACCCCGGTGGGACCGATCATGATGATGTTTTTGGGCGCAATCTCCTCGCGCAGGGGTAGAGGCACCTGCTGGCGCCGCCAGCGGTTGCGCAGGGCAATGGCCACGGATTTCTTGGCTGCGTCCTGGCCGATGATGTAGCGGTCCAGTTCGGCCACGGTCTGCCTGGGGGTCAGGGTGTTCATGGGTTCCATCTTAAAATCTTCCTTTTTTATTCAGCCGCCATCTTTTCTACAACAATACGGTCATTGGTAAAGACGCAGATGGAGGCGGCAATCCGCATCGCCTCCCGGCAGATCTCCTCGGCGGAAAGCTCGCTGTGCGCCACCAGACCCTTGGCCGCGGCCTGGGCGTATGGCCCGCCCGAACCGATGGCCAGGATGCCATCGTCCGGCTCGATCACGTCGCCGGTGCCGGAGAGGAGCAGGGAGTGGTGCTTGTCCACCGCCACCAGAAAGGCCTCCAGCTTGCGAAGCATCTTGTCCGTGCGCCAATCCTTGGCCAGCTCCACCGCCGCCCGCATCAGATTGCCGTCATACTGCTCAAGCTTCTGCTCCAGCCGGTCAAACAGGGTAAAGGCATCGGCCGTGGCCCCGGCAAAGCCGGTGATGACCTTGCCTTCATACAGGCGGCGCACCTTACGCGCCTCATGCTTCATGATGGTATTGCCCAACGAGACCTGGCCGTCCCCGGCCAGGGCCACTTCACCCTTGTGCCGGACGGCAATGATTGTGGTCGATCTGATTTTCACAGTTTGCTCCTCCTGATGGAGATAATGTTGATGCCTTCCTTGTAACATTCCGCCTGTAACAGGAACGGTTCAGCAGTGCCACAGATGCGAGGAAGAGGCCTGCGAAGTGTGCTATTGCACATGAGCAGGCCGATGACAAAGCAGATGTGGTGGTGCTGGACCGTTACTTACATTCGCGCCTTGGGATGGGCCCGGTCATAGACCTCGTTCAGATGATCCATGTTCAGATGGGTGTACCGCTGGGTGGTTGACAGGCTGACATGGCCCAGCAATTCCTGCACCGTGCGCAGATCCGCCCCCATTTCCAACAAATGGGTGGCAAAGGAATGGCGCAGGGCATGGGGCGTTACCCGGGCGGCGATCCCGGCCCGCAGGGCATAAAATTTCACCAGCCGCTCGATGCTGCGGGTGGTGAGCCGCAGCCCCCGGTGGTTCAGAAAAACCGCCTTGTTTTCCGGCGGATCCCCGCGACCGATCCGTTCGCGGATAAGCAAGGTTCGCTGGGGCAGATATCGGCTCAGTGCTTCCAGGGCGGGAGTGCCCACCGGCACCAACCGTTCCCGGTTGCCCTTGCCGGTAACCCTAAGCATTCCCTCTTCCGAGTCAAGGCGCTCCAGATCAAGGGACGCAAGTTCGGCAACCCGCACCCCGGTGGAATAGAGGATCTCCAGAATCGCCCGGTCCCGAAAGGCAAAGGCATCCTGATCGCCCGGCATCTCCATGAGGGTGAAAACCTCGTCCACCGTGAGAAAAACAGGCATGTGCTTTTCCAGTTTCGGCGTGGCGATGGGCGCGACAGGATCGTGGGTGATAATCTTCTCGCGGAGGAGATGGCGAAAAAAGGTGCGCAGGGCGGAAAGCTTCCTGGCCACGGAAGTGCCCTTGTTTTTGCCGTTGAGGGCATAGACATAGGAGCGGACGGTGTGGGGCTCGATCCGGCGCACATCCTGATCTGAACCAATAAACGATGCAAATTCGGCAAGATCGCGCCCATAGCTCTCAACGGTCTTGGGAGAATAGCCCTTTTCCACGGAAAGCCAGCGGCTGAATTGAGGGAGCAGATCCTGCAAGGAATATGGCATGGAGGTTTTTCTTCAAAAAAGCGTTTTATACCGGCCGAACATGAGCATACGATGCCCAGCCAACCTACCATACTCATGTTTTTTTGGAAAGACATTGCCCAGAACCGCAACTTCATTTATTTTAGAAGATTACATTCATAGTTGCCGTCAGACGAGGAGCATTCTTTTGGCAAGAAACCTCGGGAGGGATCATGTCCAAAAAATCTTTTGAAGAAGCCCTGGAGTCGCTGGAACAGATCACCCGGGAACTGGAAAACGGCGACCTGAGCCTGGAAAAATCCCTGAAAAAATTCGACGAGGGAATCAAACTGGCCGAGCTGTGCAACCACAAACTGGAAGAAGCGCAGCAGAAAGTCGATCTCCTGTTGAAAAAAGACGGCAAACTCATCAGCGTTCCCTTTACTGCTTCCGGCACGGCTGCCGATGAAGACGACGCCTAGCCCCTGTCTCGCTTGCAACCCACGGAAATTTCCCAGCCATGGACGTTAAAAAATATCTAACGCAACAATGCGCGGTTGTCGAACAGGCCCTGGCGCGCTATATGCTGCCTGAAGAGGGGGTGCTGGCCAATCATATACAGGCCATGCGTTACAGCCTTTTCGCCGGGGGCAAGAGAATCCGTCCCATCCTGGCCCTGGCCGCGGCAGAGGCCCTGCACGCCGCCACCGCCCCTCTGTTGCCCGTTGCCTGCGCCCTGGAATGCATCCATACCTATTCCCTGATCCATGACGATCTGCCGGCCATGGACGACGATGACCTCCGGCGCGGCAAACCAACCTGCCATGTGGTGTTCGGCGAAGCGGCAGCCATTCTGGCCGGAGACGGGCTGCTCAGTTTCGCCTTTGAGCTACTGAGTCATCCCGATGCCCTCCAGGGGATCTCCCCGCAGGCACAGCTTACGATGATCAACACCATCGCCAAGGCCATCGGCCCAGTGGGCATGGTGGGCGGCCAGTCCCTGGACCTTGCCGCCGAAGGCCAGGCAATCGACTTCGAGCATCTGCGGCTGATCCATGGTTACAAAACCGGCGCCCTTATTACCGCCTCGGTGCAGGCCGGGGCCATCTTCGGCAAGGGTGACGAGAATCAGTTTGCCGCCTTGAGCCGATACGGCGCGCAGATCGGCCTTGCCTTCCAGATAGTCGACGACCTGCTGGATGTCGAAGGAACCACGGCAGATCTCGGCAAGACCGCCGGAGCCGACGCCCAACGGAACAAGGCGACCTACCCAGCCTTTTTCGGTGTTGCCAAAACAAAGGTCATGGCCAAGGAAGCTGTTGATGCGGCCGTAACCGCCCTGGAGATTTTTGACGCCAAAGCCGAGCCGCTCCGCGCCATTGCCCGGTATATCTACGAACGAAACAACTAACCGGACACCCGCCAGGGTACCCCGGAGGAAAAGGCCACATGAGCCATACCCCCTTGCTGGACACCATCAATTCCCCGGCCGACCTCAAAAAGCTCTCCGTGGAGCAACTCGAAACACTGGCCGCGGAGATCAGAGAGACGATCATCCAGACCGTTTCCCAGACCGGCGGACACCTGGCTCCCTGCCTGGGCGTGGTCGAACTCACCCTGGCCATCCATTATGTTTTCGATACCCCGGAGGACAAGGTCGTCTGGGACGTGGGCCATCAGAGCTATGCCCACAAGCTGATCACCGGCCGCCGCGGGCAATTCCACACCCTGCGCCAGTACCAGGGAATCAGCGGTTTTCCCAAGAGGGCGGAAAGCGCGTATGACGCCTTTGATACCGGCCACAGCAGCACCTCGATCTCGGCCAGCCTGGGCATTGCCACGGCCAAGGATCTGAAGGGCGACCGACACAAGAGCATCGCCGTGATCGGCGACGGCTCCATGACCGGCGGCATGGCCTTTGAGGCCCTCAATCAGGCCGGGCATCTCCACAAGGATCTCATCGTCATCCTCAATGACAACGAGATGTCCATCTCCCCCAATGTGGGCGCGCTTTCCAGTTTTTTAAGCAGAAAACTAACCAGCAAGACAGCGGTGCGGGTCAAAAAGGAGATGGAGCATTTCCTCAAATCCTTCTCCAACGTGGGGGAAAACATCCTCTCGGTGCTCAAGAAAAGCGAGGAAAGCCTCAAGGGATTTTTTACCCCCGGCATGCTCTTCGAGGCCCTCAAGTTTGAATACATCGGCCCCCTGCCCGGCCACAAGCTGGAAAACCTCATTGAGGCGCTGCGCAATGTCCGCGATTTCAGCACCGGCCCCACGCTCATCCATGTGCTGACCACCAAGGGCAAGGGCTACGAGCCGGCGGAGAAAAACCCGGGCGATTTTCACGGGGTCGGCCCATTTTGCATCGAAACCGGCCTGCCCGTCCCTTCCCCTCCGGCCCCGCCCAGCTACACCAAGGTCTTTGGCGAAACCCTGGTGCGGATCGCGGAGCAAGACCCGCGCGTGGTCGCCATCACCGCGGCCATGCCCGTGGGCACCGGCTTAAACGATTTTTCCCAGCGGTTTCCCGAACGTTTTTTTGATGTGGGCATCGCGGAACAGCATGCTGTTACCTATGCGGCAGGCATGGCCACGGAAGGATTGCTGCCGGTGGTGGCGATCTACTCCACCTTTTTCCAGCGAGCGCTTGACCAGATTATCCACGATGTCTGCCTGCCCAACCTGCCAGTTACCCTGGCCATTGACCGGGGCGGCCTGGTCGGGGACGACGGTCCGACCCACCATGGGGTGTTCGACCTTTCCTTCCTGCGCTTCATCCCCAATCTGGTGATCATGGCCCCCAAGGATGAGAATGAGCTGCGCCACATGCTCCACACCGCCATTCTGCACCCCGGCCCCGCGGCAGTCCGCTATCCTCGGGGAAACGGGGAAGGCGTTGCCATGGACGAAGCGCTGCAACGCATCCCTTTGGGAACAGGCGAGCTTCTCCGTCAAGGAGCGGATATTCTGTTGCTCCCCATCGGCAACAGGGTTCCTGCCGCGCTGGAGGCGGCAGCAGGTCTCAAAAAACTTGGGATTGAAGCGGCGGTGATCAACCCGCGCTTTGTCAGGCCCCTGGACGATGCGCTGATCTGCGAGTGGGCCAATCGGACCGGCAAGGTGGTAACCATTGAGGACAACGTCAAGAAGGGTGGGTTTGGCAGCGCCATTCTGGAACTCTTTGCCCAGAAAAATCTCTGGACCGTCCGGACGAAGGTCTTGGGTTTACCGGATAAATTCATGGAGCACGGCACCCAGGCCCAGCTCCGCAGCAAGGGCAATATCGATGGACCGGCGATCATTGTCGAGGCCCTTGCCCTCTGCGGAAAAGACTGCTAGGCCTATACCGGATAAAGCGGGTGTGTAAAGAATTTTGTGTAAATGGTTTTTGTGATCAAAATTCCGGCAGCCTGTCTTCAAACATGATGCTGAACTGATTCAGCGCCGATTTCCAGTTTTTAATCGGCATCGTCCAGCGTTTCGAAATATTCGTCAG
>NZ_JALKCW010000016.1:0-197199 GCF_046883345.1 Hydrosulfovibrio ferrireducens | reverse complement strand
ATAGCTGAACAACATCTGTTGGTGGGTGTCGGTTCCGCGCATGTTTTCCTCAATGTTTATGAGTTATCCTAACTGGTTACAGAATACATTGAGCGGATTAAAAAGTCTCGATATTTGATGAGTTTTTCAACAGCCTGCTAATGATCTGAGTACGCTGGGAATATTCTTAAACTGCCTCCTGAATTTTTTGAAATATTTCTCAACATTATGACCATTGGCGCCGAACTCCTCCACCAGCATCAGTTTAAAGAAGTCTTCTGTCTTCATATGGATAGCAATATTATTGTCGAGTTAGCTCGAATTGAAATTCGACAGCCGTTTTCTGTCTGTTAACTTGGGCGGAAATGGCTGGTTGGCGCTATTTTTTGCTTACATAGCTGCTTTTTTACCCCGTAGAGGGGCATTATATAGCCAGCTCTATAATGCCGACGAAAAATAGTCAGCATAGTATCTGTCTACCTGACAATAAGGAGCAATACAAGGAGTTTGTTCTTTCAAGACGGCGGGTTAGGGCGAAAAATGATCGCCGTTTTGGCCTGGATGATGGGGGATATTCACAAAAAAAGGGTCAGCCGTATTCGGCTGACCCTTTCTGATTTTTACTGGAGGCGGCGAGCGGATTTGAACCGCTGAATAATGGTTTTGCAGACCACTGCCTTACCACTTGGCTACGCCGCCTTTTTTGGTGGGGGCAATCTTAAACGCAGATCGTTTTTTTGACAAGGGAAAATGTGCGGGCTGCGCCGGTCTGCGGCAGGCAAGGAAAAAGGGGGTAAGGCCCCCGCAGGGCAGGGTGATCCGTTGCCCTTTTTCATCGGCTGGGGTATGGTGTTTTCTCGGCAAGAGGGGTGACACCCTCATAGATTATCCCTTACCCGTACCCTGACCGTGACTGCCAATACCCTTTCCCCAACATCGCAACCGGACTTGCACCTGCTTGAAGAAAGCCTCGGCTACCAGTTCCGGGACCGCGCCCATCTGCACAAGGCCATGATCCACAGTTCCCACGCCTTTGAACAGGGGAGGCAGACGCAGAAGGACAACGAGACTCTGGAGTTTTTGGGGGATGCAGTGATTGATCTCGCGGTGGGCTATGCGCTTTTCCGCCATTTTCCGGAGATGCGGGAGGGCGATCTTACCCGGCTGCGGGCGGCCCTGGTCAACGAGCGGCATCTGGCCCGGATGGCAAGGGATCTTGCGCTGGGCACATATCTGCTGCTGGGCAAGGGCGAGGATACCAATCTAGGCAGGGAAAAGGCTTCCATCCTCTCCTGCGCCTTCGAGGCCGTGGCTGGAGCCATTTTTCTCGATGGCGGCTACCCTGCGGCTGCCGAATTTGTCGAACGTCATTTCACCCCCTGGTTTGAAGACCGCCAGCAGGCCATGTTTCTGGCCGACGCCAAAAGCTCGCTCCAGGAGCTTCTGCAGGAGCGGTTCAACGAGGGGCCCCGCTATGTGCTGGAGGGGGATGAAGGTCCGGATCATAACAAGACCTTCCATGTCTCGGTCCGTTTCCGGGAGGATATCCTCGGCCAGGGCAGCGCCCGCAGCAAGAAGGAGGCGGAGCAGGAGGCCGCGGCCATGGCGCTTAAAAATCTTGCCGGGCCAAAGCAGGCCGGCAAGTGAGCTGTTGTGTCTGAGCGGATTTTTCCTAAACCCATGCCAGCCCCCTTTGTCATCCCCGTTTTCATCGCCCATCAGGGCTGTCCCCATCAATGCCTGTTTTGCAATCAGCGCAGTATCACCGGTGCGCCGGAGGGCATGGTCACCGCCCGCGAGGTGGAGGAGATCATCCGTGCTCAGCTTGCCTGGCCCCGCCGTCATCCCGAGGCGAGGGTGCAGGTGGCCTTTTACGGGGGCAGCTTCACCGGGCTTGCCCTGGAGCGGCAGCGGGAGTTGCTTGGGGCGGCGCAGCCGTTTTTGGCCTCGGGCCAGGTTCGGGAGCTGCGGCTTTCCACCCGCCCGGATTATGTGACTCCTCAGATCGCGGGATTTCTGCGGGAGCAGGGGGTGGGTATCGTGGAACTGGGCGCCCAGTCGTTGGATGATGGGGTGCTTGCGGCCAGCGGCCGGGGGCACACCGCGGACCAGGTGCGGACGGCGGTTGCCTGCCTGAAGGAGACGGGCATCCGGGTGGGGCTCCAGCTTATGCTCGGCCTGCCAAGCGACACTACGGCCACGGCCCTGGCCAGCGCTCGCCGGGCGGCAGCCCTTGGCCCGGATATGGTTCGGCTCTACCCCTGTCTGGTTATCGAGGGCAGTCCGCTGGCCGAGCTGTACCGTCAGGGGAAATATCAGCCACAGAGCCTGTTCCGGGCCGTGGCCCTGGCCGGTCGGCTCTGGTCCATCTTCAAGGCGCAAGGGATTCCCGTGGTGCGCATGGGGTTGCAACCCTCTCCCTCCCTGAAAAAAACCGTGCTGGCCGGGCCGTACCATCCGGCCTTTGGCGAGCTGGTGCTTTCCCGGCTTTTTTTCAACCGGGTCCGCGCCTTGCTTTCCGCCCGTTCGGCCCAACAGCCCCACCGTTTGTGTCTCGCCAAGGCGGACGAATCCATCTATCGAGGGAAGGACAACGGGAACGTCAAGCGGCTTGCCGCCTTGGGGCTTCTTGAGGGGGTGGAAACGGTGTTCAGCGCCAGTCAGCCCAGGCATACCCTGCGCCTTCTCGCGGCAGATACCTGAATATTCCGGTTTCTTCAAATCTTCGAACATAACCTGGACAAATTGTCGCACCTTGCGTACTATCCCTTCCGGTTTCGTTTGCACACATCAAACACGAAGGAGATGCCGATGAAGATGGTGACGAATGTGGCGCGGGTTTTGGTTGCCGGTGCTTTGGGCGGATTGGTCAACAGTCTTGCGCTCTGGGGGTTTGGAGTGCTTGGCATTACCCCGGCGCTCGGGTTCTCGCTGGCGCCGGAGTTCAGCATGCCATGGCTCATGCCGAGGCTTGTGATGAGCGCGCTCTGGGGGCTGCTGTTTTTGCTGCCCTTCTGGGGGAATAAGCTGCTGCACAAAGGATTGATGCTCAGTCTGCCGCTCTGGGTGGTTATGCTGCTGGTCATCTTTCCCATGAAGATGCAGGCCGGGATGTTCGGCCTTGTTCTGGGTGCGGGCGCGCCGGCCTGGGCCCTCTTTTTTACTCTGGTCTGGGGTGTTGTCGCGGCTGTTTTTCTGCAGCGGGTTTGGAAGGAAGAGGCCTGATTTTTCCGGCGGATCCTCAGCCCTGGCTGGTTTTTTCCTTGACCGAGAAAAGCTGGCAATGGATGCCGGAGCTGGCAAAGACCACCATGGAAGGATACTGGAGGGATTTGAAGTTCAAAGCCCTGCAGCCGTAAGGGTGCGCCGGTTCGTAGGTGACGTAGAAGTGGAGGCAGGCCAGGCAATTCGGCCGCTCGCTGGTTGGGGAAGGCATCGGGTTTACCTCACGAAACAGGTGGGGGGCTGGGTTGGTGTGCTTCCGCTTCAAGGCCGCGCAGCAGAACGAAGCGGCCCAGCGGAGTAACCTGGCAGGGAAAGCTGCCCACGAACAGGGGGTTGTCGCAGAGCCCGCCGGAGAGATAGAGCTTGGCAGGGGAACCGGCAAAGCGGTAGGCGTTGATGGCAATCCCTTTGACAAAGCGGGCCACCGCCTCGGCCACAGGCACCCCGGAGATCACCGCGTCGAAGATGTCGCTCATTCCCAAGACCCCGCAGGTTACGGAAAAGGTCTGCTCCGGCACCCGCAGGTGACCATAGTCCAGATCGTAGTACCGCTCCAGCAGCTCGATGGTGAAGCCCATCGAGGCCCCGCATTCCGCATTCCATCCCATGTCCGCCAGCTTACCGTTTGCATACCTGATGAACTTGATATCGCGGCTGCCGCAGTCCAGCAGCACATATTCATCTTCTGTTATCAAGGCCTCGCCGCCCCTGGCCAGGGCAATGAGTTCGTTGACGTAACGGTCGGCGAACCGTTTGCCGTTGTGGCCGGTGGCCAGATCCACCCGCGTCTCCCTGGGCAGCTCCTTGGTGGCGATGATGGTAGGCTTGGCCCTGGGCGCGTCGAGGTCGAGAAATTTGCAGTAGGAGGTGCCGAAGTCGCCCAGGATCATGGTCGCACCCCGGAAAGTTCGAGAAAGGCCTGGACCTTGGCCCGGGCGCTGCTGGTGGTGTGCACATCCACATCCAGGTAGAGGGCGTGGGGATGTTTTTTGGCCAGATAGCGGGCCAGCGCGGTTTTCGCGCAAAAGGACTGGGCAAAGAACACCGTGGGCACCTCGGGGTTGAACTGACCCTCCAGCGCGTGGTCGGCCGGGGTCTTGTTTTCCATGCAGCGGGCCCAGCCATGGATGTGGGTGGTGTCCGGGAACAGCCCGAGGATGGAGAAATCCCTGGGCGGCACCCCCCAGAAACCAGCGGTGGGTATGCAGGAAGGCGGTGGATTGTTGTAGCTTGCCGCGGATTTGACCCCTGCGGTGATGGCCAGCATCCGGTCGATGAGGGGCAGCCGGGCTTGGCACAGTGGGGTGCCGAAGGCAACGGTGTCCATATTTTTGGTGCAGATCACCGGAATGGGCAGGGTTTCGGCCAGGATCGTGGCCGTATGCAGGGCGCAGTCGCATTTGCCCGGGCCGGTGTCTGCGTAGATGGCGTCGAGCTCCAGGTGCAGGGCGTTGACCACGGCGGTGCGGAGGATGGCGCAGTACACCCGGGGCAGAAAGGGGCTGGCGGTTTCGAGATCCTCCCGGACCAGGGGTTCGTCCAGATCATGGATAACCAGGCCGTGTTCGTTGGCCCCCCGGATTATCTCCAGGGGCGGAACGCCGATGATGCCGATCTTGCGGAAGCGGCTCATTATGGCGACTGAAGATGCGGGATCGAGGGTCATATTTTTAGGGTGTTACTGGTTGATGGATGTGCAACAACGGCCATTCGACAAGGCTCTCCTGAGCGAAGTCGAAGGGCTCAGGGTGAACGGATATTGTCTTAACATTGATATTCCGTTCGTGCTGAGCTTGTCGAAGCACCTGTTCGTTTGCAGCCAATTTCGACTTTGTGCGACGCCATCACTGGTTATATTTTTTCAGCAGAAAGCAGCCAATCCCGATGGTCAGCACATGGATGGACCAGGAGGCGATGCCCGGCGGCAGGGTGGCGGTCTTGGCCAGGGACTGGGTGGCGCTCCAGCCGCCCCAGGCGGCAAAGGCCAGGCCGCAGCTCACCGGGATGGCCAGGGCCAGATCGCGGCCCTTGGTTTTATGCACCGCGAGCAGTACCGGAATTCCCAGCAGGAGCAGGGGGATGCCCAGGAAGGCGTAGGAGAGGCGGCGGTGGAATTCCACCAGCGATTCTTGGTGGGAAGCCTTGCTGTCCATGGCCTGCCGCAGGAGCTTGCTGTATGAGATTTCTTCGATTTTGTATGGGGGGACAAAGAATTCTTCCGGCGCTTCGGCAAAGGCAGGGGTGAGGGTCTGGAAAAGCGTTACCGAAAAGGCGCCATTGTCGGTGCGGGTTTTCTGCTGGCCGTTTGTGAGCTGCCAGGCTCCGTCTGCCCAAGTGGCGCTTTCGGCGGTGAGCAAGGTTGTCAGGCCGCGCTCTCCGTCATAGGCGGCAAAGGAGAAGTTTAAGAATTCGTTTTTCCCGGGATTGGGGCGGACAAAGGAAAAGATTCCTTTCGCGCCGCGAAAATAGGTGCGCCCGTCCCGGATGATGCCCTTGGGAATCTGCTTGTTGACCTCTTCGTACCAGATCCGGTTGGTTGCCGCGGTGGTGGCGGGCAGGACCCATTGGCCGATGGCCAAGGTCAGCAGGGTGAACAGGGCTGCCGCCACCAGCAGGGGGCGGATGATGCGGATAACGCTGATCCCGCTGGCCATGAGGGCCATGAATTCAAAATGCTGGTTGAGGATGCCTAAAGTGATGACCCCGGCCAGCAGGATACAAACCGGGATCAATTGGACATACATGAACGGCAGCTTGAGCAGCAGGTACTTGATTGCCAAACCGATGGTTTTTTTTGCTTCCAGGAAATTGTCCATCCGCTCGAAAAAATCAACCAGCAGGTAGATGGCGATCAAGGAGCAGATGACCAGGGCCAGGTTCTTGGCGAACTGAGCCATGAGATAGCGGTCCAGCAGTTTCATGGCCGTTTTTCTCCATTTTTGATTCCCGGCAGCCTGGCCAGCAGGGCAAGGGCCGTATCGCTCAACCGGGCAAGGAAGAGCGGGGTGATTTCCCGTGCCACCTGACGGGTGAGCATAATGGTGAAAAGAGCGATCAGGATATTGGAGAGCCAGATGCCGGCCGCCACGGGCAGATGGCCGCTTTCGGCAATGGTCCGGCCCGCGGTGAACAGGATGTAGTAGATGACAAAAAGCAGCAGGCCCAGCGGCACGCCCAGCGGCCTGCGGCCGGGCCTGGCCAGCATGGCCAGGGGCAGCCCCAGGATGGTCAGGATGAAGCCGCCCACCGGCAGGGCCATGCGGGTATGATACTCAATGAGCATGCTCAGGCCGAGGGGACTTTTCGGGCCATGGGTTGCCACCTGTTCCAGCAACTGTTTCTGGTTCAGGCCGTTCTTGCCGACCTCGGTAACGGAGGTGCCGCCGATTTCCGTCGGCGTCTTGATGGGCAGGTTGACCTGATAGCGGTCAAAGCGGATGGTTTGGGTGATATCCTTGCTGGCGCGGTGCAGGGTGCCGTCCGTCAGGGTAAGGCTGATCAGCATGTTTTCCGGCTGGGCGGTGAGTCTGCCGGTTTTGGCGACAATGGTGAGAGGCGCGTCGCCGTGGCGCATGTCCGAGACGTACACTCCTTGCCATTGCCGGGTTTCGTGGTCCACTGCATCGATATACAGCACCACATTGGAAATGCCTTCGCTGAACTGCCCGGGCTGGATGCCCTTGTCGATTTTTTCCTGAGCCATCTGTAAAAAAAGCGATTTCATGGCCAGGGTGCCCTGGGGAATCAGGGTGACCGCGGAAAAATAGGTGAGCAGGGAGGTGGACAGGGCGATGACGATCACCGGCGGCAGCAAGCGGAGCAGCCCGATGCCCGTGGCCTTCAGGGCCATGATCTCGTTGTCGTTCACCATCCGGGTCATGGCGACGATGACCGCGGTCATGCTGGCCATGGGGATGGAAAACATCATCAGCTTGGGCAGCATGTAGGCGCAGAGGCGCAGGAAGTCGCCGGTCCCGACGCCGAAGTCGAAGATCACGTTGAGCAGGGGGACAAGCCTGCCCAGAAAGAGGATGGCGTTGATGATGAGAAAGCTGGCGAAGAACGGGGCCAGGATTTCGGTGGCGATATAGATATAGAGCAATACGGGCATGTTGTGACTGTCCAGCAGCACCGCATCTGCTTTGTTATCGGCCTGAACGCATACCGATGTATAGCTCTCAGGCCTCTGTCGCGCATATGCGGCACTGCTGAACAGTCACAGGTCTGAGGCCATTCGTAATTTCTGCCCCTGCTCTGGCTCTTTACCATTGCCTCTGTCGGACGTCAAGCCCGCCGGTGATGACGCTTCCCTTGATGTGGGTGCTGCCAGGGCAGGGGCGGCACATTTTTTTAGGGACTTTTCCCAACAGGCGACATAGTATATCGGGCAGGATGCAGTTGTCCATCATGAAAAATCTTTACGGAGTTGCCCGTTTATGTTGACCCCCCTGGTGCGCGCCATTGCGGTTGCCGCGCCTCTTCCCAGCCTTGGCGACAATACCGGCGATCTCGACCGGTTAAAAAAGGTGCTTGCCCCGCAGTTGGGTGGGGGTATGCCGGTGGTGCCGTACCAGCGGTTGAGCAAGGTGGCCGTCCGGTTCCGCGCCGCAGGCTTTGCGGGCGCGGCCATTATCAATGACATGGCGGGCACCCCGGTTCTGGTCGATTTCCTCTCCCAGCCGCCAAAGGTTTTGGCCGGGATGGCCCTTGATCTGGGGACCACCCATCTCGAAGCAACCCTGCTTGACCTGAGCACCGGCGCAGTCCTGGCCCGAGCCGACCTGGAAAACGGCCAGATCCGCTTCGGGGCGGATATCCTTACCCGGATCCATCATGCGGCCAAGGACGAAGGGCTTGCAGAGCTGCACGCGGCGATAATCGATTCGGTCAATCAACTGGCGACGGAGTTGGCCGGGCGTGCCGGCCTTGCGGCGGTCTCCGAGATCCGGGCGCTGTCGGTGTCCGGCAACACCAGCATGGTGCATTTCTTTCTTAAACTCAATCCCTGCCATCTCTGCCGCGAGCCATACATTCCCATGGTCAACGCCCCGGACCCTTGTCTGGCAGGGGAACTCGGGCTGGCCATCCACCCGGCCGCGGTGGTCTGGCTTCTGCCCAGCGTGGGCAGCTATTTCGGCGGCGACCTGATCTCCGGCGTGCTGGCCAGCGGGCTTGACCAGCAACCGGAGACCTGCATGCTCATCGATGTGGGCACCAATGCCGAGGTGATTGTCGGCAACCGGGAATGGCTCATCGCCTGCGCCGGGGCGGCAGGTCCGGCCCTGGAAGGCGGTGTGGCCCGAATGGGCATGCGGGCAGGTCCCGGCGCCATCGAGCATGTGCGGATCGATCCGACCACAGGCG
The DNA here is from genome assembly GCF_046883345.1 of Hydrosulfovibrio ferrireducens. Lineage (NCBI taxonomy): Bacteria > Pseudomonadati > Thermodesulfobacteriota > Desulfobulbia > Desulfobulbales > Desulfobulbaceae > Hydrosulfovibrio > Hydrosulfovibrio ferrireducens. Next base: position 188,631 of record NZ_JALKCW010000016.1, on the reverse strand, counting down.
AAATCGGCTATGAGACCATCGGTAAGGGCAAGCCCAAGGGACTTTGCGGCTCCGGGCTCATCGATCTGGTGGCGGAACTCTACCTGACCCGGCAGATCGATATCCGGGGCAAGTTTCGGCCCCAGGCCGCCGGAGAGCGGCTGATTGCGGGAAGCGAAGGCTACCGATTCGTGGTGGTGGAGGGCAAGGATGCGGCGGATGGCCAGCCCGTGGTGCTGGGGCAGGTGGATCTCGACGCGCTCATGCGCTCCAAGGCGGCCATGTACGCCATCCTCACCACCCTGACCAATCAGGTGGGGGTTGCCTTTGAGGATTTGCACCGCATCTATGTTGCCGGGGCATTTGGCCGGCACATCTCGCCTCGGCAGGCCATTGTCCTGGGGATGCTGCCCGATCTGCCCCTTGTCGTCTACGAGCCCGTGGGCAACAGCTCCCTGGCCGGGGCCCAGCGGGTACTTCTTGAGCGCCAGGCCCGGGAACGCAGTCTTGCCCTGGCCGGAAAAATTACCTACATCGAGTTGAACGTGAACCAGGAGTTCATGCTCCGGTTTTCCGGCTCCCGTTTTATTCCCCACACCGATCACGCCTTGTTTCCTTCGGTTCCTTTTTTTGACGGGGAATAGTCCTCCAGAGCACCCCCTTTGAAATTTATGCAAGGATATGTTATAGGGCATCGGTTGTTTGGCGAAGCAAGGATTTAAGCGGCCGGTTTTCGGCCTGGTATGCATGGACAACGGGGATGATGGCGTGGGCGTGAACGGAAGTCTTGAAGTTCCCAAAAAACCGATTTCCAATAAAAAGAAGACCGCCAAGGAGCGTCTGCTCGAGTTCTGCGGTCTTTTCGGCAAGGAGGATCAGGTTCTCGTGGTCATCAATGCCGACCCGGACGCCATTGCCAGCGCCATGGCGGTGAAGCGTCTGCTCCGCTACCGGGTGAAAAGCGTCACCATTGCCTATCCCAACGAAATCAGGCGGCTCAATAACGTGGTCATGGTCGATCTGCTGAAGATCCCCATGGAGCGTCTGCACACGGTCAAGCTCGGGGGATTCACCAAGAAGGTGATGCTGGATTCCCAGCCCAGCCATCTGCCCTGTTTCGAGAATATTACCTTTGATGTGGTCATTGACCACCATCCCGCCACCAAGGGGTGGGTGGCGCCCTTTGTCGATATCCGCAAGGACTTCGGCGCCACCGCCTCCATGCTGGTCGAGTACCTGCGCGCCGCCAACCTCAAGCCCTCGGTGGCCTTGGCCACCGCCCTGTTTTACGCGATCAAGGTCGATACCCGGAATTTTGAAAAAAAGGCCACCCTGGCGGACGCCATTTCCTTCCGCTACCTCTTCAATATCGCCAACCAGAATCTGGTGCGCAAGATCGAGCTTTCCTCCTTACGCCGCTCGGAGTTGAACTATTTCAAGACCGCCTTGAACGAGATGAAGGTGAGTAAGCAGCGGCTCTATGCCCATCTCGGCAAGGTTCCCAGCCCGGACATGCTGGTGCTCATCGCCGACTTTCTCAATCAGGTCCACGATGTCGCCTGGGTGTTTGTCTCCGGCATGCACAACGACAAGCTGGTGGTCATCTTCCGCTGCGACGGCTACAAAAAAAATGCCGGACGGCTGGCGGAGAAGATGTTCAATGCGATCGGTTCGGCCGGCGGGCACCGGGAAGCAGCCCGGGCCGAGGTGCCGCTCAGGAATCTGCCCGCGGAGATGCAGGATTTTTCCACCATGACCCTGATGCGGCTCACGACTAAGCACTTGCAATAGTAGGCGATCACAGGGCGGCGCATCTGCGTTGTCATCGGCCCGCTCATGTGCAATAGCACACTTCGCCGGCCTCTTCCGTGCATCTGCACCACCCTGTAATCGCCTACCGCCGAGATGGGTTCCATCAACCTTCTGAAAATCTTTTTCCTCCCTCCGCCCTTCCTGTGCTTGCTTTTTGGCGCAACCCTTCCCATAATGAGTTTTACACTAGGAAGCGAAGCAGATTCCCCTTTCCCTTCAGGCATTCCATGAAACTGAAACCGAAGGTTCTGGCCATGATCCTTGCCGGGGGGCGCGTTGACGAGCTGAACGTGCTCACCGCCTACCGGCCCAAATCGGCGGTCCCCTTTGGCGGCTTTGCCAGGGTGATCGACTTTGCCCTGAGCAATCTCATGCACTCCGGCCTGGAACGGGTCGCCATCCTCAGCCAGTACCGGAGCTTTTCCCTGATCAGCCATATCGGGGTGGGGGCGGCCTGGGACATGACCGGCCGGTACCGCGGGGTTTCCATCCTCCCTCCTTCCCAGGGTTCGGGCCAGAGCAGTTGGTACCGGGGCTCGGCCGACGCCATCCATCAGAATCTCGATTTTGTTCAGTACCACGACCCGGAAACCATTCTGGTGCTTTCCGGGGATCATGTCTACCACATGGATTACCGGGAGATCCTTCAGTACCATCGCGACAAGGACGCCGACCTGACCATCGCCTGTATTCAGGTGCCCATGGCCGAGGCGAGCCGGTTCGGGGTTGCGGAGATCGACGACGAAGACGGCGAGCGCGGCGGCCGCATCCTGCAGTACCAGGAAAAACCCTCAGACCCCAGGTTCAATTGGGCCTCGCTCACTGTCTACTGCTTCAGGCCCTCGGTGCTCTATGAGGTGCTGGAGGCCAATGCCCGCGAGGATGAGTCCTTTGAGTTCGGCCGGGATATCCTGCCCCGGGTCATGGCCGGCCAGTACCGGGTCTACGGTTTCAAGTTCCGCGGCTACTGGGGATATACCCGAACCGTTGCCGAATACTGGCAAACCAACATGGATCTGTTGGGGGAGGAGCCGAAGATTCCCTTTGAGGAGTGGGGCATCCGCACCAACCTGGAACACCGGGCGGTCCGGGACTGCCAGCCCCTCAAGGCCGGGGCCGGGGCGAGCATCAAGAACAGCCTGGTCTACAACGGCTGCGTCGTGGAGGGGCTGGTGGAAAATTCCATCCTCTTTCCCGGAGTCCACGTCAAGTCCGGGGCCCAGGTGAGGAACTCGGTGCTTTTTTACGATAATGTGGTGGGGCACGGCGCCATCCTCGACACGGTGGTGAGCGATGTCAACGTGACCTTCGGGGCCAGGGTGCGGATCGGCGAGCCGGGACCGCCCCAGGCCGAGAAGGTGACGGTGGTCGGCTGGAACAATCATGTGCTGGACGGCATGGTGATCGGCTCCGGCTGCACCCTGCACCCCAATTTGCGCCCGGAGCAACTGGTTGGGGAAATCAAGAACAACGAGGTGGTTCGATGATCCACGGCGACAATACCCTGGTTCTCCTGCTGGCCGGCGGAGTCGGCAGCCGCCTCAATGTCCTGGTGCAGAGCCGGGCCAAGCCCGCCGTGCCCTTTGCCGGGTTCTATCGGATCATCGATTTTTCCCTGAGCAACGTGATGAATTCAGGACTCAGCCAGGTCGGGGTGCTCACCCAGTACAAGCCCCTTTCCCTGATGCGCCATCTCGGCACCGGCGAGGCCTGGGATTTCACGGGCCGCAGCCGGGGAGTGAAGATCCTCCCCCCCCGGACCGGGTTTCAGGATTCCGACTGGTACAAAGGCACCGCCGACGCGGTGCGCCAGAACATCGACTTTATCCGGGCCCACCCGGCCAAGGAGACGGTCATCCTTTCCGGAGACCATATCTACCGCATGGATCTCGACGACATGCTCCGCTTCCACCGACGAAAGCAGGCCCAGGTGACCATCGCCATGATGGTGGTGCCGCTCTCCGAGATCCACCAGTTCGGCGCGGGCATCACCAATGCGGAGGGGCGCATCGTCGAATGGGAGGAGAAGCCGAAAGTGCCCCGCACCGATCTCGCCTCCATGGGGATCTATGTGTTCGATACCGAATACCTGCTCCGGCTCCTGGAGGAAGACCGCGACGAGGTGGATTTCGGCATGCATCTTATCCCCAAGGCCATTGAGCGGGACAACGTCTTTGCCTATCCCTTTCACGGCTACTGGCGGGATGTGGGCACGGTGCAGGCGTATTGGGAAGCGAACATGGATCTGTTGAAAATCGACTCCGAGATTTCACCGCAGGCCTGGGGCATCCGGCCAAACCCCTATGCGGACCATTTGGTGGTGGACCGTTGCCCTGCCCGCTTTGCCTCGGGCTGCGTGGTGGAGGAGTCCCTGATTTCCGCCGGCTGCGTCATAGAGGGCGAGGTGATCAACTCGGTGCTTTCGCCCGGGGTGCGGGTGGGGAAGAACGTGCGGGTCAGGGATTCCATCATTCTCCACGACTGCGTTCTGGAGGAAGGAGCGGTGGTGGATCTGGCCATCCTCGACAAGAGGGTCCGGATAGGGGCGGGAGCGGTGGTGGGGCAGGGCGAGGACAAGGGGACGCCCAATACGGCCTGTCCCAAGCATCTCTACACCGGGATCACCATGATCGGCAAGGAGGCGGAGGTGCCGCCCCAGGCCGTGATCGGACGCAACTGCGTGGTGGCGCCCTTGCGTAAGGGGGAGGATTTCCCCTCGCTGCGCATCGCCACCGGAGAAACCATCTGATTTGCCGGGCAAGGCAAGGGCGTTCTGCCCCGCCTTGCCCGGAGTCTGTTCCTCTCGCTCCCTTTTCCGGGACGCGGCTTCAGTGGCTTGCCATTGCCTTCTGGGTGATTTTGGTGCGGAGTTTCAGTTTGGTCAGGCCGAAACGGATGATGTTGTCCGTCATCGCTTCGGCCACATCCAGGCTTCTGTTGACCAGGCCGAAAGCCTCCTTCTTGTTGAGCCCCATGATCGGTCCATAGTGCAGAAGCAATTCGCCAAGTTCCAGGCTCGAACCGAAGCAGATGATCCAGGTGAGGCGGTTGCAGAAGGCCGAAACATTGAGGAGATAAAGCTGGGAGTCGAACTTGCTCGTCGGCTGGGGCGGATTCTGCCCCATGCTCAGGACGATCTTTTCGGAAAAATTCCAGAAGCGGGCGATTTCCATGCCCACCGAGGAAAAGGTGAGGTCGTTCAATACGGTTTTGGCGGCAAACTCATCGGAATATCCCCGGTCGATGAGTTCCTGGGCCTTGCGGTACAGCTCCGGCAGATAGACCAGGATGATGAGCTTGCCCAGTTGGTGGAGCAGGGTGCAGATGAACACCTCTTCCTCCTGCACATTGATTTTTTTTGCCTTACAGAGGATCTTTGCCTGGGAGGCGCTGACGAAACAGAGGGCCAGGAGCTTGCTGATTTCTTCCTTCTCGACCCCGGCCTTGATAAAATCTTCAAACAGGGCCAGGCTGACGGCCAGTTCCTTCAGGGTGGTGAGACCAAGGGTGGTGATGGCCCGGCTGATGTTGGAGATCGGCGCCGACCGGCTGTAAAAGGCCGAGTTGACCACCTGCAGCAGTTTGGTGGTCAGGGAGGCGTCCTTGAGGATGACTTCGGCGATTTCCTCGGCGCTGGAGTCGTCGTTGTTCAGGAGGCAAAGCAGTTCCTCGACATGGTCGGACATGGCCGGCAACTCGCTCATGTTGACCTTGCTGAATATTTCCCTGAGTGTTTTGTCTGAGCCCATGATCTCTTTGTTGTCTTCGGTCGGGGTAGCCGTTTGCGTGTGCCGGGTTGGCGGACGCCTTGCCTCTCTACTTTTTACCCTGTCTGCCGGGGAAGTGTAAAACAAAATGTAGGATAATGCAGGACGGGCCCGGAATCGGGCGCAAGGTTTTTCCCTGGGGGGATTCGCCGTTGGCGCTGCTGTTGGTGAAAACACAGCGGACAGGGAGGAACTGCCTGTTTGTCAACGGTTTTTGAAGATCTGGGGATGGTGTTTTTCGCCGCATTCCTGGCAGATGCCGTGGCTGAACTCCACCTCGGCGTGGCTGCGGAGATAGCTTTCCAGTTGCTGCCACGCCCCGCTGTTGTCCTTGATCTTTTTGCAGTAGGAGCAAATGGGCAGCAACCCGTTGAGCCTTTTGGTCTTGGCCAGGGAGCCTTGCAGTTCCCTGATGAGATGTTCCTTGCCCTTTTCCATCATCTTGCGGATGGTCACATCGTGGGTGATATTGACCACGGCGGTGATCGCGCCCGTTGTATCCTTGAGCGGCGCGGAGGTGACCTCCAGATGGAGTTCGCTTTCCTTGACGCGGGTCACTTGCTCGGTTTTGTGGATCTGCCCGTCAGCAAAAACCTTTTCGGCGTGGCAATCCTCGCAGGGAGTCGGCCGGTCATGGTAGGCGGTGTAGCATTTCCTTCCGAGGTTGGCTCCCCAGAGTTCCTTGGCGGCTGCGTTTTCGTAGAGAACGGAAAAATTCCTGCTGATAATGGTGCAGGGATCGCCCAGGCTGGCAAGAATCTCCTCGGCCTGGGAGCTGATCATTGCCTGGCCGGGTTGCGTGTCCCGGATGGCGATGGTCAGCAGTTCCGGGCAAGGGAGATGCGCCTGGAGGGAGCAGGACCGGTCTGGTCCCAAAGAAAGAGTTTTGCATATCTGTGTTGTTCCGGAGGCGGCGAGTTCGTGCAGCAGGGCAGGCAGGGCCAGGCGTTGGCTGAGGGCTTCCGGCAGCTCTTTTTCCAGGATATCTCTTTCTTGCACCGCAAGCAATTCGCACAAGAGCTGATTGGCAACCCTGGTCACAAATCCCCGGGGGGTGCCTGATCCGTCCCGGAAGACTTCAATAACGCCCAAGGCGCAACGGAAGTCGTTGCAGATCGGGATGAAAATCTGTTGGAGAAGGTTCAGGGGAAAGCTTCCTGGGGTATGCAAACTATACGCTCCTGTTGTTTTTCTGCTCACCGTGGCATTGCACGGCGGAAAAGTTGAGAAAAAGGCGGTATGCGCGTGAGAAAAACAGGCATGAACCGCGCTTTTCTGACACCGTTCCCCCCGGTATAGTGGCAGATCAATACAGCGTATATCATAAAGAACAGCATAACGTAAGCGTGCTGGAAGTTTGCTAATAATGGAGTTGGGCGCCAATGGCAATACGGAAAAAATACGGGGTTTTGCCGGATGCCTGTCAGGCAAGGGAGGAAAGATAGGAGCGCAGGTTGGTTTTTTTGCTTTTTATGCCGAGTTTGACCCGGAGCTGGTCGCGGTAGAATTCCACCGTCCGGCAGGAGAGATCAAGGATGGCAGCCACTTGCTTGGTTGATCTTCCTTGCTTGATGAGCTCCGCCACTTCCAGTTCCCGGGGGGTGAGTCCCTTGAGCCTGGCCGAGAGTGTCAAGCAGAAGGTGGAGGTTATTTTTTCCAGATTTGCCGCGGCCACCCGGAGGTAGAGGGCGAGTTCCTCGTCCTTGCATCGGTCCTGAATCTTTTCCAGATAGGGCAGGACCAGGCGCTGCAGATTGTCGTGGATTCTCCGTTCATGCTCGGCGCTGGCCTCGGCGCTCTGGTGCAGGAGAAGACTGAGGGCGTTGTTGACCTCGGTGAGTTCCCTGGCCTTCTGTTTGAGGCGAAGCTCCAGGAGCAACACTTCGCTGATGTCCCGGCTCATGCAACGGAAGCCTATCACCTTTTTCCCTGCCAGCACGGGCAGGTAGTGGGTTTCAATGGGGATAACCGTGCCGTTTTTGCGCGTCGCCCGTCCCCGGATTCCCTTGCTGCTTTTTTTGCCCAGGCGGATCTCTTCGATGATTTTCCGCTGTTCCTCCCGGTCTTCCGGAGGGGTAAGCATTTCAATGGCATTGCGTCCCAGGAGCTCAACGGATTCGTAGCCGTACAGGGCTTTGCAGCTTGGCGAGCAATAGGTCAAATTTCCCTGGGCGTCTGTCTCCCAAACCCATTCAAGGCTTTGGGTCGCAAGTTCATGAAAACGAGCGGTCTCGCCGGCCAGATCCTTGTCGGCCAACCCCTTGGTTTTCATGGCGGATCTTAGCCTCTGAGCCCGGCGATAAAAGAGCCCACTGCCTCCGCGCCTTTTTCTTCCACCAGCTTGATGGTGGCGGTGCCGATCACGGCCAGATCGGCCTTGCCGGTCAGAATCCGCACGTCCTCTTGGTTGCTGATGCCAAACCCCACGGCGAGCGGCAGGTCCGTGGCTCTGCGGCAGCGGGCCAAGTAAGCATCGAAGGAGGCGTCGAATTCGGTCTTGCTGCCGGTGACGCCCCTGCGGGCCACGCAATAGATGAAGCCGTCGCCATGCCCGGCCAGGGTCCGCATCCTTTCTTCGGTGCTGGTGGGGGCGAAGATCTGGATCGGGGCAAGGTCAAGTTTCTTGGCCAGCCGAAGATACTCCTCGCCCTCCTCGGGCGGCAGATCCGGGATGATGCAGCCCCTGATCCCGATCTCCTTGGCCTTGCGCAGGAACTCCTCCACCCCGTACTTGAAGAGGATATTGTAGTAGGTCATGAACAGGAAGGGGATGTCGTATTGCGCCGCCATCTCCGCGGCAAAGGCGAGGCATTCCGCAACCTTGGTCCCGTTGGCGAGGGCATCCTGGTTGGCCTTGATGATCATGGGCCCGTCGGCCATGGGCTCGGAAAAGGGGATCTGGAGTTCGATCACGTCCACCCCGTTTGCCACCATTTGCTGAATCACTTCGCGGTTTACCGCAAAGGAGGGGTAGCCCAGAACCAGGTGGGTCATGAGCAGGATATCTTTTTTGCTCCGGGCTGCCCGGAGTTGCTCAACGAGCTGCATATTCTTCTCCCTTTTTCCGGATAAAATCCTTCCAAGACGGGTCATTAAAGGCATGGGCAATGGTGAAGATGTCCTTATCGCCCCGGCCGGATTGGTTGATGACGATGGCCTGGTCGCGGCTCAGCTCGCCCGCCTCCTTGAAGGCCTGGACAAAGGCATGGGTGGATTCGAGCGCCGGGATGATTCCCTCTTTTTTGATGGTCAGATCCAGCGCGGTCATGACCTCCTGGTCGGTGGCCGCGGCAAAACGGACCCGTCCTTTTTCCCACAGGTCGGTGAGCAGGGGGGAAACCCCGATGTAATCGAGCCCAGCGGCCACCGAATGGGTGTCGCGCATCTGGCCGTCGGAATCTTGAAGAAACATGGTTTTGTAGCCCTGGGCCACGCCGGGAGAGGCATCGGAGCTGGCGAGCCGGGCGGCGTGCTGACCGGTGTCAAGCCCCTTGCCGCCCGCTTCCACTCCGATCAACTCCACTTCGGGGTCACCGAGAAAGCCCTGGAAGATGCCCATGGCGTTGGAGCCGCCGCCCACGCAGGCATAGACCCGGGCCGGGAGTTTGGTGTGGGCGGTGAGGATCTGTTTTCTCGCCTCCAGGCCGATGATGGACTGGAACCAGGCCACCATCTCCGGAAAGGGATGCGGCCCGCAGACTGTGCCCATCACGTAGTGGGTGGTGTCCATGTTGGAAACCCAGTCACGGAAGGCCTCGTTGATGGCGTCCTTGAGGGTGCGGCTGCCGGTGGTCACCGGCACCACGGTGGCGCCGAGTTTCTCCATCCAGAAGACATTGGGCCGCTGACGGTGCACGTCTTCCTCGCCCATGTAGATGGTGCAGGCAAAGCCGAACTTGGCGGCCATGGTGGCGCAGGCCACGCCGTGCTGGCCCGCGCCGGTTTCCGCGATCACCCGGGTCTTGCCCATGCGTTTGACCAGCAATCCCTGGCCCATGACGTTGTTGGCCTTGTGCGCCCCGGTGTGGTTGAGATCCTCGCGCTTGATGAAGATTTGCGCCCCGCCGAAGTGGCGGCTGAGGTTTTCGGCATGGGTGAGGGGAGTGGGCCGGCAGGAGTAGGAGCCCATGAGCGTGACGTATTCTTGCCAGAAGGCCGGGTCTGCCTTGGCCTTGGCGTAGACCTCCCGCAGCTCCCGGAAGGTTTCGTACAGCACTTCCGGGATATAGGCGCCGCCCCATTGTCCAAAATATCCGGGTTTGTCCATGGTGAATGTCCTTGTTGCCTAACCTGCAAATTCTTTATTATTCGTTCCGAAAACGATACGATACTCCATCCTTGGCAGGTTCGACAAGGAGAGAAGGGGGCGTCAGCCTAAAAAAACGGCAGCGGGTTCAAGGGGTCTTCCTTTCCGATTTATTCACGTTTTCCGCTTGACACGGATTTTTTTTCCATGTAGACGATAGAAGCGTGTTTTGTCGGAAATTCAGCAGAAACACAGCGTTTCAGCCGGTTTCGAAGCCCCTTTCGGCAGGGGCTTTACCCCCTCTGTTTGCGGCAACCTTACCCCTGTTTGCTGTGATGGAGCACCCAAACCCTCACCATGGGAGAAAACGGGATATGCAAGATTTTATCCTGACTGCGGAAATTCTGGAGAAAGCGAGGAACGCCATAGAGGGGTCGCTGATTCAGGCGGGTGTTCGCACCGCCCTGCTCATTGATGGGGCAGGCAATATCCTGTCCAATTGCGGGCACGATTCCGACGAGATCGACGCCATTTCCCTGGCCGCCCTGGCCGCGGCTAATCTGGGGGCAACCTCCCAGATTGCCAAGCTGATCGGCGAAGAGGATTTTTCCCTGCTCTTTCACAAAGGGAAAAACGGGAATATCCATTTTGGCCGGATTGGCGACGAGCTTATTCTTATCACCATCTTCGGGGAGGATGTCTCGCTCGGTCTGGTGCGCTGCCGGGTGACCGATTTGACCGACACCCTGCTGCACATTTTTGAAGGATGACCAATGGCGCTCATTGATCTCAGCAAGAAGGAAATTCACTGCAAGATTGTCTATTACGGCCCGGGCCGCTGCGGGAAGACGACCAATCTGCTCACGGTGCACAGTTCCATGGCGGATAATGCCCGGGGAAAGATGCTGACCATCGAAACCAAGGGCGACCGGACCCTGTTTTTCGATCTTCTCCCCCTGAACCTGGGGAAGATCCGGGGGTTCAATATCCGCATCCAGCTCTATACCGTGCCGGGCCAAGTCATGTATGCCGCCACCCGCAAGCTCGTCCTCAAGGGAGCCGACGGCCTGGTTTTTGTCGCCGACCCTCTCCAGGTGCGGAGGGAGAGAAATATCGAAAGCCTGGAAGACCTGCGGACGAACCTCTTGGATTACGGCCTCAACCTGGAAGAACTCCCCCTGGTTATCCAGTATAACAAGCGGGATCTTGTCGGCACCCCGATTCCCACCCTGACCGTGGAAGAGCTTGACGCCGACCTGAACAGTGTCTACAAGGCAAAGACCTTTGAGGCCTCGGCGGTTACGGGGATGGGGGTTTTCGAAACCTTGCGGGAAATCAGCAAACAGACCGTGCGTTATGTCACCAATAAGCATCTGCTGCATGAGACAAAATAGGCCTGCCGTGATGTCCCGAGGCTGGCGATTTCTCAAGGAGAATGAAGTTTATGAATGACAGCCCCCCAGGGCGTGATTTCCACGCCGAGATAGATGACGCCATTGATACCCTTTTTGCCCCGCATGCGGGGGCAGGCCCGGAAGCTTCCGCAACGCCGGTTTCCGATAAAGCTGTTTCCCCGGCCCCGGTTGCTCCGGCTCCGGAAAAGGTTGCGCCCTTGCCGGCCAGCCTGCTTACGGCCGATGGCGCCGATGCCTTCAGCCCTTTCGAGGAAGCCCTGCTTTCGTTGGATTGGGAGATTTCTCCGGACAACATAGAAACAGCCCGGAAGGCCCTGAAGGAAATTCAGGGGAACTTCGAGGTGGACAAGGCTGTCGCCCTGACGGAGATTTTCGCGCTCATGGACAGGCTGCTTGAGGTCATGGCCATTGCTCCGCAAAATGTTTCCACCTCCGCTCCCAAGACCTTGCAGGAAGGGCTGCAAACCCTGCGGGCCGCCGCAGGCGCCGAGGATCTCTCCCTTATCGAGCAAACGCTGGTGGATCCCACCCTTTCCGAGTTGCGCGCCGCCATTCCCAACATCCCCAAGGATTACAGCAAGCTTGTCTCCAAGACGCAAGGCGTTGCCGGGACCGAGCAAAAAACAGCGGCAGCCCCTCCAGCTCCCGCAGCCAAGGCTGCCCCCGCCCCGGCTCAGTCCGCGTCCATGGACGAAGACCTTTTGCCGGAACTTCCCGCCGCTTTCGGCGCTTCCGGCGGCAGAGCCTCAAGGGTGCTGGTTGAGGCGGTGAATGCCCATCTTGTTGTCTTGGGCAAGTGCATTGCCAAGCGCATTATCCCGGTTGAAAATCTGTTTGCCAAAACGCCCGGTTATGAAAAATTACATGCCATCCACACCGAGTTGCGCGAACGGCTGGAAAGGCAAAAGCAAAACCTGCTCAAGGCCCTGGGCGATGACTATCAGGCGGACGCGGTTGTCCCGGCCGAGCCGGCAAAACCGGCGGTGACTGCCACGGCTTGCCCCTGGCCGACCGTGGCGCTTGCCGATGTGGGGGGGAGAATGGTGGCTTTTCTTCCGGAGCAGATCGCCTATGAGGACAAACCCGCAGGCAAGGTTAGAAAGTGCGGTTCCTTTTTGCCCATAAAAAATCTCAAACGCGGTTTTTTTGGCAAGATCGGCTTTGTTGTAAGAGGGGAGTTAAGCTTTCTCGATGAGGCCATCCTGAAAACATTGACCATTCCGGTGGCAAACCTTTCGGGCCAGGAAGCACGCGAGCCCAAGGCTGACAGTTCGCTGCTCGTTGTCTTCAAGGCAAACAGCGGCATGGCATTCTGGCTTGATAAACCCACCGAACAGCTTGACACCTCCAACGGCCGCTGGGAACCTCTGACGGACCCTGGCACCCTTGTCGCCGGCACTCTGACGGTGCAGGGGAACTCTGTGCCGGTCATAACCATGAGGAGCGTGTAACCGGCCGGCATGAGCATGACAACAACCATGGCCGCCAAGGAAGCCATCGAAGCAAAACTTGCCGAAGCAGACCTCTACGCAGGGCAAGGACTCATGGATGAAGCCTTGGCTCTCTGTGAGTCGCTGTTGCTGGAAGTCGGCGACAATGAGCCGATTCTGCGGGATCTGATCGAGGAAAGGCTCGTTGTTCTGCAAACCGAAAGGGGCATGGCCGCATCCGGCGCCGCCTCGTCCGCTACCGCCAGTAAGTTGTCCGAGGCGGGTCGTTTCGAAAACTGCCAGGGGCTGATGGTGGCAGGGTTTTACCGCGAGGCCGGCGAGGAATTGCGGGGGTTGCTCGCCACCGGGTACAGACCGGCGGCGGTCCATGCCCGGATCGGGGTGTGTTGCCTCCAGCTTGATAAACCCTTTGAAGCCATTGAGCACTTTGAAGCCGCGGCGAGCACAAAAGGCGGATTCGAGCGAAAGATCGAGCGTCTTCAACTTCTTGATCAGCTTGCGCTTACCTATGAAAGCACCGGCTCCACCTCTTCCACGATCAAAACCCTGGAGGAGATGGTCGCCCTTGACCCGGCCTATCGCAACGCCGCCCAGCGGTTGGCGACCCTTTCCCAGAGCGCGACCAAGTATGGCCAGTTTTACGGTCTGATCCGCAACAAGCTTCTGACCCCGGACCAGTTTGACGCGGCCCGGGTCAAGGCCCGGCAGCACAATAAAACATTGGACAGCGCCCTGTTGGGCGATTTCGGCATTGACCGAAAACAGCTTGGCGCATCGCTTAGCGAATATTACGGCTGTCCGTTTGTGGAGTTCGTTGAAACGGAAGCGCCGGAGGCGCCCGCCTGTATCCAGGGCGCCAAGGAAAGCTATTTCCGGGCCAATGTTTTTATTCCCATCGGTCTGGAAAATGGCCGCATTGTTGTGCTGACCGACAATCCCCGCGACCTCGGCAAGCAGGACAATATCCGTGCCGTTCTCCAGGGCGCCGCCTTCGGCTTTGCCGTGGGACTCAAGGACGATATCAACAGGTTCATCGATTTTTTTTACGGGAAATACGCCCTGGGAGAGGGTTCGCAGAATGTTTTCGAAGAACTTGAGATTGTCGAGGAATCCGACGGCAAGTCTGATGACGAGGACGAGGTCGGTAGCGCCGCCGACGGGGTTGTGGTGCAGATGGCCAACAAGATCATCGAGGATGCCGTGGCCCGCAACGCCTCTGATATCCACATCGAATCGCTGCCCGGCAAAAAGGGAACCTCGGTCCGTTTTCGCGTTGACGGCGTCTGTTCGCATTATAAAAACATCCCCTTCACCTATAAACGGCCCTTGATTTCCCGGCTGAAGATTTTGGCCAAGCTCGACATCTCCGAGAGGCGGCTGCCCCAGGACGGCAAGATCAAGTTCAAGACCCGGCGGGGCAAGATCGAGCTTCGGGTCGCCTCGTTGCCCACCCACGGCGGCAACGAGGATATGGTGCTGCGTATTCTCGCCGCCGGCTCTGCCCTGCCCCTTGAGAAGATGGGGCTGTCCGAAAGGAATCTTGTTGAGCTGCGCCGGCTCCTTGATCTGCCCTACGGCCTGATTCTGGTGGTCGGCCCCACCGGGTCCGGCAAGACCACCACCCTGCACAGCGCGCTCAATTATGTCAACCGGCCGGAAAAGAAGATCTGGACCGTCGAGGATCCGGTGGAAATCGTCCAGGACGGGTTGCGCCAGGTGCAGGTGGAAAACAAGATCGGTCTTGATTTCGCCAAGATCCTGAAGGCCTTTTTGCGGGCCGACCCCGACATCATCATGGTCGGCGAAACCCGGGATCAAGAAACCGCGGAAACCGTTATCGAGGCGGCGCTCACCGGGCATCTGGTTTTTTCGACGCTCCATACCAACTCCGCCCCGGAAACCGTTACCCGGCTTTTGGGCATGGGGATCGATCCCTTTAATTTCTCCGATTCGCTGCTCGGCATCCTGGCCCAGCGGTTGGTGCGGCGGTTGTGTCCCCATTGCCGGGAGGCGTATGTCCCAGAGGCGACGGAAAAGGAGCTGATCCTTGCGGAATACGGGGCGCACCCCTTAAGCCCGCTGACCATGGCGGAAATCGACCGGGCCACTTTATACAGGCCGAAGGGCTGCGACAAGTGCAAAAAAAGCGGCTATCTCGGACGGCTTGCCATCCATGAGCTGCTCACGGTCAACGATTCGCTGAAGCTTCTCATCGTAAAAAACAGCCCCATCGTGGAAATCCGGGATGAGGCGATGCGGGTCGGCATGCTTACCCTCAAGCAGGATGGCATCCGCAAGGTGATGGCGGGCCAGACCGACCTTTTGCAGGTTCGGGCGGCTTGCATCAAATGATGTGCTGAAACATTAATCGTATTGCAACAGAGGCGGGTTCCATGAAAAAAGTGCTGGTTGTTGATGACGACCATGGGTTTTTGCTCAGTTTGCAGGACATGTGCCGGGAACGGGTCGATTCATTCGAGGTCGTGACCGCGGGCAACGGCAAGGAGGCCCTGGCGGTCCTTGCCGCGCAACCGGTTGATCTGGTGGTCACCGACCTGAAGATGCCGGAAATGGATGGGTTTGAACTGGTCAGCCGGATGAGCAGGCTGAAGAATTCCGTGCCGATCATTGCCATGACCGCCTTCGGCACCCCGGAGATGGAAGATCGGCTCATGGATCTGGGGGCCTTTCAATACATCGAAAAACCGGTTGATTTCGAGCTGCTCCTCCAAAAAATCAAGGATGGCCTGGCCGCGGGCGCCAAGGGGCAAGTCTCCGGCGTGTCGCTGTCCTCTTTTCTGCAGCTCCTTGAGCTTGACCGGAAAACCTGCACCATCATGGCAAGGGCTGGAAAGCGCGTCGGGCTGCTGTTTTTCAAAAACGGCAGCCTGATCAATGCCTATGCCGAGCCCCTTGCCGGGCTTGACGCCGCCTTTGAGATCATCAGTTGGGATCAGGCCGAGATCGAAATCCACAATTTCTGCCGGAACCGGAAACAGACCATCGACGCCCCCCTGGGCTTTATTCTCATCGAAGGCGCCCGCCTGAGCGACGAACGGGGCGACCAGCCGGTGCAGGGCCCAGGCTTGCCGGAAGAGGCGGACGATGAATTTGCCCAACTGGACGATCTGGATTTCGCCACGGCACCCCCGCCGCCCTCCACTGCCGCCATGGCCCAAGCCCTGTCCCAAGGCGGCAAGGCTACTCTTGAGGAAACACTCAGCGCTGCCCAGGGCGTCAACCGGCTGGTTCTTGTCGCCAAGGACGGAACCGCCAAGCTGCAACGGAACATCGACAACAAGGAGTTCAAGCCCTTTGTCACCTATGTTGCCGTGGCCGCGGATAAGATCCGGGGAATTCTCGGCTATGCCGAGTTGCCCTCCCACATTATTCTCACCCAGGAGAAAGGCGAACAGTTGCTGATTATTCCAGGGCCGGAGTTGTCGGTGGGGATCGAGGTGCAGCCGGGGATTTCACCCCTCAAGATTGTCGCGGCCATCGGCCCGGCCCTTGCCGAAGCCCAGGAGCACGGGGCGCAAGCTTAGAAGCCGTACGAAACAACCGGTGCAGTGATCATTTCGTTACGGCTCCTTCCGCCGGTCGCGGCATGTGCATGTTTGCAGTTATCTTTGAACGACGGTGTAATGAGGAGTATGCAGCATGGATGAGCTTTTACAGGAAATAAAAGTGCTTCCCGGCGTTGTCGGGGTTTTTGTCTCCGTCGATAAACCGGATATCATCTTTTCCTATGTGCCGGACGGGTATGAGCATGAGACGCTCAAGCTGGTGGGAGGATCGCTGCAACGGATCATCAAGATGAACGCTTCCTGCCGGCTCAGCGTCAATTCCGTGGAGATGCGGTTCCCAGACGCAATGGTCCTGGTGAAAGATATCTGCGAGGGCGCCTTGCTGGTCATGCTTTGCGAGACTGAGGCGAATTTTTCCCTGATCAACATGACCAGCAATATGCTTCTGGGCGAACTTGCCCTGGGGGTGGAAAAGGTGCGGGCCGACCCGGATGCCGCTCTGCGGGCAATTTCGGCCAAAAAAGCCGGCAGCATGGATTTTGCCCAGGCGCAGAACGAAGAGCCGCTGAAAAGCGCCATCCCTGTTTTTCAGGATGCGCTGGCCAGGGCCATCGGTCCCATCGCGGCGATGCTTGTCAAGGAGATTGTCGGGAAATGGCTGCAGGGAGGAGCGTGCGACCAGGAGCGTTTCCCGGAGCTGGTTGATCTCTTCTGTCAGGAAATCGGAGACGCGCCGCTTGAAAAGGAATTTCGGGCAGGCACGGCCAGGTTGCTTCTCCGCTGAATTGCAAAAAAAAGGCCTTGCTTCCCCGCTCTGCAGGAGGAGGCAAGGCCTTGGTTTTTTATCCCCTCTTTCTATTTCAACCGCCTGAACTCAACCCGATTGTTTATCTTTTTGTTTTGTTCCGTGGAGTTGGGAACAATGGGCTGGGTATGGCCTTTTGCCGCCACCTTCAGCTTTTTCGCCTCGATGTTGCAGTTCTTGATCAGATACGTACGCACAGCCTCGGCCCTTTTCCGGGAAACGGTCAGATTGGTTTTGGCGTTGCCGGAGTCGTCCGTGTTGCCGACTACTTCGAAAACGGCGCCTTGCAGCTCGCGGCTCGTAAAGGCGCGCGCCCCGACGATGCTGAGCTGGTCAGCGCCCTCTTCGGGAAGCTCCGTTGACTTGTCCGGAAAAAGGATCAACAGTCTGAGGATCGTGGCTTCGATGGGGCTGATCTCCCGGTCCTTGGATTTTTCCTCGAAAAGAACGGTGACAGCCTCCTCGGAGCTCACCGATTCTCCGCGCTGGGCCTTCAGTTTGATCCGCGCCGATTCCAGGGATTTTGCCGCCCGCTTATTGCCGGGATCAAGGGCCAGCCCTTTTTCGTAAGCAGCCACGGCATCCTGCGCCTTGTTTGTCACCAGGCAGATGTCGCCCAGGCCGAAAAATGCCTTGGCGTGTTTCGGATCAAGGGTCGAAGCGGTGATATAATACCGCTGAGCTTCCTTGTAGTCGCGCAACCGCTCAAAGCTGTAGCCTTGCATGAAATTGATTTCCGGGTCTTTCGGGCATTGCTTGATGGCTTTTGCCAGCAGGTCGCGCCGGGCAATGAGATCGCGCTCCCGGCGGGCCTCCTCGGCAATCTTTTTGCAATCGGCCGCCGAAGCGGAAAGAGGCAGCAGGGCGGGGAGCGCCAGGGCGCAGAACAGCGCCAGGCCGAGTGTCGCCGTCTGCCAGGCTGCGGGGGGTGACTGTGTGTTTGCGCTCACTATTGACATATGCTCACCGTTTGAGGATGCGGACCATGCTCATGCGCAGCCGTTCGATGGCGCTGGCCAGGGCGCCGATCTCGTCATTTTGTTTGATCTTGACGCTCTCTTCCATATTCTTGCCAAGGCTGATTTCCTCTGCTTTGATGCTCAGCCGGACAATGGGATTTACCACGAACCGGTCCATGAACAGCCATATGCCGATCAGCGCTACCAGCAGGCAGCCAGCCCCGATGAGGTAGAGGGTGATGGCCCCCTTTCGGGCGTTGGCCAGGGCCGTTTCCACCGAGACATACACCACATAGGCGGCAACCGTGTCGCCGTCCTTCCAGTTGTACCCGTTGGTTGAGCCGTAGATCTCAACCTGATCCTTGGGCGCGTCGTTCACGTCGCCGTGGCAACGCAGGCAATCCTTGCCGGTGATCTTGATGGGTTTTGCCAGATAAAAAAAGGTTTCGCCATCGCGCTCCATGGTGCCTTCGTGCGTCTTGAGTTCGGGTTGGCCGGCGAACATGGCGATCAGTTTGGTCTCCCATTCGTCCGCCTTGTTCGGTGGATAGAGGGGGTCAATGGTTGCCTGCTTGAAATTATATCCGGTCAGGTTTTTCTTGAAGATGTCAAAGGTGCCGCGGGTGAGAACAAAACCGGACATCAGCTCGGGGTAAAAACGGTCTTTTTCGAAAACCTCCATGATGAGGGGGCGCTGTTTTTCCGAGTAAAAATCCCGGGTGGCCAGAATATAATTGAAAATCAGCTCCCCTTTGCTTTTCGCCTCCAGCAAGGCGTTGCGCTTGCTGAACATGTAGCTGGCCGTCCCGATGCCAACGGTTGCGACGCCGAAAATGATTGCCATGATGATCATGAAGCGCGAGCGAATCCCCATCTATGTCTCCTTGAAAGTGTAATCGTTCAGCAAGGGCAGGCTGAGAAAAGGGAAACACTGCCCCGGTAACCCATTGATTTATAGCGTAATCGCCGCCGAGCCTTCAACAGGCGAAAGCGGAAGGCCGTTGGTTTTCTCGTGATTTTCCGGAAGGGGCATCTGCCCGCTGCGCCTTGCTTGCGCTCTTGGGCAAGGTCAGGTGGAAGGTGGTGCCGACCCCCTTTTCGCTGACCAGATCAATCCCGCAGTGCATCTGGCTCAGCATCTTTTTGGAAATAACCAGCCCCAGACCGGTGCCATGGGGTTTGGTGGTGAAAAACGGCTTGAAGACATCGCGCGCCAGTTCGTTCGACATGCCGCAGCCGTTGTCGGTGATGGAGAGGAGGATGACATTGCCGCGGCTCTGGCTGCGCACCTGCAACAGCGGGTTTGGGGTCTCCGCCATGGCGTCGACGGCATTGGCTAGGAGGTTCATGGTGACATGCTGCAGGGCTCTGGGATCCACCATGATCTGCCTTGCATCCGGGGCGATGTCGATCCGGAACTCTATTTTTTTGGACTGGATATCCGCTCCCAGCAATTGCATGAGGTTGTCGAAAAACATGGCCAGATCGATATTGCTGGTTCGGGGCGTCTCGAACATGCTGAAATTCTTGAGCGATTTGAGGAGGGTCTCCATCTTGCCGATTTCCCCGGAGATTCTGTTGAAATAGACATCTATTTCCTCGGGGGAGTATTTATTGATGTTGTTTTGCAGAACTGTCAGGGCCATCTTGATGGAGTTCAGCGGGTTGCCGATTTCATGGCGGATGCCGGAAAAAAGGCAGCCGATGTTGTTCATCATCTCCGTGGCCTCGTCAATGGCGGCCAGGCGGTGCCGGTCGGTGATGTCCTGAATGAAAATCGAGATGTGGCGCTGATCTCCGGGAATCTTATACACGGTATAGCCAAGCACCCGGTGTTCGTAATGGATGATGGTTTGCCGGCTTCTGGTCCGGCCGGGTTGCTGCAGGGAATCCAGGTCGTTGCAGAGCAGGGCGGAGAGGCCCTCGTAATCGTGGGCCGCCTTGAGCGGTTCAAGGATTTTCACTGCGTGGCCATTCTTGAAGAAAACTTTTTTTTCCGTGGTGTCGAGAATGATGAGGCCGGTATCGATATCCCGCAAAACATCGGTGAAAATGCAGGGGGAGTTGCAGGAGGACCCATCCGGCAGGGAGGGGGCGTTGTTTTTGTTCGGCAGTAACCGGTGATACAGGGCTTTTATCAAGGGGCATGCACCATAAAGGCAGAAGGAAAAAGAGCGTTGATTTTCACCATGGTAGCAGATTTCGAGGCAAAGGCAAGCGGGGTTAGGATTTTTTCGTTTTTTCTTATGGAGCGGGGGGATGGTTCCCGGTTATATTGCCCCATGCAACCGTGGTGTTCCTCTCCAAGCGATCCATCGGAGGTTTTTCTATGACCGTGCGTTCCTGCGTCCATCCCGCCGGAAAATTCGTATATGGCGTGCATGCGCCGACCTATCGGGTTGCCAATCAGCGGGAAAACGATTTTGTCGAGCCGCTCGGTGCATTTTCCGACGACAATCCCCATCTGAACCAAGGGAATTTTCCCGGCGGCGATATCGAGGTCAAGCAGGCGGAAGAGATCTATGAGATAGCCAACCCCTTTCCCTTTCGGGGAGTGACATACATCAGTAGCGGCTGGGCCGCGCCCCGTGCTCTCAGCCCGGCCGCCATCAAATTGCCGGAGCCGCGGGCCGTCTCCATGGCAGAGGCGCTGAAGAATCTCCTTCCTGCCGGAGCCGCACGGGATCTGCGAAAAATTTTTGCCGCCCTGCCCGAACCCGTGTTGCTGGCCCTGGCCGCCACGTCCACCGACCCGGAAGATCTGGTGGCGTTGGCCGGGATGAGCTGTGAGTTGTGTTATGACGGATCAGGCGCGCCGACCGGTCTTCGCTATGAAGAGGAAGAGACTGGTCAGGCGCGGGCGCGGATTCTCCGGCATGATCTGTTCGAGGTGGTGGTCAACAACCCGCATCTCCCCGAACCCTACAGAAGGGGCATGGTTCTGCGGCCCGGAGTGCAGGGAGGCAGCGAAATCGTGGGCGAATATGGCGGGGCGTCGTCAGGGGGGCACGTTTTTGAGTATCTGCGCAGCAACAGCTACATCCCCTGGGGACATTACGCCGCAAACATGGCGGACGATGCGGTTCGTTACAGCACAAAGGATCTCTCCGGGGCCGACATGCAGGGATTGCGGCATCTCTACTATCAGCGCACCTATCTCCGTCTTGGCGCCGAACTGGAGCTGCCCCTGCCTCCGGGCCGGAAAACCATGACCCCGGGCGCGCTCGAAGAACTGCGGCTCGCAATCCACCAGGCCCTGCGGCGCAAAAAGGCTCCGGCCTTGTCCTTTACCGCCACTCTGTGGGGCTGGAATTACGGGTTTGATTTCTCGCCCAGCGGCTATCGGCTCCATGCCTCGCATCAGCAGATCCACCAGCAGTATGCCATGCTGCCGGAGACGGTTTCCGCCTGGCATCATGGCGGTCAGCCTGCGGACGAGCCGGTTGCAAGCTATGCCTGCGGGGATCTCGTGGCCGAGTTCTGTGACCGGTATAAGGAAGAAACAGGCTGCGATTTTTTCAGCGCCTACCTCGCGGCGATCCGTCACAACCGGCGGATGGACGGATTGGAAAACGAAAACACCAGCCTGATTGTCCATGAGGACGACCGGGTCATGCTCTTCGTGCCCAAGGCACAGACCTCCCAGTGGGAGCTGCAGATCATGGCCTTGGGCGAGGTGGGCAATATCCTGGAGGCGGACGCGGCCACCCGCGCCTCGTTGGACCGCGCCCTGCTCATCGCCCAGAAGATTCTTGCCCGGATGGGCGCCCGGCTGGTGAGCAGCATCGAATACTCCAGCCGGATAACGGCCGCGCCCGCCGGGCAGCGGCTGCTGTACGCGCTTTTGCCCAAGCTCCCATACTCCATGGGCGCTTTCAGCGAAGCTCAGTTGCGTTGGGTCACTGGTCATTTTCCCGAGGATTTTGCCGCGGCCTGCCGGGCTCATCTGCCGGAGGTGTTGGCAGACCTTGAAAAAAATGGGGCTGGTGCCGCCTGATTTTCGGCCCTCGATTGTAAAGGGATTCCCTGTCTGTCGAGAACCGTAACCCCCTTCTTTTTTTGTGGACATAAAATGTTGCCCTTGAAAATCCGGTATGGTAATTTGCAAAGTTGAGTGTCTTGGCCGGGATGGTGTTCTGGGGGTGTTTTTCGCGTTTTCTTGCGGTGTTGCGTTGCTCGTGCCGAAAAAAATATTACATACTATGCGGGCCGATGTGTCGGGTGCGGCCTGAAAATTGTCTGAATAATGAGGTGATCCGTTGAAAAAGAAGATCTTGATAGCCAACCGAGGTGAAATTGCCCTGCGGATCATCCGGGCGGTGCAAGAGCTTGGGCACATTGCCGTGGCTATTTATGAAACGCCGGACAAGGACGCCCTGCACATCCGCACGGCGGACGAGGCGGTTTGGATTGGGGACGGCCCCCGTTGCGATTACCTGGACATCGACAAGGTGATCGGAGTCGCCAAAAAAGCAGGGGTTGACGCCATCCATCCCGGATACGGATTTCTGGCGGAAAACCCTGATTTTGCCAAGGCGTGCGAGCACAATGGCATCATTTTTATCGGCCCGCCTTCCGAGGTTATCCAGTCGCTGGGCGACAAGGTAACGGCCCGGCGGATCATGAAGGAGGCCGGCATCCCCATGGTGCCCGGCACCGACAACCTGTCCGCCGGTGACCACGGCCTCAGGGAAGCCATTGATTTTGCCGATAAATACGGCTATCCGGTCATGCTGAAAGCCACCGCCGGCGGCGGCGGGCGCGGTATCCGGCGGGTGGAAAACGAAAAGCAGTTGCGGGCGGAGCTGCCCATGGCCAGGGCGGAGGCAAAGTCCGCCTTTAACAACGACTCGGTCTACCTTGAAAAGGTGGTGATCAACCCCAAGCATGTCGAGGTCCAGATCATTGCCGACAAGGAAGGCAATACCGTGCATCTCGGCTCCAGGGATTGTTCGATTCAGCGGCGCAACCAGAAGCTGGTGGAGATCGCCCCCTCGCTGATCCAGGACAAAGCCCTGGTTGACAAGATCTGCGAAACCGCGGTGACCGCGGCCAAGGCCTCCCATTATGTGAACGCGGGCACCGTGGAGTTCCTGGTTGACCGGGACTGGAACTATTATTTCATGGAGATCAATACCCGGGTGCAGGTGGAGCACACGGTCACCGAAATGGTCACCGGCATCGATATCGTCCGGACCCAGATCAAGCTGGCCCTGGGCAAGAAGCTTTCTTTTACCCAGGATGATGTGCATATCCGCGGCTACGCCGTGGAGATGCGGATCAACGCCGAGGACCCGCAGAACAACTTCATGCCCGAGGGCGGCAAGACCGTGTCGGTCTACCGTTCGCCGGGCGGCTATGGCGTGCGGCTGGACGGCTTCGTCTATCAGGGGTTCACCATTCCCAAGGTATACGACTCGCTGCTGGTCAAGATGACGGTGTTCGGCTTTTCCTGGAACGAAACCGTGGACCGGCTGCTCCGCTGCCTGAACAATTTTGTGATCACCGGCCCCAAAACCACGATTCCCTACTATGTGAATCTGGTGCAGGACCCGGATTTCAAGAGGGGAGATTTTGACACCTCCTTCATTGAAACCCATTCGCACCTGATCAACTACGAGGAGCAGGCCAGCGAAGGCAACAAGCTCGCCCACCTCATCGCCGAGATTCATTACAAAGGGGAAAACCCCTACGCCGTTTAGAAAAAAAATAGGCACAAGGATACAGGCGCAAGGTGAAAGGGTAAAACCCTCTGTTGTTTTCACCTTTCACCTTGTGCCTTGGGCCTTTATCCTTCTTTAAAAAGGAGTTGAAATGGAACGCATTGTTCAAGGCATGGGTATCACCGAGGTACTCAAGATTATGCGGCAAGCGGATGGGTATTATATCACCAATACCGCCCGTGATATGTCGCAGTCGGATTACAAGAACCGGATCCTGCTGCACACGGACCTGCTGGCCGCCCCCTCCCGCGAGGAGGCAGGGTATTTCTCCCTGGAGATCACCGGCGGCGCTTCGGTGCATGTCGATATCCTCAGGAAGCAGGTGGATCCTTTCCTCAAGCTGGAACTGCTCCGGGAAAAGATGCCCAAGACCATGTTCCAGACCCTGTGCCGCGGCATCAACCTCTTCGGTTACCGGCCGTACCCGCAGAACGTCATCCGTTTTGTGGTCAAGGAGTTTGCCAAGTATGTGGATGTCTGGCGGGTGTTCGACTTCATGAACCATGTGCCCAACATGCAGGCGGTTTTTGAAGAAGTGCAGGCCGCGGGCAAGATCCTGGAGCCCTGCATCTGTTTTTCCACCGGGCCTGAGCACACCAATGAATTTTATGTGAAGAAGGTCCAGGAGATCCTCGATGTCACCGGCAACGAGATCGTCCTCTGCATCAAGAACCATGGCGGCCTGGGTTCGCCCAAGCGTGCCGGGGATCTGGTGGACGCAATCCTCCAGAAATATCCCGAGATGATCATCCATTATCATGGGCATAACACCGACGGCAACGACATCGGCCGCATTGTCGCCGCGGCC
The DNA here is from genome assembly GCF_046883345.1 of Hydrosulfovibrio ferrireducens. Lineage (NCBI taxonomy): Bacteria > Pseudomonadati > Thermodesulfobacteriota > Desulfobulbia > Desulfobulbales > Desulfobulbaceae > Hydrosulfovibrio > Hydrosulfovibrio ferrireducens. Next base: position 164,139 of record NZ_JALKCW010000016.1, on the reverse strand, counting down.
ATGGCCGGGGCCAAGATCGTCGATGCCTCCGACCACGCCTTCACCGGCTTTTACGGGCCGCCGCCGATCCTGAGCGTGATCCACACCCTGAAGGAGTATGGCCGCAACGCCGTGGGCATCAACGAGGCGGCCATCATGGAAACCTCCGAGGTGCTGCAGCCCGAGCGCAAATACTACGAGTATTTCGAGTCCCAGATCAAGGGTTTTGACCCCACGGTGCAGATCCACAAGCTCCCCGGCGGCGCCATGGGCAGCAGCCTGGAGCAGGCGGCCAAGGGCGGCTTTCTCGACAAGATGCCGGAGATTCTCCACAAGGAGCTGCCCAAGGTGCAGATCGAGCTGGGCAATTACTGGAGCGTCACCCCTGGTTCCCAGATCCTCTGGACCACGGCGGTGAGCAATGTGCAGGGCGGGGATCGCTACGGCAACTGCTCCGGCGACCTCAAAAACCTGCTGCTCGGCAAGTACGGGCCGTTTCCCTTCTATCAGCCGCCGGACTGGATCTACGAGAAGGCCTTTGGCCCGGAGTGGAAAAAGGTGCTTGAGGAGCAGGGGGGCATGGAGGCCATCGAGGATATCGATATCGACAAGGAGCGCAAGGTTTTGGCCGACAAGCTCGGCTACGCGCCCACCGAGCAGCAGTTGGTCACCTATCTCCAGCATCCCAATGACGCGGTGAATTTCTTCCGCTTCGAGGAGAAGTTCGGCCGCGTCTATGTGCTGCCGCCGTCCATTCTTTTCCGGCGGGGCGGTTTCAAGCTGGGAGAGTCCATTACCTTTAAGGATCATAGCGGCAAGGAGCACATCATCGAGATGGGCCCCATGCAGGAGAGCGAGGACGGGTCCGAAACCAACGTCTACCTCAACATCGATCACCACCAGCGGAATTTTGTCTTTGAAAACGCGGTGGCCCAGGCCGGCGAGGCAAAAGCGGCCAAGCTGAGCAAGAAGGAGATCGAGGATCTGGCCAAGGCCGGCGATGTCCGGACGCCTTTTACCGCCAATGTCTGTGAGATCTCCGTCAAGGAAGGCCAGGAAGTAAAGGCCGGGGAGAAGCTGGTGGTGCTTGAGGCCATGAAGATGCAGACCCCGGTGAACAGCGAGGTGGACGGAGTGGTTGCCAAGATTGTCGCCAAGGTCGGTGATGCCGTCCAGCCCGGTGATGAGTTGGTAAAGGTGACGCCCTCGGCCTGAATCGAACCGATTGTATCAGAACGGCAAAAAAGGCCGGTGAGCACATAGTGTTCACCGGCCTTTTTTTGATCGGTTACGATTTGGCTGCGATGGCAACCGGGCAAGGCTCAGGCGTCAAAGGTGAGGCGATTGAAGCCTCCCTGGGCGAACCAGGGGCGGGTGGCGTCAATGCCGTCGAGTTCGAGGATCAGAACCTCAAGGACGAGATACACCTTGGTTCCCTTGCGCACGCAGGCGGTCAGGGTTTCGCCGTGGTGGCCCAGGGCGGCATGGAGGTGGATGCGCGGTTCGGTTTCATCCCAGAAGATGGAGCCGCTGCCCAGGGTTTCCCGGGCGCCGTCGATCTGCGCCCAGACCGGCTCAGGGGGCATGACCGGCTCCTTGGGACCGGTGACCACCCCGGCCTCCCGCAGGCCGCCCAGGACGTGGAACCAGGCGCAGCGGATATTTTCGGCGATGATGAGTTGCCGCAACCCGTCGAGGAAATCGTCTCCCTCGTCAAAGCGTGCGGTGAAGATCCGTTTGATCGAGCCGGTGCGGTATTCCATGGGCGGTTCCTACTCTTCCGTGGTTGGCGGGGTGGTTTCGGTAAACTGCTGCCGCTCCATGGCGGCGTGGAGTTGCCGGAATATTTCCCGGCGATGCACCGGCTTGCGGGTGGCGGCATAGCGCAGGGCCGATTTTTTCAGGGCATTGAGGCTCAAGGCCGGAAACCTGCGGCAGGCCGCGGCAATGGTGTCGGACTGCCAGCTCTCCGTGAGATGTTCGTGGTTGTGCCACGCCTCCTCCCGCGCCGCCAGCACCTCGGTGATGATGTCTTCCCGCAGCCGTTCCAGTTCGTGAAACTCCCCGGTCTGCTTCAGGTGGGAGCCCTTGCGCTCGGCGAGGAAGGCGAGAATTTCGTCGGTCCCGCTCTCCCGCAGCAGACCGGCGATGAACTTGGTTTGCCGCTTGAGGGCGCCGCCTTTGAGGTCGCGGGAGTTGTGCAATTCCGCTTTCAACAGCTCGTCGGCGGGCAGTTTCTTGATGTGGGCCGGAGACAGCTCCACCAGCTCCTTGGCGATCTCTTCGATATTCTTGGCCAACCGTTTCTTTTCCGAACGGCTTACATAGATTTCTTGCGGGTCGGTATCTCTGCTGCTTGATTTTTTAGTTGCCATGCAAGTTCCCGCTACAGTAGTATTTCGCGTAACTGTCCAGCAGCACCGCATCTGCGTTGTCATCGGTCTGCTCGGGTGCGCTAGCACACTTCGCAGGCCTCTTCCTAGCATCTGCGGCGCTGCTGAACAGTTACAGGTCGGCGGTTAGCCTTAGTTTCGGTTAATACGCCGGACAGTTTTACGGATGTATTTATCTTCCTGGGACAGTAGCATTGCCCGCAAGTTTTATAAACAAAAAAGGGGACCCATCATGCATTCCCAATCTTTCACCGTCACCCAACCCACCCGGATCCGTTTCGGGGTGGATGCGATCAACGACCTTCCCGCCCTGGTAAAAGAGCTTGGCGGCAGCAAGGTTTTCCTGGTGGTTGACCCGGGCCTTGTCAAAGCTGGCCTGGTGGAGCGGATCACCGCGCCGCTGACCAAGGCAAAGATCGGCTTTGAACTCTACGACCAGATTGACCCGGAGCCGGGTCTGAAGCTGGCTGACAACGGCCTCAAGCTGGCGAAAAAAGCCAAGTGCGACTGCGTGGTCGGCGCGGGCGGCGGCTCGGCCATGGATGTGGCCAAGGCGGTCAGCATCCTGCTCACCAACGGCGGCAAGGCCGAGGATTACCTGGGGTTGGGCAAGATCAAGAAGCCCGGGGTCCCGAAGATCATGATCCCCACCAGCGCCGGGACCGGAGCCGAGGTCACCTTCACCGCCGTGTTCATCAATGAAAAAACCAAGTCCAAGGGCGGCATGAACGGCGACCCGCTCTACCCGGAGGCCGCCATCCTCGATCCGGCCCTGACCGTTTCCCTACCGCCGCATATTACGGCGACCACCGGGGTGGATGCCCTGACCCACGCTCTGGAGGCCTTTGTTTCCACCCAGGCGCATGCCATCTCCGACATGTATGCCCTGGAGGCCATCGAGCTGATCAGCTCCAACCTGACCAAGGCGTATGCCCATGGCGGCAACATGGAGGCCCGCTCCAACATGCTCCTCGGCAGTCTGCTCGCCGGTAAGGCCCTGGCCACCGCCGGCGTCGGCCTGGTGCATGCCATGGCCTACCCGCTGGGCGGCATGTTCGGCATCCCGCACGGCTTGGCCAACGCGGTGCTGCTACCCTATGTGATGGCCTACAACCTCATCGGCAATCCCGGCAGGTTCGCCATGCTGGCCGAGGTCATGGGCGCCAAGGTCGATGGCCTGCCCGAGCGCGAGGCAGCCGAAGCCGGGGTGGAATTCGTCTACCGGATGAATCAGGATCTCGGTATCCCCGCAAGCCTGGCCGAGTTGAAGATCCCGGCCAAGAAGATCCCGGAGATGGCCAAGATCGCCCTCACCGTGACCCGACCGGTGGAGAACAATCCGCGCAAGCCCAGTCTGGAAGATGTGATCCGGGTCTATGAGACCGCCATGGAAGGGTGGGGTTGAGTGAAGAGTGCAGAGTGAAAAATGTAAAGTTACGAGTAGGAGCGGCTTGAGCCGCGAAAGAATTGCGAAAAAAGCCGTAGACAGAGGAGCGCATTATGCCCGGTTTTGAGATATTTGGCGAGGAAGAGAAAAAAGAGATCCTGGAGGTGCTGGACACCGGGGTGCTGTTCCGCTACGAGTTTCCCGACCAGCGCAAAGGGGTGTACAAGGTCCGCACCTTTGAGGAGAAGTTTGCCGCCTATTGCGGGGTGAAACACGGCCAGGCCGTCACCTCCGGCACCGCGGCGCTCAAAGTTGCCATGGCCGGTCTGGGCATCGGCCCCGGAGACGAGGTCATCACCCAGGGCTTCACCTTTGTCGCCACCTGGGAGGCGATTTTTGAGGTCGGGGCCATCCCGGTTTTCGCCGAGGTGGATGAAACCCTGAACATGGACCCGCTTGATCTGGAAAAGAAGATCACCGGCAAGACCAGGCTGATCATCCCGGTGCACATGATGGGCGCCGCAGCCCGGATCGAGGAGATCAAGGTCATTGCCGACAAGCACGGGATACCGGTGTTGGAAGACACGGCCCAGGCTGCCGGGGCCAGCCTCAATGGCAAGCGCCTCGGCTCCTTCGGGGCCTGCGGCACCTTTTCCTTTGACCCGGTCAAGACCATGACCACCGGGGAGGGCGGGATGATCGTCACCAACGACGAGACGCTCTGGCGGAACATGAGCGAGTACCACGACCACGGCCATGACCATGCGGTCAATCCCGGCGGCCGGGGCGGCGAAGGCCGCAGCTTCATCGGTTCCAACTACCGGATGATGGAGCTGCAGGGCGCCATCGGCCTGGCCCAACTGGCCAAGCTCGACGGAATCGTCGCCTCCCAGCAGCAGAACAAAAAGGCGATGAAGGCGCTGGTTGCCAAGCTGCCAGGGGTGACCTTTCGGACCATTCTGGACGAGAAGGGCGACAACGCTTCCTTCCTCGCCTTTTTCCTGCCGGACAAGGACAAGGCCCAGACGGTGAAAAAGGTGCTGGCTGAAAACGGGGCCGGGGCGATCTGCTTTGCCGAGAACACCTGGCATTACTACCCCAAGTGGGAGCATCTGCTGGGTGGGGCAACCCTTGCCAAGTCGGGCTGGCCTTTTGCCGAGCCGGGCGGGAAAAAACGGGTGGTGTACGATGCCACGATACTGCCGCAGTCCGCGGCGATCATGGACCGTCTGCTCGTCTATCCGGTGCCGGTCAAAGAGCTTTCCGCGGAGCGGCTTGGGCAGATTGGCGCTGCCATCGAAAAGGCGGGTGCCGCTCTTTCCTGAACCCCTGCCGTGTCACGAAATACCAAGCCCCTGCCTCCGGCATTCCGGAGACAGGGGCTTTTTTGCGGGCGAGTGATCAGGGGCGCACGGCCCTGATATATCCCTGGGTTCCCGGCGCGTACTGCCGTTCCGGGTCGCACTGGTCGGAGATCTCCCAGGCCCCGGCCTTGCCCTCGCCGTTTTTCTCGCCGGACCAGTAGTTCCCCTTGCGGTCCAGGGCGCAATCGCCATTCTGGAACAGGTCAAAGAGGTAGTTGAGGTCGTAGAGCTCATCCACGGTGGGCAGACGCCAGTCGCTGTATCCTCCCAGGCGCAGGGCTCGCGCATACTGCTCCGCATCCTGCAGGCTGGTGGTCATTGCGCTTTTTTCAACCTGCCACATCCGGCCGGAGACCGTGTCCTGGCAGATGCCGTTGCCCAGGTTTTGCATGCGCGCCTGGCGCGAGGACTTGCCGGCGCAGCCCTGGAGGGAGAGGAGAAGTACTGCCAGGAGAAGCAAAACGCGCTGTGTGTGTTTCATGTCAGACCTCCTTGGGTCGTGTTTTTGGAAGAAAAAATTATCGCCCCAGCAGGCCTGCGATGGCGGCGAGGAAATCGTTCAGCTCCTCTGTGTCTTTATTGACCCTGGACATCATGATTCCGCCTTCCAATGTGGCCACCACGGTTTTGGCCAGGAGACGGGGCTGGGTGGCTGGCGGCAGCAGCCCTTTTTCCAGGGCCTCGTCAAGATGCATGGCCAGCAAATCGGTCCAGCGGCCGAATACCTCCTGGATGACTTGGGAGAATGTATGGTTGCTGTCGGCCATTTCCAGGGCGGTGTTGCCGAACAGGCAGCCTCCGACAAAGTTGTTTTTTTCCTGTTGCGTGAAAATAGCCTTGCAGGAGTTGATGATTTTTTCCACCGGGTCGCGACCGGCAAGAGTCTTTGCCAGAAAAGAAAAAAATTCCCCCTTGGCATCCTCCAGCACCGCGAGACCGAGATCCTCCTTGCTGGCGAAGTGATAATACAGATTGCCTTTCTTGACCCCGGTGGCCTCGATGACCGCGCTGATGCTGGTGTTGTGAAAGCCTTGGACCACAAGGATTTTCCTGGTCGTCTTTAGGATATGGTCGCGGGTTTTCTCGCCTTTGCTGGTTGTGGACATCGGGCTCTCTTGAGAATAAATTAAACTGACCGTTTGGTACAATTTATCCCAGGTCACCTCCGCCGTCAAGGGCTATTTTTCCGTTTTCTTCCCCAGCGGGGATTTTCAATGTTGTATACTTGGGAAAGACGTACATTGGGGGGATTTGCCATGGGCGGACCGCTGCGTTTTTTATTGTTTTTCGGGTGGTGCTGTTGCCTGCTGGGCACCTCACCTTTGGGGTTGGCGCAGGCCGGACAACTGCCCCTTGCCCCAAAGCCGGTTTCGGTCGGCGAGGTCGCGCAGCCGAACGGGCCTGAGGTGTGGCGGCCGGAGACGGCATCGCTGCCGGTTTTCGGGGCAATCCGGCTTGCCGATTTCTCTCTGCCCGCGCTGGCCGTGCTCCTCGGCCTGGCGGACGGCTTCAACCCCTGCGCCATGTGGGCCCTGGTCTATCTTCTTTCCCTGCTGGTCTCCCTCCGGGACCGGCGCAAGATCTGGCTGCTGGTGGGCTCTTTTGTCCTGGCCTCCGGGGTGCTCTATTTCCTGTTCATGACCGCCTGGCTCAATGCCTTTCTTCTGCTGGGCTATCTGCGGCCTCTCACAATCGCCATCGGTTTGGGCGCCCTGCTCATCGGCGTGCTGGATCTGCGCGCCTTTATCCAAACCCGTGGGGCTCCGGTCTGCACGGTGGGCAACCCCGGGTTCAAGAAGCGGACCATGGGCAGGATGGAACGGCTGGTGGCGGCGCCGCTTACCCTCGCCACCTTTTTGGGCGTTGTCGCCCTGTCCTTTACGGTGAATGCCATAGAATTCGCCTGCTCCGCCGGGTTGCCCGCCGTGTTTACCCATATCCTTTCCCTGCGGCAGCTCTCCGGGCCGCAGTATTACGGCTATATCCTGCTCTATGATGTGTTCTTCATGCTGGATGATCTGCTGATCTTCAGCCTTGCCGCCTTCACCCTGCAAACAACCATGGCCGACGGTTATGCCCGGTACGGCAAATTGGTGGGAGGGGTGGTGCTGGTGGCGCTGGGGCTGGTGATGCTTGTGTCCCCGGAGCTGTTACGCTAAGGGGGCGATCAGGTACACATCAAAGCGGCTGTTCTTGCCGCCTATGGTAAAGTTTGGGGCTGGGCCGGCCAGGGCTGGGGCCAGGCGCGGCCGCTTCACCACCACCCGGCGGGTGGCAACGGTAAGGGCCGCGGCCAGCAGACCATCGCTGTCCTCATCATCGCCGACCAGCAGACGGATAAGCCGCATTTCTTTCTTGACCATGGCGCTTTTGCCGCGGTGCGGGTACATGGGGTCGAGGCAGATCACCTCGGGGTGTTCGCCCTGCCAGGTGCGGAGGATCTCCATGCTCTCCCCCGGAATTAGACTGAGCCGGGCCATGATTCCGGCCAGCGCCGGTTCCTGCCTTGCCCGCTCGATGCCGTCCGCCAGCAGGGCCGCCACCATCGGCGAGCGTTCCACCATCCGGACCGTGCAGCCCAGGCTGGCCAGGATGAAGCTGTCCCTCCCCAGGCCGGCGGTGAGATCGAGCACCACAAGGCTTGTCCCGCCCTTGAGTCCCACCGCCCGGGCAATGGATTCCTTGCGGCTGGTGGTTTGCCTGCGGCGGTACTCGATGGGGCCGCCGAGGAAATCAACGAACAATGGACCCTCCGCGCCCTTGGTGGTTTGGCGCAGCTCCAACCGCTCCGGGGTCAGGGTCAGCAGCAGGGCAGGGGGGGGATCTTCCGGGTTGTAGAGCGGCAACCCCAATTGGGCGGCCAGGACGCGGGCTTTGTCGGCCAGCTCTGGTGCAGTATGGCTGACGGCTACTTTTTCCCGGTGCATCATTTCCCGTCCATGGTATATTCAGGAGGTTTTTTCGCAGGCCCCTTGGCCAAACAGCCCCACTTACAGCAGAGAAGATAATGGATACCCAGCATAAAGCACAAGCCAAAGTTGTGGCCATCATCCCGGCCCGCTACCATTCCAACCGCTTCGAGGGCAAGCCCCTGGCCAAGATCGCGGGCAAGCCCATGATCCAGCACGTCTATGAACGGGCCAAGGCAGTGGCCCTGCTTTCCCGGGTGGCGGTGGCCACCGACGACGAGCGGATCGCCGAGTGCGTGCGCTCCTTTGGCGGCGAGGTGGTAATGACCCGCTCCGACCATGTCTCCGGAACTGACCGGCTGGCCGAGGCGGCCAGTATCATGGGGATCGGTGAGCAGGACGTGGTGGTGAACATCCAGGGCGACCAGCCGCTCTTCGAGGCAGAGGTGGTTTCCCAGGTGGCTACCCCGCTTTTGGAAGACCCGGCCCTGCCCATGTCCACCCTGATCTACAAGATCGTGCGCGAGGAGGAGATCACCGACCCCAACCACGTCAAGACCGTGTTCGACCGGCACAACAACGCCCTCTATTTTTCCCGTGCTTCCATCCCCTTCCAGCGCAACCCCGAGGAGCCGGAAGCGCCCACCTACTACAAGCATCTTGGCTTTTACGCCTACCGCAAGGGGTTCCTGCTCACCTTTGTCGGGCTGCCCGAGGGCGAATGGGAGCGGTTTGAGAAGCTGGAGCAGTTGCGCGCCCTGGAGTTCGGCTACCGCATCCGCGTAGTGCTCACGGCGCACGACTCCATCGAGGTGGATACGCCCAAGGACCTGGAGCGGGTGGAGGAGCTGATCCGCAAAGACGGCAACTAACGGGATTGACCAAGCCTTGTCCGGCGAGAAAATTCGCAGACTGCCGGAAAATCCCCTCTCCCCCTGCGGGAGAGGGCTAGGGAGAGGGGGAACGTGCAGATTGTGAGGTGGTTGGCAACCTCACCCACCCCCCACCCCCCTCCCGTCGAGGGAGGGGGAGTTTAATGCGAAAAGCTAACCGGACATCATTGAGATTACCTACTGCTAACCATATAATTTGAGGAACAAATCATGAGAAGAAACAAAATCACCATCATCGGCGCGGGCAATGTCGGCGCCACTGCTGCCCACTGGGCCGCCAGCCGAAACTTAGGCGATATCCTCCTGTTGGACGTGGTGGAAGGGGTGCCCCAGGGCAAGGCCCTTGACCTGTTGCAATCAGGCCCGGTGGACGGCTTCAACAATCGGATCACCGGCTCCAACGACTTCGCCGATCTGGCCGGTTCCGACGTGGTGATCATCACCGCAGGCCTTGCCCGCAAGCCCGGCATGAGCCGCGACGATCTTTTGGCCAAGAACGTGGCCATCGTCAAGTCCTGCGCCGAGCAGGTGGCCAAGTATGCCCCGGACTGCGTCCTCATCGTGGTCACCAACCCCATCGACGCCATGGTCTACACGGCCTTCAAGGTCACCGGCTTCCCCAGGGAGCGGGTGATCGGCATGGCAGGGGTGCTTGATTCCGCCCGTTACCGCACCTTCCTGGCCGAGGCCTTGGGCGTGGCGCCGCGTGACGTCAATGCCCTGGTCATGGGCATCCACGGCGACAACATGCTGCCGCTGGTCCGGCTGGCCAATGTGGCAGGCGTCCCGGTCACCGACCTGCTGTCCGCAGAGGAACTGGCTGCTATCGTTCACCGCACCCAGCACGGCGGGGCCGAGATCGTCAACCATCTCAAAACCGGCAGCGCCTTTTACACCCCCGGCCTGGCCGCGGTGGAGATGGCCGAAGCGGTGCTCACCGACAGCAAGCGGGTTCTGCCCTGCGCCGCCTATGTTGAGGGCGAGTTCGGCTTTTCCGGCTGCTTCCTCGGGGTGCCGGTGGTACTGGGCGATAAGGGCGTGGAGCGGATTATTCAGTTCAAGCTCACCGACGAGGAACAGAAGGCCATGGCCGAATCCGAGGTGGCGGTGCGCAAGCAGATGGCGGCTACCGGGTTATAAAAATAGGCGAAAGGTTAAAGGTGAAAGGTGAAAGGTCAAAACAAAATATTCGTCAGGATTTGTCCTTATCCTTTAGCCTTTAGCCTTTAGCCTTTAGCCTTGCCTTTAACCTTTAGCCTTTCAACCTTGAGCCTTTTACCTTGAACCTTGAGCCTTTCCCCTTATCCGCCAACGAGCTGATTTCCCGCCTGGGCGATGCGCGCTTCACCCTGCTCGATCTGCTGCCCGAGGGCGATCTGGCCGAGAAGCTCATCGGCTTGGCGCTTTCCGGGGTGCCGCCAGCGCCTGCGTCCATGGCCACGGAGTTGGCGTGTCTGACCATGGCCTTAAATGGTACGGAAACCAAGGATGCGCGGGTGGTTGTGTTCGGGGGCGGCACCGGGCTTTCCAATCTCATCGGCGGCGATAGCCGCAATCCCCTGTGGCCCAACGATCCCTTTCAGGGCCTCAAGGAGGTTTTTCCGCAAACCCAGGCCGTGGTTTGCGTCACCGACGACGGCGGCTCCAGCGGCGAGTTGCTCAAGGAGCTGCCCCTCATCGCTCTGGGCGATATCCGCCATGTCCTGCTCTCCTCCATCCGGCAGGAGAAGCTGCACGAGCAGTATGGCCTCATGGGCCGGGAGGCGCTGCGGGTAAGCGCGGCGCTGCACCAACTCTTTAACCACCGCTTCGAAACCCCGCCTTCCTCGCCCCATGCCCTGCTGGGCGATGCCGAGGTCAATCTGGCTGCGCTGCCCGAGGGTATGGGGCACGGTTTGGCCAGCCTGATCGAGGCGATCTTCCGCGAGCCGCAACTGCGAAGGCAGCTCTCCCACCCCCATTGCCTCGGCAATCTCCTGCTCGCCGCCGCTATTTTAAGCGAACAGGAGGAGATGGCCGGAATCTCGCGGCTGGCCGGACTCATCGGCGCCAATCCCGAGGCGGTCTTGCCCTGCACCACCACCCCGGCCCGGCTCAAAGTGCTGTACGGCAACGGGGTCTTGGTGAGCGGGGAACACAAGTCAGGCACGGCCCGGCGCGGCTATCCCGTGGACCGGGTTTTCGTGGAGTTTGCCGCGCCGCCCCAGGCCCCGCCCCAGGTGCTGGGTGCCATTGCTGAGGCCGATATCATCCTCTTTGCTCCGGGCAGCCTGTTCACCAGCATCGTGCCGATCTTGCAAGTGCCGGGCATCGCCCAGGCGATCCGCGACAACCAAGGGGCGCTCAAGATGCTCGTGGCCAACCTCTGGGCCCAGGCCGGGGAAACCGATATGGCCCACGGCAACGGCAATGGCGACCACCCGCAGCGGTTCCATGTCTCCGACCTGCTTGCCGCCTATCACCGCAACATCCCCGGCGGGGTGCGGGATCTTTTTGCCCAGATTCTGGTCCTTGGCTTGCGCGATATCCCCGGCTCCATCCTCCAGAGTTATGCCCTGGAAAACAAGGTGCCCATCTATCTCGACCGCGACAAGGTCCGGGCCATGGGCTTTGCCCCCATCGAGGCCCGGCTCTATGCCCAGGCCGATATCGAACAGCGCGGGGTGATCCAGCACGATCCCGCCTCCCTGGCCGCGGCGGTACGGGTGATGTGGGCGATTCGTGATTCCCTCGGCGAGGCGCAAGGATGCCGGCTTTCCGGCAAGGGCGGTGGAACGGAGGTTCTGCTCGATCCCCTGGCCCAGACGGCCAGCCAGCGTTTTGCTGCGATCCGCGAACGGTTGCGCACCCTGGCTATTGGAGAAGAGCTGCATCCTGCGCTGGCTGAAATCTTCTGGCGCCACGGGGATATCCCCCTTACCCATCTGGACGGGGTCGCCGGGGTTGTGCTGCTGGATCGGGAGGAGTGGGCGCGAACCCTGGAATGGGATACCATCCTTTCCTTCTATGACCCTGTGGACCGGCTGATCAAGATTCGCAAGGATGTCTTTCCTGAGCCGGACAAGTTCGAGGTGGGATTGCTGATCGCCCTGGGCCAGTCCCTGCTGGGCAATTACGCCGAGGAAAAACGCAGGCTGCCCGTGGAGCGTGACGGCTTGCCCCTGGGCTATGAGTTCCGGTTGGTTCTGCGGCCGGAGGAGGAGCTGCGTTCTTTCTTCAGCCCAACGGAGCTGGCCCGGTTTCTGGAGCTGGTGCGGATGCGGCAGGCTGCCAATGCCCCATGCCTCTATACCCGGTTGGTAAACGGCGATGAAGGCTTTACTCCGCCGGGGTTGCTCTTCGGCCTCACCTATGCCTGGTATCTGGACAACCGCCATGTTTGCCATGTGGAATACAAGATGTCCATCAACCGCATGATGTCCTGCGGTCTGATCCCGGAACAGCAACGGGTGGCTGGGCGCAGGCAGGCGATGATCGATTTTTTCCGGACCGTGGTTTTTCGCTACACTGCCGCGCAGTTGCAGCCTTCAGCCGATCAGGGCTTGGGCTGAATCCAAGGCAGCGGATCGATAAGCCGGATGCCGGGGTTGCTCCACAGACCGGGCCAGTTTATCTCCGCCGCCCGCCAGCCCGGCGCGAGCCAGCCAAGGGAAAGGTGGAGATGATCCGGCGGGGCCGATGCACCCCGCGTCGTGCCGCAAGCCACCTCGGCCAGGGGTTCTTTCGCAGAGACCTGCGCTCCGCACTCCACCAGGGGGTGAACATGGCCATAGAGGGAGATAAGTCTCCACCCCTGCCCATCCATCACCGGATGTCGCACCGCCACGGTGCTGCCCAAAAAATCCTCGAACACCGCAATCACCTCCCCATTCCAGAGCGGCGGGAGCAACCCCTGCTTCGGCAGCTCTTGCCGCTGGCCGGAACTGTCCGCAAGATAGACCAGGTCAACCCCTTCGTGCGGGCTTTGGCGAGGGCCGTTCTTCCACCATGCCTGAGTCTCCTTAAAGCGCATGCCGGGGAGAAAGAGCCAGCCGGTGCGTGTTTCGGCAAGGTTGTTCAGGTTGAGGAAGGTGCTGAAAAATTGGGAGTCCGGGATCATGGTTATCGGGTCATGCGAGGGAGAAGGTGAGGTGGTTCGGCCAGGGTTTTATCCGGGTCAGGTCAAAGGGCATCATAGCACAATAAAATAGTATGCGTTACGTTCTGTTCAGGCCCATTCAGAGATAATATCCTTGAATTGCTCCATGGTGTCAGGTAGACATATAACACCCCCGGCTAATTTTAGCCGGAATTATGTAGCTAGCTAGATAACACCCCTTTAGGAGGTGGATATGTGGCTATTTAAGAGAAATAATGCTCGGAAATTGCCCAAAGAAATCAATTCAAGGGCTAAAAATCGAGCCGAAAAAAACAACTCGAGCTAGCTCGATAATATTATTGTTAGGGCTCGCAACCATGGCTACGCTTCGGGACTACTTTCTCACGAACAAAAATCATGGGATAAAAGTGACCCAGACAACCGAGATCACCACCCGAGGCGGTTTGAAAATCCCGGTGCAGATGTATCTCGACTTTGTATCTGGATCCATCTATTTGGCTTGCTACCTCGAGCCCGTTCCAGACCCGTTGCAGCGCTGCCTAGATTTGGTAACAGATAACACAGTTTCGTTAGTTCTCGGAGTAGCTGGGGGCTTCCATATTGCTAGCGGGTTTCCAGAAATAACCCCCATTAAAGCTGCAGACCTAAGATTCTGTGGACGTATCTACATCTACTCGGACAACGTGCTGTCAAGCAGCGAACTTGAACAACTGCTTCAAGTAGCCAAGCAGAAAGGCCACCTACTCGAATACTGCGGTCGCAATTGGGCTGCCCAGCATGTACAGATTGAAAAGCCACTGGCTTTTATCTCGTACGATAGCCGCGACAAAGACACTGTGGCGAAACCACTTGTCGAGGAACTGGGTAGATTTCCGGGTTGTACGGTTTGGTATGACGAATATTCACTGAAGATCGGAGACAATCTTCGCGAGAGCATCGAAAAGGGGTTACAGGAATGCAAGAAGTGCGTCCTCGTGCTATCCAGGAACTTCCTGGCAAATAGTGGCTGGACAAAGACCGAGTTTAACTCGATCTTTACCCGAGAAATCGTGGAGCAATCCAATGTAGTGCTACCGATTTGGTGTGATGTGTCGCGAGATGAGATTTACTCCTACAGTCCAAGCCTAGCTAATCGAGTCGCAGCACATTGGAGTAAAGGAGCGGCAGAAGTTGCACGGCAAATTTATTTGGCGGCAAACGCCTAACCTTGCAGTCAAGAGGGCCTGCGCAAAAGCGCGCAGCCCCTTACTTTTACGTTAGGCCTTTGTGACTTCCGTGCGCATATGGTCCGATGAATCCCGATACACGCACGGACGAAACGAGAAGGGGGACTGCGTTGCAGTAAAGTTTTGCTAATAATTCAATTCTGGCCACGAATTGTCGGCCCCATCGATAGCCTTGATTTAACTGCGGACGAGGAAGGACGCATCACGAATGGCACTTAACGAGGCGCTTAGCGCGCGAAATCGGAACTCGGCAGATGAGTTCTACACTCAGCTTACTGATATCGAAGATGAACTGCGGCACTACCGGGCTCAATTCAAAAACAAGGTCGTGCTATGCAATTGCGACGACCCGTTCGAGAGCAACTTCTTCAAGTACTTCGCCATGAACTTCGGTCACCTCGGCCTGAAGAAGCTCATTTCCACCAGCTATGCAGGTTCGCCGATCACAGGCAAGCAACTGCCTCTCTTCGATGTCGAGGGGCTGCGAGCCGTTCGACCCGTGCGTGATGTTTACAAGGTCGAGATCACAGAAGTCCCAGACCTCAATGCTGATGGCGCAATTGACCTGCTCGACGTCGAGCACCTCCTGCGCCACGACTCAAACGCGGTCACTCCACTGGGAGGTGATGGCGACTTCCGCAGCCCGGAGTGTGTCGCTCTACTGGACGAGGCTGACATAGTCGTAACAAACCCACCATGGAGTCTAATTCGGTCCTTCATCCCAATGCTCCTTGAGCACGATAAACAGTTCCTCGTGCTTGGCGATCAAAATTTCGTAACTTATCGGGAGATCTTTCGAGAAATCCAGGCCAACAAACTTTGGTTTGGCTATAACAACGGCGGCACTAAGTGGTTCCGAGTGCCCGATGACTACGAGATAAAGACAGAATCGCGCAAGAAGATTGTCAACGGCGTGAAATACTTCAGCATGGGGCGAGCCTACTGGTTCACAAATATCGATCACAGCAGGCGCCACGAGCCCTTGACCTTGTATAAGCGTTACTCCCCCGAAGAGTACCCGACTTATACGAATTACCCAGCAATTGAGGTTTCTAAGGTTTCGGAGATCCCGATGGACTACGATGGTGAAATGGGTGTCCCCATCACATTTCTGGATAAGTACAGTCCTGAGCAATTTGAAATCATCGGTCAAAGCATCGAGCTGGCTGAGCCCATGTCGCGGTATGCGGCAAAAGAGAACTACGCCAGCGCCG
Organism: Hydrosulfovibrio ferrireducens; assembly: GCF_046883345.1. Taxonomy (NCBI): domain Bacteria; kingdom Pseudomonadati; phylum Thermodesulfobacteriota; class Desulfobulbia; order Desulfobulbales; family Desulfobulbaceae; genus Hydrosulfovibrio; species Hydrosulfovibrio ferrireducens. Next base: position 148,675 of record NZ_JALKCW010000016.1, on the reverse strand, counting down.
CTGGCCGGGTTGTTGGCGGGACCGGAAAGTTTTTTGTCCCTCTCGGCAGTGGGAAGCATCGAGGCGTTTACCAGCGTGTTGTTATTAAGCATATCGGAGACAAATCGTGAAGATCGCGCTAAAGAAGGTAACCGTCCGCGACGTTGCCGAAGACTTCGTTGACAACGACGAGCAGGGTGTATTGGGTTACAAAGGCAAGCTCAACATCAGGCCCAAGTACCAGCGAGAGTTTGTCTATGATGAGAACAAACGGGGAGCAGTTCTGGATACGATCCGTAGGGGATTCCCGCTCAACGTCATTTACTGGGCACTTAACGAGGACGGCACCTACGAGGTCTTAGATGGCCAGCAACGGACGATCTCTTTCTGTCAGTATGTTGTTGGCGATTTCTCGATCATGATCGATGGTCACCCGATGGCCTTCCACAATCTCACACAGCAGCAGAAGGAGGTTATCCTCGACTACGACCTGATGGTTTACGTCTGTGAGGGCAACGACACTGAGAAGCTCGACTGGTTCCGAACAATCAACATAGCTGGAGAGAAGCTTTACGATCAGGAGCTGCGCAATGCCGTCTATACCGGCCCCTGGCTGACTCACGCCAAGTCGATTTTCAGCAAGTCCAACGGCGCGGCCTACGGTCTGGCCAGCAAGTACGTCCCCGGCTCCCCAATCCGTCAGGAGCTTCTGGAGACGGCTCTCAAGTGGAAGTCCGGCGGCAAGATCGAGCACTACATGTCTGACCATCAACACGACCCCACTGCCAACGAGCTTTGGACCTACTTCCGGAACGTCATTGAGTGGGCACAGCTAACATTCACGACCTACCGCAAAGAGATGAAAGGTGTCGCGTGGGGGCCGCTCTACGACGAGTTCAAGGATGAGCCGTACGACCCGGCCGCGCTAGAGAAACGAATCGCCGCATTAATGCGCGATCCAGATGTGAGCAAGAAAAAGGGCATCTACACTTATGTACTCACCGGCGAGGAACGGCACCTGAGCATCCGGCAGTTCGACGACAACATGAAACGTGCCGCCTACGAGGCCCAAAACGGCATGTGTGCCAACGGGACCAAATGCAAAACACCGGGAAACGACGACGGTCATAGTGTCTTTGAGCTCGGGGAAATGAATGGTGACCACATCACCCCGTGGTCCAAGGGGGGCAAAACCGTAGCGGAAAACTGCCAGATGCTTTGCATCCCTTGTAATCGCGACAAGAGCGATTTGTGACGCGTGTCCTTGGTTCATACCCCAAGGAGGGGCCTAACAAGTGGGGGAATTCAGGGGGCAGGATACGTAATTCCGACCAAAACATTCTACTGACAAGCCGCGGATGTTTGCGCTAAGTCGGCAGGAAAACTCTCCTCTCCATTTCCCAAATTTTCATTCCCCCTTTATGCCGCCTGAAGCTCCGAGGTGCAGTGCGGGCAACGCAGTGCCTTGATCGGAATGATGGAGCAGCATTGGGGGCATTCCTTGGTTGCGGGTTCAGGGGCAGGTGCTTCCTCTTTTTTCTTCAGGCGATTGATCTGCTTGATGAGCATGAAGATGGCGAAGGCCACGATGGCGAAATCCAGGATGGTGTTGATGAACACGCCGTATTTGAGGGTGATCGCCTCGGCGGTCTCGGTTTTCTCCTTGAGGGTGACGACCAGATTGGAAAAATCGACATTGCCCATGATCAACCCGATGGGCGGCATGATAACGTCCTGAACCAGAGAGCTGACGATCTTGCCAAAGGCGCTGCCGATGATGATGCCGACCGCCATGTCCACCACGTTGCCGCGCATGGCAAACTCTTTGAATTCCTTCAGTATTTGCATTTTTTTCTCCTCGGTTATTGGTGCGCTGTAGGCTGCGGGTAAGCACGCAATGGCTTTCCCCTTTGCCCTTCCAGTATTGGTGCAAACAGCTTCAAGAAGCATCGCATTTTTGTGGGCAGGGTGTCAATCCCTCTCCCTGCCGAATTGTCCGGCACGGCTTGGTGGAGGCAGGGAGTAACCAGGGACGGCCAGTCTCAGGGAGAGGCTGCCTCGATGTTGCGGGGGCAGCGGAAGCGGAAGGTGGTGCCGTTTTCCGGCGAGGAGGTGAAGCTGACCTTTCCTTTCAGGTAGCGCTCGCCCAGCAGTTTGATGCTGTAGGTGCCCAAACCCCGGCCTGCCCCCTTGGTGGAGAAGGAGCGCTGGAAGATCTGCAATTGTATTTCCTCGGGCATGCAGCCGTGGTTGTGGACCCAGAAGTCCAGGTTGTTGTCGGCCTGCTCGCAGCCGATGCGGACCACACCCTCCGGGGGGGAGGCCTCGATGGCATTCTTGGTCATGTTGATCAGGATGCGGTGCAGCAGCCGCGGGTCGGTGAAAAACTCCGTTGCCACGGCATCGGCGCTGATTTCCACCCTGCTGGTCCGGCCGTTGTCGATATTGTTGTAAAAGGCAACCACCTCCTCAAGCAGGGCAAGGCTTGCGCAGGGTTTGCCCTGCAGGTGCAGATCGTTGTTCTCCGCCGCGGCCAGGGCGGACTGCGCCTCGACCTCATCGGCCAGCCGATGCGCATAGCGGTGCAGAACATCCTGAAACTGCCTCTTCTTTTCTTCATCCAGTTCTTTCTGGCAGAGGGTCCGGCTCATGCCCACCATGCCGGTGGCAATATTGGCCACATCGTGGAAGAAGATGCGCTCCAGGGCCCGCCTTCTTTTTTCATGGGAGATATCGGAGAGAAAGAAGAGGTAGAGATTGTCGTTTCCGCCGGGAAAAGGCGCGGTCTGCACCCGGAAGTCGAAGGACTTGCCGCTGCCCTCCTGCCTGATCCGGCATTCCTGGGCATCACCGTTTTCCGGCTGGTGCAGGAGAAGCGGGGGAGTGGCTTTGGCTGCGCCGCAGGTGGAACAGAAGACGGTGGTGCCGCAGCCCAGAATACTCTGCATTGCATGCTCGCAGGCCAAGGCGTCCCCCGGTTTTTTCCCCAGCACCTCGGCAAGGGATGCGGCGCCAAGAAAATGCAGAAAAGCCTGGTTGGCAAAAATGATTTGCCGGGTATGATTGAGAACCAGGACAAAGCCGGGGAAGGCATTGAGAACGTCCAACAGTTGACGGTTGTTGCCTATGGTTTTGCTCAGGGTTTCGATTTCAACCCGAGAGCAGCGCGGCTGCTGGGATGTTTCGGAAGCACAGAGGTTTTCGTTCATGTTTGGCGGCAAGGTCTTGTGTCGGTCTGGTTTTGGCTGCGGAGGTACTGTGCCGGTCTCATGCGCTGTCGGCTGCCGGTAATCTTATCCCTGCAATCTCTTTTTGCAAAGAAAAAACATCCTGTTACTCCACGGAACAGAGGAAAAACAGCAGGAGAATACGCATCCCATGCAGTTGCTGGTTGTTAGGGGCGCGTGGCTGTTTTTTTTGACTTTCCATCTCCCATTGCATAGAATCCTACCAGGTGGGAAGCACCACCCATGGATAAGGCGATACGCGCATGGGAAATGGGGGAGTTTCAGAAACCGTGAGATAACGAATGGTTGAAAATGTTTTTGTACAGATGGGCCTGATCCTGGGCCTGGCGGTCGTCAGCGGGGGCATTGCTCAATTCCTGCGCCAACCGCTGATCGTTGCCTTCATCGTGGTGGGCATACTGCTCGGCCCCTCGGTTTTCGGATGGGTGACGCACAGCAGCGAAATCGAGCTGTTTGCCCGTTTGGGCATTGCCCTGCTGCTGTTCGTGGTCGGGTTGAAGCTCGACTTGCACATCATCCGTACCGTGGGGCCGGTTGCGCTGGCTTCCGGTCTGGGGCAGGTTGTCTTCACCTCGCTCATCGGGTATCTGATCGCCCTGGCGCTGGGCATGCCGCATGTCATGGCCATCTATGTGGCTGTCGCGCTCACTTTTTCCAGCACCATCATCATCGTGAAGCTCCTCTCGGACAAACGGGAGGTGGATTCGCTGCATGGGCGGATTGCGGTGGGCTTTCTCATTGTCCAGGATATTGTGGTGGTGCTGGTCATGATTGGGCTCACCGCTTTTGGCCAGCCCGCCGGTGAGATGCATCTCGGCTTGGAAGCATTGCTGGTTTTGGCCAAAGGGATCGCGATGCTGCTTGTTGTGGCCTTGTTGATCCGCTACGTTTTGACCGGGTTGCTCCATCGTCTCGCCCACTCGCCCGAGCTGTTGATGTTGTTCGCCATTGCCTGGGCGGTGCTGGGCGCCACAGCCGGCGACACCCTGGGCTTCAGCAAGGAGGTGGGGGCCTTCCTGGCAGGTGTTTCCGTCGCGTCCACACCCTATCGTGAGCAGGTGGCCGCGCGCCTGGTCAGTCTGCGCGACTTCCTGTTGCTTTTTTTCTTTATCGAGTTGGGTTCCAGTTTGGATATAAGTACCCTTGGCGCACAGGCGGGCCCGGCCATACTGTTTTCGTTTTTCGTGCTGGTGGGCAACCCGCTTATTGTCATGGCTATCATGGGCTACATGGGGTATCGCAAGCGCACCGGCTTTCTGGCCGGGCTCACGGTGGCCCAGATCAGTGAATTCTCGCTGATCCTTGCCGCGCTGGGTCTCAGCCTGGGTCATCTCGACCGGGAGACAGTGGGGCTCATTACCTTGGTGGGATTGATTACCATCAGCGCTTCCACCTATATGATCATCTCCTCGCATTCCCTGTATGAGCGGCTCGCCCCCTATCTTGGCGTGTTCGAGCGCAAGGTGGCGCACCGGGAGCTGGATGGGTCGGCCGGGGATGACCGGAACATGGATGTTCTCCTCTTCGGCCTGGGGCGCTACGGCGCTGCGGTGGCGGACAATCTGCGCCAACGGGGCTGCCGTTTGCTCGCCGTGGATTTTGATCCGGAGGTGGTGCGGCGCCATCTCCGCGATGGCTACGCAGTCCATTATGGTGACGCCGAGGATCCGGAATTTATTGCTTCGCTGCCGCTGGAGCAGGTGCGTTGGGTCGTGAGCACCATGCGGGATCGCGTCATCAACCGGATGCTGCTCCACGGGCTTCACCAGCAGGGCTACCCCGGCAAGGTGGCGCTCTCCGCCGCCAGCCGCCAGGAGGCCCAACAGTTTGAGCGGGAGGGAGTCGACCTGGTCTTTGTCCCTTATGCCGACGCGGCACGGGAAGCGGCGGACCGCCTGTTCCCCCATGCCGAATCGAGTTTGAAAACCAATACGGGGGCCGCCTTATGAAACGATTCAAAAACATTCTCTATGTATCAGAAGAGGGCGTGGACCAGGCCTCCGCCTTGGCGCGGGCGGTGACGCTGGCGGAAAACAATCAGGCCGAACTGACGGTCATTGCCGTTGTACCCCGTATCCCGGGGAGTAAAGGGACCGCAGATGGCGTGCCGGATTCCACCGGGCTGCAGGCGACACTGGAGAGTGAACAGAGGCAAAGGTTGGAGTCGCTGATCGATCCCCATGGGCAACGAATCAACATTGCGCGCAAGGTGTTCACTGGCAAGGCTTTTCTCGAAATTATCCGCGCCGTGCTGCGCCACGGGTATGACCTGGTAATCAAGCCCGCGGAAAATCCCGATTTCCTGGCGAGGCTGTTCGGCAGCGATGATATGCATCTGTTGCGCAAATGTCCCGCTCCGGTGTGGCTGATGAAGTCCCAGGAGAAATCTAATTACAGCAGTATTCTCGCGGCGGTCGATTTTGACCCGCTGATGGCCGGAGGCGAGGAACTGGCCCTCAATGAGCAGATTATTGGTTTGTCCGCTTCGCTTGCGCTGTCCGATTTTGCCGTCTTGCATCTGGCGCATGCCTGGGAGGCTTTTGCCGAAGGCAAAATGAGCGTATGGGGCGGGGACCCCGCCGCTGCCGCCACCTATGTCGAAAATGAACGTTTGCAGCATGAGAGCGGGTTGTACCAGCTAGGGGAGTGGCTGCGAAATCGGATCGGCTCGGAAGCGTATGACTATCTTGCCCCTCGCTTCCACCTCCGCAAAGGGCAAGCGCGCAAGGTCATAACCGCCCTGGCCGGGGAAGTACAGGCGGACCTGGTTGTCATGGGGACGGTTGCGCGGACAGGCATTCCCGGGTTGCTTATCGGCAATACCGCCGAAGCCATTCTGGAACAGGTGCAGTGTTCCGTGCTTGCGCTCAAGCCTGCCGGGTTTGTCTCCCCCGTCAAACTCGTTGAATAACGGTTTTAAGTGTGCCGATCCAGCCAGTGATTTTGCTCCCAGCAATGGCAGGAGCGATGGCCAATTATATGTGCGCCAAGATTGCGGAGAGGAAACAGGAGCAGGAGAAGAGGGCGGGGCACGGTTTTCGCGGAGTGATTTGATGGAGCAGGTTGGAGTATCGCAACATATCGAAATCAATTATTTTTCTTGCGTTGTTCGGCAGGGAATAAAAAGGAGAACAGCACATGCAAGCACGCGGACCGCTCATGATAGAGCACCGGCTCATTGAACGGATGCTCGCCATAATTCAGGATGCCCTGGCAGAGGCAAGAAAAACCAAGAAAATCGACCCCGTGTTTGTTGACACTGCGGTTGATTTTGTCCAAACCTATGCCGACCGCACCCACCACGGGAAGGAAGAGGATATCCTGTTTCTGGCCTTGAAGACAAAGGGGCTGTCAGAACCGGACCAACGGGTCATGGACGAACTGATTGAAGATCATGTGTTCGGCAGGATTACAACCAAGGCGTTGGTCGAGGCAAACACCCGCTATCGAAACGGGGACTCCGCTGCCCTGGAAGAGATTGTCAGGTGTTTGCACACCCTGGTGGATTTTTATCCCAGGCATATCGCAAAAGAGGATACGGTGTTTTTCCCCGCCTCCCGGGCGTATTTCTCCGAAGCCGAGGACCAGGCGATGCTTGACGAATTCTGGGCGTTCGACCGGAAAATGATCCACGAGAAGTACAAGGCCGTGGTCGAGAAGCTGGCCGGAAAATAGTCCGGGCCGCGTGTTCAGCCTCGGGGGGCGGCGCTCGCCTGTGCGGCTTGCGCCACGATTTTTTCGGCAAGATTCCTGAACACCAGTTCGTGAAAGGGCAGGACCGCGTACCAGTACACTCTGCCCAGCAACCCGCGCGGATGAAAATGGGCGGTCTGCACCATCTGGTCGTTCTGGATGTCGAACTCAAGCCAGGCCTTGCCCGGCACCTTCATCTGGGCCACAAGCAGAACCCGTTTGTTTTTCTTGAGGTCGGCCACCTTCCAGAAATCAAGGGCATCCCCCATCCGCAAATCCTTCTGCTGCCTCCTGCCGCGGTTCAGGCCATAGCCGCCGCTCAGCTTGTCCAAAAAACCCCGGATCTGCCAGAGCAGGTTGTAGGCGCCCCAGCCTTCGGCGCCGCCGATCCCCTTGACTGCCGCGTAGACCAGGGCCGGGTCCAGCCCGTGTAATGGAATCTCCCGCCGGTCCCGCAGGATGGGGGCGCCGGGGTTGTCCTGGTGCAGGATGTCGCAGAACGGCTCCGTGGAGCTGTCGCACCAGCGGCTGATGACCAGATCCTGCTCCAGCTCACCAATGGCGGCCTGCACCGCGCTTTCATAGCTGCGGGGCGTTATCCCGGGGAAATGGCGTTGGGCATGGTCGTTTTGGATGAGGGTTTCTGATTTGAGCCCCTCCACCAGGGCGGCGGCCATGCGGTAGGGGATGGGGGTAAAGAGGATCAGCCAGAAGGAGGAGAGGCGCGGGCTCAGCACCGGCACCGGCAGGAGCAAGCGGCGCAGCCCCATGACCTTAGCGGCCCGGAGCATCATCTCCCGAAAGCTCATGGCTTCGCCGCCGATGTCCACCACCAGATCGCCCTGGACCTCTACGGCGATGGCCGCCTCCAGATAGGCGAGCACGTCGTCCACCGCCACCGGCTGGGTGCGGGTGGTGACCCATTTCGGGGTTACCATGAGGGGCAGCTTCTGGAGCAGGTTGTAGATGATCTCGAAACTGGCGCTGCCCGCGCCGATGATGATTCCGGCCCGAAACCAGAGGGTTTGCAGCCTTTCCGGGCGGGCGCTGAGGAGTTCCCCGGTCTCGATCCGGCTCAGGAGGTGGCGGCTGGCGCTTTCCTTGACTCCCAACCCTCCCAGGTAGACGAGCCGCTTCACCCCGGCTGCGATGCAGGCGTCGCGGAAGTTGACGGCGCTTTGCCGGTCGCGCTCCGCGAAATCCTGGCCCGAGCCCATGGAGTGGATGAGGTAGAAGGCGACCTCGATGCCGGAGAGGGCCTCGCGCAATGCCTCGGGGCTGAAGGTGTCGCCCTCCACCACCTCAACCCTGGCGAGTACCTCGGGCCGCACCTTGTGGCGGTTGCGCACCAGCAGCCGGAGCGCCAGATCCGGGCGTTTGAGCAGCCTGTCCTTCAGGCGCCGGCCGATGTAGCCGGTGGCGCCGGTGATCAAGACCTTGCAGGTGTCGGCCATGCGGTACTCCTCGGGTTGAAGGGGTCACGGCAAGGGGCAATGGGTTTTTCGGTTCAGCAAAAAGGAATTTTGGCCGGATCGTCACCGATCAGGGGCAGAATTTTCTCCACCGCAAAGGAGACCAGGAAGGTCATCCCCCGGGCCTGATCCTCCTCCGGGGTGAGGTGTCTTCGCATCAGGCTCTTGATCGCGGCGGGGTCGGTTTCTTCTTTGATTTTTTTGAGAAAAAGGCGCACTCCGCGGGAGCCTGGCCCGTCTGCCATGAAGAGAAAAGTGGCGTGCGGGTTTTCCTGGATATTGCGGTGGGAGAGCCGGTCGCGCATGAGAAAGGCGACGACGCCATCCTCCAGAACATGCGGAACGCTGTAGAGTGCGGCGTCAACCCGGCCATCGCCACCGGCTGTGGCCAGAACCCCTCGGCCGGCGGTGCTCTCAAGATACTCTTTCATGTCCATGCGGTCATTCTCCTGTTGGTTGCTGGTTGTCTGCGATGGGGGGAGTCAGACCCCCCGCTGCATCCCCGGCCAGAGCAGGGTGTGGAGCTGAAGCTGAATCCGGGCCGGGAGGGCATCATCCATGAGCCACTGGGCCAGCAGGGCAGGGGTAATCCGGCCGATCACCGGAGAGAGGATCAGCTTGGCCTTTTCGGCCAACCGGTGGTCCGCTATCATTGCCTTGGCCCAGTCGTAGTCGGCGCGGGAGCTGACCACAAACTTGATCTCGTCGTGGGGCGTGAGCAGATCGAGGTTGGCAAGGTCCATCTTTTCGGCCATCCCGCTGTCCGGGCATTTGAGGTCGAGGATCTTCACCACCTCGCGCGGCACCTGTTTAATGCTCAGGCTGCCGTTGGTTTCGAGCAGCACGGTGCGGCCCGCTGCGAGCAGCCCGTCCATGAGCGGGTAGACCCCAGCTTGCAAGAGGGGCTCGCCGCCGGTGATCTCGATCAGGGCCTTGGGGTATCGCGCCGCCTCGCTCAGCAGGGTGTTGAGCGGGGTGGGGCGGCCCGGCTCCTCGTAGGTGTACTTGGCGTCGCAGTAGGAGCAGCGCAGGTTGCAGCCGGAGAGGCGGAAAAAAAGGCAGGGGTAGCCCGCAAAGGAAGACTCCCCCTGGATGCTGTAAAAGATCTCGGAAATTTGCAGGGTGGAATCATCCCTCACGGTAGGTCACGCAGCAGTTCTCCGTTTCGCAGACCGTGACGCTGTAGGGCCGGTAGCGCTCGGAGGTGAGGGTTTCCCTGAGGCGGTCGAAGATATAGGCGGCGATGTTTTCGGAAGAGGGGTTTTTCTTCTGAAAGGCCGGAAGCTCGTTGAGATTCTGGTGATCCAGCTCCTCCATGATCACGTTCACCGCCTTTTTTAGGTTCTTGAAGTCGATGCCCATGCCCAGTTCGTCCAGCTCGGTGGCGCGCACCGTCACCTCCACCTTCCAGTTGTGGCCGTGGGGGCGCTCGCAATTGCCCGGATAGTTGCGCAGATGGTGGCCCGAGGAAAAATGGGTGCGGGTGAAGATATCGTACATGGTAACACCTCTTGGGTATGGGAAAAGTTCGTTTGTAAAAGTTTGCGGTCCGGGTACAATGTCCACTTGAAATGTGGGCGTTTTTTTACTATGTAAAGAGGCTCCTGCAAAACGTCGAAAACACCCTTCGACAAGCTCAGGGCGAACGGTAGCTATATCGAAATCATTGATTTTTCCGTTCGTGGTGAGCCTGTCGAACCACAAACAAGATTTTTGCAAGAAGCTCTATTGGCATAATTTACAAAACATATCTATTCCCCCAGGGGAAGTCAACCGGTTCATGCGCGCCGGGAGCATTTGCCGGCAGGCTTGGGTGCAAGCCCAGTCTGGCCAGGCAAGGAGACAGAACAATGGCTTTGATCGCGCCCTTTCGCGCCCTTCGATACAACCCGGCCAAGATCCAGCACCTGGAAGAGGTGGTCACCCCGCCCTATGACGTGATCGACCTTCAGGCCCAGGCCGCCTTTGCCGGCAAGAATCCCTACAACATGATCCATCTGGACCTGAGCAAGAATTTCAGCGCCGATCAGTTGACCGAAGCCAGGTACCGCCAGGCCAAGGAGACTTTTGCCAAGTGGCAGCAGGAAGGGGTGCTGGTCCGGGACAACGAACCCGCCATCTATCTCTACCATACCGAGTATTCCCTGCCCTCCGGCAAGCGCCTTACCAGAAAAGGCTTGCTCTGCCTGGTGCAACTGGCCGAGTTTGCCGAGGGGGTCGTCAAGCCCCACGAGAAGACCTTTTCCGGCGTCACCTCCGACCGGCTCAGCCTGCTGGACACCTGCCATGCCCAGTTCAGCCCGATCTTTTCCCTGTACCCCGATGCTCAGGGGCAGGTCATGGCCCTGCTGGAATCCGGCCGCTCCGCCGAGCCCCTGGCCAGCGCCACGGACCACGACGGCTGCATCCATACCATCTGGGGGGTGACCGATCCGGCGATTCTTGCCCAGGTTCGCGCGCTGTTTCGCGAAAAATCCCTCTACATCGCCGACGGCCACCACCGCTACACCACGGCCCTTCAGTTCCGCGCCCTGATGCGGGAGCGGCTGGGCGCGGTGGCGAGCGACAGCCCTTACAACCACACGATGATGTATCTCTGCGGCATGGAAGATCCGGGGTTGTCCGTGCTCCCCACCCACCGGCTGGTGCGGATGCCCGAGTCCGTAGCCCTGGACGGGTTGATGGCCAAGCTGGCGCAGAGCTTTATCATCGACGAGATCATTGACGGCTCCCGCGAGACCCTGATGACCGAGGTTCTCTCCCGCATGGCGGAAAATTCCGGCGCAGCCACGATGTTTGGCCTGTACCATCCCCAGGAGGATCGCTGTCTGCTCCTGACCCTGCGCGACGGCGTGATCGACGAGGCCTTGGGCACCAAGCAGCCCGCCTCCCTGCGCGAGCTGGACGTGGTGATCCTCTCCGACCTCATCATCGAGCGGCTGCTCCAGCTTAGTCATGACCGGTGCGTACAGGAAAATCTGGTGGACTATTACAGCGATCCGGATACCGCCCTGGATGTGGCGATCAAGGAGGGCGAGAGCAACGCCGACCGCAGCCCCCTGCTTTTTTTGATGAACCCGACCCTGGTGTCCCAGGTAAAGAGGGTGGCGGACGAGGGGCTGGTCATGCCGCACAAGTCCACCTATTTTTACCCCAAGCTGCTCACCGGGCTGCTGCTTAATAAGATCGTGCCCGAAGAAAAAATTCCATAAGCGGCCACATGGCACCGCATCTGCTTTGTCATCGGCCTGCCCGCATACCTGATGTTTAGAGCCCCTGTCCGGGAACCGGGCATAGGGGATCTTATCCTGGCTCCGCAGGGATAGCGGGCAAACCTCTTTCGCGCATCTGCGGCACCCTGTGACCGCTTATTTTTGGATGACATTTTTTCGAGGGCTTGTTCCGTGATCAGTTACAAGATTCCCTCCTGATCCAAAATCGAATGGCCATTGCCGAGGAACTCAGCGAAGAGAGTCTGTTTGGGGGCACGCTGCGCTGTCTGCAGCCCCGGCAGGGCTACCGGTTTTCCGTGGATGCCGTTCTCCTGGCCCATTTTTTCACTCCGCAACCCGAGGCCCGCATCCTCGATTTGGGCGCCGGATGCGGGGTTGTCTCCCTGATCCTCTCCCACCGCCACCCCACGATCAGCCTTGTCGCCCTTGAGCTGCAGCCGCGCCTGGCCGAGGTCGTGCGCCGGAACGTGGCCATCAACTCCCTTGCAAGCCGGGTTACGGTTCTCCAAGGCGACTGCCGCCGCATTGCTGACCTGTTGCCCCCAAACAGCTTTGATTGGGTGGCGGCAAATCCTCCCTATTACCCGACCACCAGCGGCCGCCATCATCCGGAAACCGAACGGGCAAAAGCCCGGCATGAGATCCTTGGCGGGATTGGGGAGATGGCCCAGGCGGCAGCCTTCGCCTTGAAGTCCGGAGGGAGGGCGGCCTTTGTTTATCCCGCCGCTCGGACCGAGATTCTGCTTTCTGCCTTGCGGGACAACGGGCTTGCGCCGAAACGGTTGCGGATGGTGCATGCCTATCCCGAAACGGAGGCGGGGCTGGTGCTGGTGGAGGCGGTGAAGGATGGGGGAGAGGGGCTGGAAGTGCTATCGCCGTTTTGTCTCTGTCAGGAGAAGGGTGGGGGGTATACGGTGGAGATGGCGGCGATGTATGCGGGGTGAGCCAGGTTTTTCTTCTTTTGCGTGCCCAAAAGAAGAAACAAGAAAAAGGCACCCCAGCCAGTCCTGGCCCTGCGGGCTCCCCTTGCTTCTCGCCGAGGGCGGGACGCTAAAAAACTCGGGCTTCGCCCTCAAACAGTTTTAGCGTTTTTTCCGCCCCCGTCTGCGAGGCGCGGCAGGACAAATGGGGGAGGGGAAGGGAAAAGATCCCATTGGCACGCCGCCGAGCACCGGAGAGCTGGACCCCGGCCTTCGCCGGGGTGACGACTTGTGAGAATCCATCTTTTGTCGGTGATTCGTAACAACTGCCCTTCGACAGGTTCAGGGCGAACGGACATCGTCTTAATCTATTGATATTCCGTTCGTGCTGAGCCTTTCGACAAGCTCAAGAGAGCCCTGTCGAAGCACCTGCTTGAAGAGAATCCCGAGTTGTTGAGAGGCCCGCTTTTATCGGAGTGATCTTTCTAATCAGTCGCCTGCACTCAACTCCGCCAGATGGGTGCGGGCAAATTCAATGCCAGGATCCAGATCAAGGGCCAGCTCGAAGTAGCGGGCCGCTTCCGCGCTGTTGCCCAGCCTGCGGTGATTGACCCCGAGGTTGGCGTAGTCGATGGCCGAGGCCGGGTTCAGCTCCACGGCCCGGTGGAAATGGGCGATGGCCACCTCGTACTCATCCCGCTTGAAATGGCAGAACCCCAGCAGGTTGTGGATGTCCGGCCGCTCCTCGTCGTGTTCCATCCCTTTTCGCAGGGCGCCAATGGCTTGGTCGTACTCCCCCATATCCTTCAGGCAATCGCCCAGATGGGAATAGATGTAGGGGATATCCTCCTCCTCCGGCTGCAGGGTCAGGGCCCGCTCCAGATGGGCCACGGCCGCGGCAAGTTCGCCTTGGGACTGCATGTTCTTGCCCAGATAATACTCCAGATAATAGGCGTCCGGCAGGTAGTGCTGCATCTTGAGGAGCTGGACGAGCTGCTCGTTTGCATCGCAAATCCGCTCGGTCACCAGCTTTGCGGCAAACAGCCCCACGTTGTTGATCCGGGAGCGCTCCCGGAAATGGCAGCCGGGGATGATGGTGTAGATCGCCGGGACCTGGAGCTTTTCGTGCATGGTGTTGACCACCAGCACTTCAAGGCCTAAACGGGACAGGGCGGCCAGGCAGCGCTCGATCTCGATCCGCATGTTGTTGTCGGCCAGTTGCACCATGTCGTGGATGGAGATGGTGGTTGCCGTCTCGGTGAGGTAGCGCACCTCGTCCATGGACAGGGGCTTGGGCAACCCGCTGGCCACGTAGTTGGCCTGGGAATTGAAGTCCCCGGCCAGTTGGGCCACCTCGGTGATCGCCCGGATCAGGGCCTTTTCCGGGTCCGGGGTAGTGCCTGCGGTATAGACGATCTCGCTCGTTGCCGGGAAGGTGGAGCGGTCGATGGCCAGGGCCGCCACCGTGGGGATGCCGGTGTCCAGGGTGAAGTCGTTGAGGTAGAGTTCGATATTGTTTTTGCGGAACTTGTCCAGCAGCTCGCGGGCCACCGGGTCGGTGACAGAGTCCGGGTCAATGGCCGGGGTGGTCAGATGGTGGTGGTTGACCAGGGAGCAGACATGCCGCTCCACCAGTTCGCTGATCCCCTGGAGGATTGCCTCCTCAAAGGTGTTGCCCGCCGACGGCCCGTTGAACTCGTTGATCGCGTAAAACCAGCTAAAAGGCACCAGCAGCACCTCGCCGCTGTTGAGGTTGGTACCCCAGGTCCACTGGATGGGGATGTCCTCGATGAGCCGCTCCAGGGTGGCGATGTCGGTGTTTTCGTCATGGACCGAGAGCAGGAGGCGGACCAGGGGCAAAAGCGGCTGGCCGGACTGTTTGAGGTTGGCGTAGGTGTCGGTGATGAAGTTTTCTTCGTCCTGCTTGAAGGAAAAGAAGCTGAACCGCTCGGCCAGTTCCATGCAGGCGCTGGCCTGGGACTGTTCCGGCGAGCTGCCCTTGCCCATCTGCTTCTTGTTGCCGATCACCGCCTGGGCATCCTTGCCGCAGACGCTGAAATAGACCGGGATGTCCAACCGGCCGTTGTCGATGCGGCGCACCTCTTGGAGGATGTCCAGGTTCACTTCGACCAGCCGCGCCTTGAAGCGGTTCACCGTCTCCATGGGGCTGCAGACCTTGTCTTGGTCCAGGGTATACTGTTTGAAGCAGTCGGCGGGGCGGATGGGGGTGTTGTTCATGGGGCTACCTGTATCTAAGGGCGTAAAAACAAGACAATATGCTGAATCGACAGATGGAGATTATTCCCGACCAGGGGACGGTTGTCAAGGGCAGGGTGTGCCACAATGTGGGATATTTTTCGCGACTAGAAAAAGAGAACCAGGAGCCAGATCAGCGCCACATTGGCCAGGGCGAGGAACACGGCGGCCGAGCCCATGTCCTTGGCGCGGCCGGACAGGGGATGGTGCTCGGTGCCGAACCGGTCCACCACCGCTTCGATGGCGCTGTTGAGGATCTCAACGATCAGCACCAGAAAAAGCGAGCCCACGAGCAACGCTTTTGCAACGCCGGTTTCGCCCAGCCAGAGTCCGAGGGGCGCCAGGACAAGGCAGAGGCCAAGCTCCTGCTGGAAGGCTTTTTCGTGCTTCATGGTAGCCTTCAAACCCGCCATGGACCAGCCAAAGGCGTTGATGATCCGGGTGAACCCCGCGCCGCTATGTTTGTCCATGGTGCTCTCCCTAGGTGTTGCTGTCAATGCCAATGGCCGGCGGACCGGCGAGGTTCTCTTGCAGGAAGCCGCGAAAACTGTCACAATATAGCAGGGATATTGAAAAAGTCCATCCCCGGGTTTTTCGTTTTGACGTGGCCCTTCGACAGGCTCAGGGCGAACGAACAGACGATTGATAGTTCGTTTTTTATCCGTTCGTGCTGAGCTTGTCGAAGCACACAGTCCTTTTGTAAGAAAGTAGGTGGGTACAAAGATTATCAAGGAGCACAGCATGCCTGATTGCGAAATATTTAAGGAAGTGCAGGATTTTTACCGGATCATTCCCCTGAAGATGCTGCGCCGCACCCCGGGGGTGGTTTTCGACAACGTGCCCATGGGTTGCCTGCCCCGCATCGACGCCATCGACCGGGTGCTGCACGAAAAGAGCGCGGTTTCCCCCGGGCCGGTGGGCGAGGTGGCCCGCCCCTGGTACATGCATCCCCATCAGGACGACAATCTCATCGTTCTGTACGGCACGCGGCAGGTGGATATCTACATCCAGGCGCACGGCATGGAGAGCTTCACCGTCACCCCCAGCCAGATCCTGCAAGGCGGCAAGGTGCTGCTCGATCAGCCCGCTATGCTGGTCTGGCCGAGGCATGTGTTCCACCGCATCGTCAGCGGTCCGGAAGGCTCGGCCTCTCTCAATTTCGCCGTGCATTACGAGGGGCTCGACATGCGGACCAACTTCAATATTTATGATCTGGATACACCAAGCGGCACATATCGGATGATCCGGGAAGGGTTCCGGGATCAGGGGAAATAGTTCGGCTCGTACCATACCGAGGAGAGAACCATGGCAACGCCAACAGTGGATCAGGATCTGTGCATCGGGTGCGGGGTGTGCGTGGAATTATGCCCGGCGGTTTTTGAATTGCGGGACGACAAATCGTGGGTGATCGGGCCGGACCAATGCCATACCTGCGACTGCGAAGAGGCTGCGTCCTCCTGCCCGGTCAGCGCCATTGAGATCCGCTAACGTCTGGTAGTTCTGCCTTCCGGCTTATTGGTGCAGCGCGTCCTGCGCCATTTTCGCGCTCATTTTTCCGGCCCTATGCAGGGATGCAGGGCCAGGCGATATTCTCCCACCAGTTTTCTTTTTCCTTCCAGTACTCCAGGGTCTGGATTGCCCCGTTGATCACCGAGTGCATGGGGTCCGGCGCGATTCGCACCTCAAGGCCGGTGTGTGCCCCGATCAGGCTGTCCATTCCCAGGATGCAACTGCCGCCCCCGGTGAGACAGATGCCGGATTCCACGACCTCGCAGGAGACGTTTTCCGGAAGTTTTCTGAGCCCTGTTTCGATCATCTTAAGGATCTTTGCCAGCACCGGAGCCATGGCGTCGAGGATCTCCCGGTTGTGCACCGCGATGCTCACCTCACGGCGGCGGATGATATCCATGCCCAGCACCGGGATATCCCGGTCGTTCGCATCATTGCCTTGCTGCAAGGCGGCAATTTCGTGGGTCAGGCGTTCCGTCTCCGCGTGGGCGGGGCAGACCTTGTGCCGGGAGATGATCGCGGAGCGTATCGCTTTCTGCAGGTCGCTGCAGGCCGTGCGAGTCGCGGTGGCAAAGGCCAGTTGCCCGTCGCGGATCACGGCCATGTCGGTGACGCCTTCGCCGATATCGATGAGTATTTGGGCGGAGGGGAGGGTCACGTCGATCCCCGCGCCGATGGCCGCGGCCCAGACCTCCGGAATAATGGCCACCTGGGCGGCGCCTGCGTCCCGGACCGCCTTGGTCAGCAGCTTCCGTTCAAGCTCCGTGGTGTCGGTGGGGGCGCAGGTCAGGGAAACCGGGTGCCGCAGGCCGGTGCGCGTTCGTTTCAGCAGGGGTTTCAGCAGGGAAACGGCATTGTGGATATCAACAATCACCCCGCCGCGCAACGGGGAGGAGGTGAACTGGGTGTTGAGGTAGGAGAAGTAGTCGTCCGGAGCTTGAACTTCCTGATCCTGGCGGATGTGCTGAATCAGGGACGGCTCTTCGCGGAAGTCTTCTCCCTGGCTGGCGTACACTCTGGTGTTGGCCGTGCCGAGATCAATGGCGATGCTGGGTTGGGTAAGTATTTGCCGAAAGCATGAGAGCATGGCGTCATGTCCTGAAATGGTTGGGGTACACGAACTTTTCCGTCAGCATACCGATTCTTTTTTGAAATGGCAAGTTGTTGTTTTTGCAGTGGAATCAAACGGCAGATTGGGGGAGGTCGTCAAGCTTCTCTTCCAGGCCCGGCAGCTCGATGGTTATATCCCGCAAGGCATGGCTTTGGCAGGAAAGCCGCCAGCCCGCAGCGATCAACGCTTCCCCGAGGCGGGCCTTTTCGGCGGGACGCACCGGGCTGAGGTGGGATGCGTTCTCAAGCACCCGGAACCGGCAGCGGCCGCAAGCAGCCTTGCCGCCGCAGAGGGTCTGGATGGGGATGTTCTGCATCAGGTAGTTGTTGAGCAGGCTGAAGGCGGGGTTGACCGTTATGGTGAGCGAGCGGTTGGCGATGCACACCTTGGGCTGGTTCGGCATGGCGGGTCTCCGCGAAAAGGTCTTAGCAGGATGTTGAAAAAAGGTGTCCTGGCTTTTTTCAGCCATGATCGGCCAGAAGTGAATTCTGGCCGATCTCACAATTTCAACGAGTTAGAACTCGCCGAAATTGGCGAGCCATCCCTGGCTCGTACGCAGGGCGTCGAAAAACGAGTTTTTCAACGCCCGGTTACAAGGTGTCTGTTGCCGGTTGTGATGCAGCGGTGCGCAGGGTGAGGACGGCGATTTCGCCGGGGCAGTTGAAACGCAGCGGCGCGCCGGAAGCGCCGACTCCCCGGCTGGTGAAACCCTGCATCCCCTGGTATTGCCAGCGTCCTCTGGCAGTGAAGCGCGGAGCGCTGCTGTTGGTGTAGATGGGCGTGCCCGAGCACAAGCAGATTTGGCCGCCGTGGGTATGGCCGCAGAGATAGAGGGCTGCCTGATGCCGGGCCGCTTCCCGATAGGCTTCGGGCGAGTGAGCGAGCAGGATGCTGAAACCGTTGGGCGGCACCGTGCTGAACGCTTTGGCCGGATCATGGGTCTTGTAGTAGTTGGGGTCGTCGATGCCGACCAGCCAAAGATGTGCGCCGTTTTTTTCGATCAGGGTTGCGTCGTTGACCAGCATCAGCATCCCTGCCTCCTCGAAATCCGGAACCATCTCGATGCAGTCGTGGTTGCCCAGCACCCCGAAAGTCCCGTGCTTCGTTGCGATATGGGGCAGCAGGCGGCGCAGCTCCCTGAGGCTTGGGGCGATGGGGCCGTAGGTTTCCATCCGGATGTCGCCGCCGATCAGGCAGAGGTCGAAGCTCCGCTCTCCGATTGTGGCGAGGGCCTGATCGACCAATCCCGGCAAACCGTCGAGATGCAGGTCGGTGAGCAGCAGGATGGTAAAGCCGTCAAAAGGGTGTGGCAGGCTGGGGCAGGGAATGTCGTGTTCGCTCAGCTCCAGTTGCAGGGCATTGGCAACCCCCTGCCTGTAAAACCCCAGAAGGCGGAAAACAGTGGACACGACTACCCGGTTGTAGATCAGGGAAGAAAGATTGAACAAGACATGCCAGCGCGCCAGGGGCTGGTGGCACGAGCGCCATTCGCGCAGCCGCACCGTGGAGCGGATAAAACGCGGATAGTTTTCCATGGGGGGCTTGAAGAGGACATACTTCCAGAACCGGGCTCCGGCATGGGCCACCGGCACGAAGATGACCAGGGCCAGGAGTGGTGACCAGAGAGGGGTCTGCATCCGGCTGGCCAGATAGAGGGCGGGCAGTAGCGCTTCGAAAATCTGGTCCAACCCGAAGACCGATTCGCCGCTGGCCAGATGCAGCCGCCGCTTGATAAAGCTGGAGAGCAGATCGCCTGCCATGAGCAGGGCTCCGGCGCCCATGGCCGTCTGCCAGGAAACCCCCAGCAGCGGGAAGGAAAGGGTGGTGCCGACCAGGCTGGTCAGGATGCCCCGGATGGTTTTATGGGGGCCGAAGAGCGGCTGGCCGTCGAACCAGGTGGCCCCGTGGTCCACGGGCCTGGCCAATCGGTCGCCCAGGGCCAGGCTGGCCAGGGGCGGTAGCAGGTTGCCCCAGAAGAGGAAGCAGAGGATCTTGATGGCGGCGGTCATTGGTGATGCGCTCGTGGAATTTCAGAATTTGTTTCAAGCAGGTGCTTCGACAGGCTCAGCACGAACGGAATATAGTTAAGATAACATCCGTCGCCGCTAGCGCTGCTCACCCTGAGCTTGTCGAAGGGCAGTTTTTGCGTGCCCATATCTGTGTCCTGTGAGATCAGGTTCAGCGCAGGGGCGGATTAAAATAACCGTAACGCAGCCTGGGAAAGCGTTGTTTTAGTTGTTTGAGCCAGGCGCGGATGCCCATGGGCGGGCCGCCTTCCTTGAATTGCAAGGACTCAAAATACCAGTCCGGGTCCATGTTGAGGTTGCGGAGCTGGAGGAAATCCGGCTGGTATTCGGCAATCAGCTCGCACAGGGCGGCAAACTCCCCCGGGTCGTCGGTGAAGCCGGGCAGGATGAAGTAATTGAGCGAAACAAAACGGTCATGCTGCTTCATGACCCGGATTGACTGCTTGACCGAATCCAGGTTGAATCCCTTAGGCCGGTAGTAGCGCTGGTGGTAAACGGACTGCGCGCTGTTCATGCTGACCCGCAGGCTGTCGAGGCCCGCATGAGCCAGACGGTCCACGGCCTGGGGCAGTCCGGCGTTGCTGTTGAGGTTGATGGTGCCCTGGCCGGTTTCCTTGCGGATCAGGAGGATGGCGGCCTCAATGGTGTCGGCCTGGAGCAGGGGTTCGCCCTCGCAGCCCTGGCCGAAGCTCGCCACCCCGCCTTGGACGGCCTTGAGATGCGGCACCGCGATCTCGGCGATTTCCTTGGGGGTGGGGACAAAATTGATCCGGTCCTGGGTGGAGGGGCAACAGCCCGAGGGCTGGAGCGAGATGCAGCCCAGGCATTGGGCGTTGCACACCGGCGAGCAGGGCAGGGGCGCTTCAAACTGCCGGAGAAAATAGTTGATCGCCGCCGGGCAGCGGTAGGTAAGGCAGCACTTGCCCAGGTGCTGGATGAGCCGGTTCTGCTCGTGCTGCCTCAGCCACTGCTCGGTGCGGCGGGCAAGTTTTTCCGGCTGGAAGCGGTTCATCTCCTGGCGCTTGTCCGGATCGCTGCGAAAAGCGCTGACCCAGAACCGGCCGTCGAGCCAGCCCACGGCGGTGTAGGCAAACAGCGGCAGATGCGGCAGATCTCCCTTTGGTTTTTCAAATCCGGCCCAGTGGATGGCTGTATGGGCCGGGGACATGAAGGCCGCCACCGCCTGGAGGCCGGCGCCGGGATTCAGCGGGTTTTCTTCAACCAGAAGCGGCTCGCCGGTTTCCGGGTCGATACCCACGGGCAAGCGGCCCGGCAGCACGAAGATGTCGCTGCCCTCGGGCAGGGGGATAAGATCTTCGAGCCCGGGCCGGGAAAAATGGCTGCCGCTGCGGCCCGCCATCTCAAGCTCGGGATAATCCGTGATCTCGCCCGCGGCATTGGCAAAGACCAGGCTGGGGATTTTGTCGGGGTGTCGGGTTGGCATCGTGGTGTGTCTGGCTGGGATTGTTCGGATTCCGGCTGGCTATTTCCCCTATCCTAGAACAGTTTTGAACGATCAACAACCAGAGTTCTTGGCCCTGCGTTCTTTTTCGGCAGACAGCCATGCCCTTGCCCCCCCTTCTCTTAAATATAATCGTCCTTGACAAGTTGCCAGCGAGATGACTATCATATGGTCATAATAGTCATCTCGCTTAATTGTAACCTTTTGCCAGCAGGAGTTTTATCATGCCGCAAGTATCCGTTGCCAATGCCAAAAGTCATCTTTCCGAACTCATTGCCAAAAGCGCTCATGGTCATGAACGATTCGTCATTACCCGGCGGGACAAGCCGGTGGCAGCCCTGGTCAGTCTGGACGATCTGAAGATCATCGAGCAGCATCAGGAGCGTCAGGGACTTGCCGCCGTGGCTTCGTTGTGGCCGGATTTCGAGGAGGTGGCAGAGGCGCTGACCGATCTCGGCGAGCTTCGGCATCAGGGAGGGGAAGGCCGCGATGTATCTCTTTGATACGGACATCATCATCAATATCTTCAAAAAACAGCCGAACCCCGGTTTGTTGGCCATGCTGGCCGACATCCCCCGCAACCAGCAGTACATCTCCACCGTCACCATCTCGGAAATCGTGTATGGCGCCTGCAAAAGCAACAGGCCCGCCCATCATCTGCGGAACCTGCAAGAGATTCTGTTGCCTGCGGTGAATCTTCTTGGTTTCGACAGCAAGGCTGCCTTTGTCTGCGGCCGAGTCCGCGCCGAGCTGGAAAAGGCGGGAACCCCGCTACCCCTTGCCGATCTCGAAATCGCCGCCATCGCCCTGGCTAACAAACTCGTTCTGGTTACCGGCAACATCCGCCATTTTGTGCGTATCCCGGAATTGACCGTGGAAAACTGGCTGGTCTAAGCAATGCGTCGGTCGCCTCGTTGCAACAGCTCCTTGCAGGGCGGGGAGACGAAATAACCTCACTTCTTACTAACTCCAAAATCCTTGAGCAATTTTTTGTTGGCGACGAGGGTTGCAACGGCTGATTCCATTGCGGCGCATTAACGCTTTAATTCAGCCGACCGCGCCACTGAACTGCTAGATTCAAAACCAGCAGTTCCACGCGGTCGGCTGGAATTTTTTGTTGGCTGACTTGCATTAATTTACGATGGAGAAGGGTAAATGATTACGCACAAATCCACCGATTGTGGCTATACCTCTGCCGTATCCAAATTTACGAATGAGATTGCGTTCCAGTTCTACCATAAGGTTGTATTGGTCAATAAAGTCTTCTTTGATCTCAATCTCTCCGTGGTAATCGGCCAAGTCTCCATGGTTAATGTACCTGTAGTATTCTTGGGCTAGCCTGATGAATTTTGTCACGTTCACATCGGAGGAGATAGACTTTCTGATGTTATCGACTTGTCTTCCTGTGTAACTTTTTGTGGAATCAGGGAGGAAAATAATGTTTTCAGCTTCAAACATCTTCGGCGTGATGTCGATGAGTTCCCCTTCTGGAGACTCCCAGACGCAATGAAACTCGGCCTCAATCAAAACAGACTTCCAGACATGAATGCTCCATCCAATATGCTGTTTTCCGCCGTATGTGGAAACATGCTCTGGAACGAGAGTGAAACATTCATTAGCTGGCTTTCCCATGAGTGGCCGAAGTGGGACAAGGATTGGAGTCTCAGGTGAAATATTTTTGCAAAAATTCACCACAAAAGGAGCAATCTGGTTATTTCGTTTTTTTTGTTTCTTCATGCCGTGTTAACGCCGATTATAACCAGACCGCGCCACTGAGCTTGACGCGTAGCGCCGGCAACGTCCCCGCGGTCTGGTTAATAATTTTGTTATGCTATCTTTTGGTTATAGTTCCGACCTCTGCCAGTAGCTGATTGAGATTGTTCCCTATCAATTATTGCAAACATTGCAGCACGGCCACCTTTCTGATTTGCCTCTAGGACTTTCTGCAGTAATGGCAAAGCCTGCATTCCAGTTCCGATCCAACCCACGCGCGCTAATTGAATGAACTCAGTATTATTTAGATAGCGAGGACAGTTGTGATAACCGACTGACAAACCACCTTTAGGTCCACGGGATTCAGGCAGTGCCAGATATTCTGTCAAATGACTTTCACACATTGTGATCCCGGGTACAAGGCTATCATCGCGAGCCTCAGGACGGAATTGCTCGCAAAACTTGAAGTAAAAAGGGTTGTCGTTTAGACGATAACTCCAAAGCGTAGGAGATGGAGGCGTGGATGATGCAACTGCAGATTTAAAACTGGCCATGGCTTTGAGTTGTTGGTTGAGATTAGAAGTTGGGTTAATTTGATAAACCCAACCTTTACTACCTTTCTGCATCCTCTTGTACTGCAAGAGCAAAAAGTTATCGAAGCAGGTATTATAAATAATTAAATCTATACCAAGGACAGTCTCGATATCGGTTTGATCAACAACGTGAATACGAACAGATCTGTCAGCGCCGTTTGAAAAAACGGCAGAATGATAAGGTTGTTCTCCAAGCAATGATTTAAAAAGCCTAGCGTCATGCTCAAGTAAGCTACGCTCTTGAATTGGCAAGGTGTCTAACAGATCAAGTATTGAATTTGCTTCATCTGCTTTTTCAATGTTCATTCCCTTGAGAACTGATGAACGATCAAGCTGTGCAATATCAAGGGTTAAACCAAGGCCATCACGTTGTTCATTCAATCTCGCTACGCGGTCAGACTGGCCGAGTAAACGAAGCTCTGTCTCACGATAAAGAATAAGCTGGTCAATTAATTCTTTATATTCAGGACGGAGTTTGCGTATTTTGGTGAGCAAAAACTCCCAAGCTTTAAAGTCCGTGCGTTTTAGTCTTTCGGGAGTTGATACAACCGAATTTAATTCCTTCCAATTCAACTCGTGTTCAGAAATTTGAGTATCAAAGACAATCGTCTTTGACATTCGCATTTTCAGTTTGCCAGAACCGCCACTTCCATGCATTCGCTCCATTAACGCCATTGCAGAAATTGATAGAGGCTCAGTTTCTAGTACGAGGAAAACTAATTCTCTACGTTCAAACTCCCAATCTATGGCAGAAAATGACTCAGTTATTTCGTTATCAGGATATAAACGTTCTGCAAGCCATTGTGTGCGTTCTGGCTCAAATGTCAGGACAAATCCAGAATATTGATTTTTTATTTTGCTATTCTTTTTGGGCATGGATTTGACCGTGGTTTTTGTTCAATAATGTTTCGAAATTAAAGCATAACGCCTAAAGGTAGTGCTTTTGTTATGCAATTATTAGTTTGATACATGTTGCTACACCATGAATTACTTGCAACCATTTAGAAACCCCACCAACAAGCTAGATACACCTAGCATGTCAGTAATAAAAACTAGCTCAACGAATAACAATATTATTGATGTTAAATAATTGAAAATATTCACTAATGTATATTCAATCCAAAGATTTAACCTTTTAAAACCAGTAATAGAATATTCATCTTTCATATTTAACAATGAAAGCCTGTAGTCATTTCTAATGTGATTTTCAACTTCTGTTGTTATGTCTGAATATCTTTGCTGAAGTGTTTTAAGATATTCTCCAGAGATCGCTCCACCACATGTTTCCTTTTCTCTGCGAATTTCTCTAATTATTTCTTTTAGTTTATTTCCACATTCATTTAGTTTCTCACTACGCAAATCGTAGCGAGCCGTGCCAATTATTACTGAGTACACAAGAACTGAAACTGCTAGAAATATTTGCATTGCATTCAAGACCCCAATAGGAAATGCTATCTTAACTCCAGCATTTTGCATAAGAGGTATAAATATAAGCCCTAAAGAAAGTATTGTTGTGGTGAAAAAGGCAAATTTTGCTCGATGTTTAAGCCTAACAGAAGCGTTGTATCTGCTTGTTGCAGTTGTTTTCATACTTAATATCAAATTGTCTGTTTCGGTTTCAGCTGGCGTTTCCATAGGTTTCAGGGAAAACAGCCAAACGAAAAAAACATTAATGACATTGTCCTTTTTTAAGCATTTAATTGGATGATCTGACGATGTCATTATTCAACCTCATTCTTGTGTGCTTTAGAAAATATCGATGCATAACGCAAAGCTAAGACGCGCGCTTCGCTTTGGGCTGTTGATTTCGAGTTGTATTAAGTTGGCCGAAGCCGATAAAACTGGCGTGCCCGCGCGTCGTGCTTGAGCGAATTGTTATGTGTATTTTTGGTTTAATATTTTACTTTGTAACAAGTTCTAGTTTTAACTATTAATTATTTTTTTAGTCCAATTTCTGCCGTAAATAATTTTTGTGATACTTCAAGCTGAGCTACAAACCATTTAAATAATATAGATTTTTGTTGGGAAATTGATGTTCGTTCTTCTCCAACTTCTATTCCTTTACTTCCATCAGAAGGATATAATTCTTCTTGAAGACTGCTTAAATCGATACCTTTTTGGTAAAGATCTTCAATATGTGTGATAATTTTAGAATTAAATAAAAATGCTGCTTCAGATGCCTCTGAGTAGAATATGTGGCATTCAGTATAGGTAGGATGACCATTTGCTGTAATCTGAGAGATAAATTTGTTTACAGACTTATAAATTTTTATCCTATTTTCATATGTTTCATGCTTTAACCTTTGTTCATTAACTTTATACTGTTGGTAAGCAATATAAACCATAATTAAAGCAATGGTAGGTGTTAATAAAGCAGAAAATAAGTCAATCAATGATGTAGTACTTTCTGGTAAAGATTTTATCGCTATATTAAAGAGTTGTTCAGGTTGGTTTTTCATTTTATTCACACATAACGCCAAGGGTAACCAGCGGCGGCCACTGAACCAGGACGCGAATAGTGCAACGCTGCTCTTCGCCGTCTGGTTGACCCGCTTGTTATGTGCCTTCTTTATTTGAAATATTTAGAGTGTCAGCGGAATCATTGACAACCCCGGCTTCTATTGCTAACTGGCGTAAAGCTTCATGTGCGCAAGGCAGCGAATTTATATATGCCTGTCTATCTTCGTCTGTTTTGCAATGTGCTACTGTTTCGCTTTCGTCGTCACTCAGCGTGATAGTTTTCTTAAACTCTTTGCCGCTAGCGTCATGAGTTAATGACAAGTTAATTTCGTAGGCTGGCTTGTATATGTTGAACTTTACTTGAGACCCTGTGAGATCGATTGGTTCAATAGTTTCGGTTTGATAGTTGAACCTCTGTAGGCGCATTGATTGATGAAAACGATGGCCTTTTACGATTTCAAAATCCAGACGGTTTTCTTCCCATTCTTTCCTGGTTCTCGGATGTTTATTACTGTCATTGGGGAAAATGCGAAGAGAAGGGAGAATGCCTAACGAATAAAGAAAATTTTCCCAGTAATTCATTACGACCGTAAGGATTTCAAACAGATCACGTTCCGAGCCGTCTGAAAGTTTTGCAATCACAGTTTTTTCAGCAAAACGATATGGACCTTTCTCGTCCAAGTATTCTGTTAATACGATTCGCTCATCAATTTGAGTAGCGTCGGCTAACAGTGGAGTGCCGTGAGGTGTGTTACGAGAGATAGACTTATGTTTTGCAGCGTTAACAATGTCACCCAAGAGCCCATATTCAGGGCATAGCTTTTCCGTGGCCGCTCGAGTTGGTTGATTGGGCCTGGGGAGGTGCTCGCGTAGATGGAATAGTGCTGACGCGGCTATTATTGCATTACGAATATCTCTGCTACGTCCTGCGGTGCCAGAACGTTTGATGTCGCGGTAGTCCATATACGTCGAGACAACATTTTCATGGTAGTAGGTGGTTAAGTCATCAAACATTTTTGTTCTCACCGAAGGCTAATATACATAACAAGTTATTCAGCAGATCTTTATATCATCCTGCCCAGCGAGGGCGGCTACCTACTATCCTGAAACAGCGGTTTAGCCACAGATTTTGAATCAGTCAGCCTATCCGATTAATTTAGTAAGATAATTTATGGAAAATGTCTTGACAAGCCATTTTCCGATACTGTATCGCTTTTCTGTATATCATTCCAATTGCGATGGATAAACAGTTTCTGGAGATCACCCCATGCTCCCAGTTCCTGCCGATTTGCAAGCGCGTTTTGAGAAGCTGCTGCCAGTCAATGGTGTCCCGGAAAAAGCACGGGAATTTTACCTGAGGTGGCTGCAATTTTACCTGGATTATTGCCGGAAATATGACATTCCTTCCGACCAACCCGAGAGCCAGCCCCTATTTCTTCAGAAACTACAGGAAAAGAAATTGCCTCCATGGCAACAAGAACAGGCTTCACATGCCGTTTCCTTGTATTTTGACCTGAGTCCCGCGTTACCGGGGTCTGTTCCTGCTTCCGTTTCGACTAGTGCGGTTCGGGGGCCGGCACCCGCCACAAATTCCACCCCGCCCCAGGTTTCCGAACCGGCGGCATCGACCGGGGCTTCCTGGAGGGAGGAATTTACCAGCCTTACCCAGGAAATTAAAATCCGGCACTATTCCCCCAAAACACTCGACACTTACAAGCTCTGGCTGCGTAAATTCCAGGCCTTTGTGCGCAGCAAACCGCCGGAATTGCTCACCGCCACCGACGTCAAGGAATTCCTGACCTGGCTGGCGGTCAAGCGGCAGGTGGCGGCTTCCACCCAGAACCAAGCCTTCAACGCCTTGCTCTTCTTCTTCCGCCACGTATTGCACCGGGAATTCGGCAAGGTGGAGGGGGTGGTCAGGGCGAAACGGCGGCCCTATATCCCGGTGGTGCTGAACAGGGAAGAAATCGAAGCCGTTCTGGCCCGTCTTGAGCCGCCGTATAATCTGGTGGTGAAGCTGCTTTACGGCTGCGGCCTGCGCTTGTTCGAATGCCTCAACCTGCGGGTGCAATCCCTGAATTTTGATGCCGGGATTATTACCGTGCATGACGGCAAGGGGCAAAAAGATCGGACGGTGCCGCTTCCCAAGGCAATTCTTCCGGCGATGCGCGTCCAGATTGATGCCCTGAAAATCCTGCACCAACGCGACCTGACGCGTAAATATGCCGGGGTTTTTTTGATGAATGCTCTTGATGAAAAATACCCCAATGCGGCCAGAGAGTTTGTCTGGCAATGGATTTTCCCGGCCAAGGATCTGACCAGGGTGCCGGAAACCGGGGAATACCGCCGGTATCATCTGCATGAAACCCAAGTCCAGAAGGCGATAAGAAAAGCGGTGGCCGAGGCGCAGCTTTGCAAGCGGGCTACGGCCCATACCTTCCGCCATAGCTTTGCCAGCCACCTGCTCGGAGCCAATTATGATATTCGGACGATTCAGGAACTGCTGGGGCATAGTGATCTCAAAACTACGATGATTTACACGCACACCGTAAAAAGCAGCACCATCAAGGAGGCCCGCAGTCCGCTAGATTTTTGAGCCTCTTGCAAAAGTATCCTTTTGTCATTCATGAGGGGTTGCCGGGAATCAAGATCCTTGTGGTGTACCCCGGAGCTGCACGGTGATCAGGCAAAAACCTGTTGAGTTTCTGCGATAATTGTGTATTTTGTCCCTCTTGATTTCGGCAACAAGCCGTTGTCTGGAAAGTGAAACATGTGGGATGCAATGATCGGCAGCAGCGAAGTGGCGTAAGGAGCCGTTAACACTGTTACGGCTCCAATTCCCCGAGGAGGATATCAGATGCAGCAGACAGCGGAAGTAAAGGCCTGGAGTATCGACAGGGCCCGGGAGCTGTATGGTATTGCCCGTTGGGGATTGCGTTATTTTGATATCAATGGCCGCGGCCAGGTGACCGTTGCGCCGCTCAAGGAGCAGGGCGGCTCCGTGGCCATCGTCGACGTGATCAAGGAGGCGGTGGAGCAGGGCTTGCATTTTCCCATGCTCATCCGCTTTCACGACCTGCTGCGCAACCGGGTGGAGCGGATCAACAAGGCTTTCATCGACGCCATTGTCGAGCTGGAATACAAATCCATCTACCGCGGCGTTTATCCCATCAAGGTCAACCAGTTGCGCGAGGTGGTCGAGGAGATCATCGACGCGGGCAAGCCTTTCCATCACGGCCTTGAGGTCGGTTCCAAGCCGGAACTCTACGCGGCCCTGGCCTTCCATGAAGACCGGGAAAGCCTGATCATCTGCAACGGCTATAAGGATGCCGTTTATATCAAGACCGCGCTCCTGGGCCGCAAGCTGGGCAAGAAGATCATCCTGGTGGTGGAAAAGGTCGAGGAAGTCACCAATATCATCCGCTATGCCAAGGAGTTGAAGGTGACGCCGATGATCGGCCTCAGGGTCCGGTTGATGAGCGGCGGCAAGGGCAAGTGGGAAAAATCCACCGGCGAGGATGCCAAGTTCGGCCTGAGTACCCAGGAGATTCTCCAGGTTTCCGACCTGCTCAAGGAAGCCGACCTGGCCGACTGCCTCAAGCTCGTGCATTTTCACAGCGGCTCCCAGATCCCGGACATCCTCACCATCAAGAAGGCGGTGCGGGAAGGGGCCATGTTCTATGCCAAGCTCCGGCAGATCGGCCATGCCCTGGAGTATATCGACGTGGGCGGCGGTTTAGGGGTGGACTACGACGGCAGCCGCACCACCTTCCATTCCTCCATCAACTATTCCCTGAACGAATACGCCCGGGACATCGTCTACAACATCATGGATGTCTGCGATTCCCAGGGGGTCGAACACCCGGTGATTATCAGCGAGTCGGGGCGGGCCGTGGTGGCGCATCATTCCGTGCTGGTGGTGGAAACCTTCGGCGACATCAAGAAGATGGAACACGCCAAGGAACCCGCCAAGCCGGAGGTCAGCCACAAACTGGCAGAAGAGGCCTGGTACAACTACACCCACGTCAACCCCAGCAATCCGCTGGAGGCGTACCACGACGCCCTGCACAACAAGGAGGAGACCCAGGTCCATTTCGAGCTGGGCCTCATCGGCCTTGAGGTCAAGGCCGAGGTGGAGAAGCTTTTCTGGCTCACCGGCGCCAGGGTGCTGGAGCATTTCAAGGATGCTGAATACAAGCCCGACGATATTGTCGAGCTGGAAAGCAAGTTTTCCGACCAGTATCTCTGCAACTTCAGCGTGTTTCAATCCCTGCTCGACCATTGGGGCTACGGGCAGCTCTTCCCGATCATGCCCCTGCACCGGCTGAACGAGGAGCCCCAGCGGCGCGGGACCCTGGCCGACATCACCTGCGATTCCGACGGTAAGGTCTCCAAATTCATCAATCTCTACGAGGAAGGGGTGGACACCCTGCCGCTCCATGATCTCAACGGCAAGCCCTATTATCTCGGGGTATTCTTGACCGGCGCCTACCAGGACATCATGGGCGACCTGCACAACCTCTTCGGCCGGGTGAACGAGGCTCATGTCTTTTTGGATGAGGATGAGGACTCCGGGTATTACATCGAGGAGACCATCGAGGGCACCACCATGGAAAAGGTGCTGGCCCTGGTTCAGTACACCGGCACCGATCTGAAGCGGAAGATGAAGAGTCAGGTGGACAGCGCCATCAAGGAAGACAGGCTGCGGCCCAATGAGGCCATGCGGCTTTTGGGCGAGTATGAGAAAGGCTTGAAGGGATATACCTACCTGGATCTCAAGAAGGTCAGGAAGAAGGGGTAAGGATGAAGGTGAAAGGTTAAAGGTTAAAGGCGAAAGGATACGGGACAGAACGTGGGGATCAGGAGTAAGGGCGGTTTTTGGCTTTTATGTCTTTAACCTTTAACCTTTCCCCTTGAGCCTTTAACCTGTTCTTAGTCCTTGGGGCGAAGAACCTTCAGCACGGATTCAACGACCTGGTAGATCTCAAGGTCGTCGCCATAGACGTCCTGCACCTTGTCGTTTTCCACCAGATCCTCGCAGATGTATTGGGTCACATAGAGGCTGAGGAAGTTGGGGTCCACCACCAACTGCCGCAGCGGGGCGATCTTGTACAGCATGTCGAACTCTTCCATGTTGGAGAGCTTTTCAAACAACTCGTTGAAGATCTTCCGGATCGCAGTCTCGTCGGTGATCTCAAGGATCTTTTTGTCCAGCAGCCGCTGCACCATCTTGGTGGCCAGTTCATCGGCGTTCTTGTAGAGCATCTGCATCATATAGCGCCGCTCGCGTTCGCGCTTGCGGTCGATCGCTCCACCTGCCGTGTCGTTGTGAGGTCTGCTGTGGCTGCCCATTTCTCTATTCTCCCGCGCCTGTCCCGATATAGTATTGAATGAATTGTAGTTAAATAACGGAAATTTCCATAAAGGGAAAGGGGAAAGATAAGAGAATTCTTGCATTCGGGCAAAAATGTTTTATGAAACAGCGGGGATATGATTGTTCTTTTTCAGCGCCGGCCGCTGATTTCTACAGTAACATTGAGGTGAGAGATGACACAGACCACTGCGGCAACACGTTTGACCATTTTGCTGCCCGCGGGCCGTTTGCCCCTGCCGCTCATGGCCAAGGCCCATGCGCTGGCCGAAAAATACCAGTTGGAAATCTATCTGAGCACCCTGCAAAATCTGCGGCTCATGGGCATCCGGGAAGAGGATCTCCCGGTGATCCGCGGGGAGCTGGCCGCATTGGGCGCTCAGTTCAAGGGGCCGGGCAGGTTTCCGATTCCCCGGGTCTGCATCGGGGTTCGCGATTGCTCCATGGGCATCGGCGACCCGGAGCGCATCTCCGCCCTGATCCTTGCAAGATTCAAGGATCGGGAGAAAACCAAGCAGAAGTTCAAGATCGCCATCTCCGGGTGCACCTTGGGGTGTCCGGGGGTACTGACCACGGATATCGGCATCATGGCAACGCGCAAGGGGTTTGATCTCTATGTGGGCGGCAAGGGCGGCCCCAACCCCAAGGTCGGGCGCAGGGTTCTCCGGGATCTGGACGAACAGGGGGTGGTGGCTGCGGTGGCGGAGCTGGTGGATTTTCACGATGCCCATACCGAGACCAAGCAGCGGATGGTAAAGCTTATCGATCATCCGGAGTTTCCCTATAAGCTGAGTTGAGCAGCTTGCCTGCTCAAACGAAACTTATGCCCGAAGGGTGAAAAGAGGCGGTGTAGATTCGGCTCCGGACGTTTATGGAAAAGTGAAGGGGCCTTTTTCTGTTCCCCTTTTTCTTCTTTTGCTTGCCCAAAAGAAGAAACAAGAAAAAGGCACCCAGCCACTTGTCCCGCCGCAGGCGGGATGCCCTGCGCTCCTCGATGCTGCCGGGGCTTTGCAAACTCGGCTAACGCCTCAAACAGTGCAAAGCCCTTTTCGGCAGCCTCTCCGGTGCTCGGCTGCGTGACAATGGGATCTTGAGTGCATAAGGGCAAAGGCCAGGACTGAGATGGCGGATTGCTTAGAAATCTTTACGCGGCCACAAAAGGGGTGCTGACCCGGCATGATTGATATTTCGATGGTGCAGCCCGAAATCCTTTTTGCCGCAGGCGTGCTGTTTTTCGCCTATTTCATCCGTGGCATCGCCGGCTTCGGTTCGGCGTTGATCTCCGTGCCGTTGCTGGCTCTTTTTTTCCCTGTGTCCCAGGTGGTGCCCCTGATCGGGTTGCTGGACTGGCTGGCCTCGGTCAGCCAGGGGCTGCCCAACCGGCGGCTCATCCGCTGGTCCGATCTGCTGCCGCTTTTGCCCTTCACCGTGCTGGGCGTTGCCACCGGCCTCTACCTGCATACCGTTTTGGCGCCAACCAGTCTGCTGCTCGCCCTCTCCATCTTTATCCTGCTCTATGCGGTCTATGCCCTGCTGCCGTTTCCGCCCCTGCACGGAGAACGCTGGCTGGCTGGGCCAGCCGGTTTGCTGGGGGGCATGGTGGGGGCGCTTTTCGGCACCGGGGGGCCGTTTTATGTGATCTATCTGACCCTGCGGCAGCTCGATAAAACAGAATTTCGCACCACCATCGCCACGGTATTCGTGATCGACGGGCTGTGCCGCATCGTGGGGTTCTCCCTGAGCGGTTTTTATACCCTGCGGACCCTGGCGCTCTGCGCGGGAATTGTGCCCCTCGGCGCTCTGGCCCTCTGGCTTGGCGGCAAGGTGCATCTGCGGATCAGCCATGCCGCCTTTGTCCGGTTGGTGAGCATGATTTTGCTGGGCAGCGGGATTGCCCTGCTGCTGAAGGCGTTGAAAGGTTAGCCGGGATTCCGGCGGCCAACACAGAGAGAGTTGCTTAATGAACACCCTCGTACAGTTGAAAAAATATTCCGCCGAACTGGTTGACCTGCACCACCTCCTGGCCCTCCTGCAGTGGGACCAGGAGGTGCGCATGCCCCGCCGGGCAGCGGAAGGGCGGGCCGGACAGTTTGCCACCCTGAGCGCTTTGGTGCATCGACGGGAGGTTTCCCCGGAGCTTGGCGTTCTGCTGGCTGAGGCCGAGGCGCGCAAAGAAGCGCTTTCCGTGGAGGACCGCGCCCTGCTGCGGGTCATGCGGCGGAGCTACAACCAGAACACCAAACTGCCCGAGGAATTTGTCGCCGAGTTTTCCCGCCTTACCTCCCAGGCCCAGATGGCCTGGCTTGAAGCGCGGGAGCAATCCGATTTCGCCATTTTTCAACCCCTGCTGGAACGGCTGGTGGCCATGGTCCGGCAACAGGCCGAATACCTGGGCTATGCGGCCCATCCCTATGACGCGCTGCTCGATCTGTACGAGGAAGGGCTCACCACCGCCCGGGTGGAAGGGATGTTCGGTGAGCTGCAAGCGCCCTTGGTCGCCATGGTCAAAAAATTCGCCGGCCGTCTCACCCCCTTGGTTTTCACCGAGCCTTTTTCCCTCTCCGGTCAGGAGCATTTTGCCGAGCACCTTCTGGTGGCCATGGGCTTTGATTTTTCCCGGGGCTGCCTGGCCCGTTCACCCCATCCCTTCACCACCACCCTGGGACACCATGACCGGCGCATCACCAACCGGTATGCCCCCAAGAGCCTGGACTTCATCTTCGGCGCCTTGCACGAGGGCGGGCACGCCCTGTACGAGCAGGGCATTGACGAGGGTCTGGCCCACAGCCAGCTTGATGACGGGGTTTCCCTAGGCATCCACGAGTCGCAGTCCCGTTTCTGGGAGAATGTCGTGGGCCGCGGGCTGCCGTTTTGGCAGCGATTTTTTCCGGAGCTGCAACAGGCGTTTCCGGCCCAGTTTGCCCATCTTGGGCTCGATGATTTTGTCCGGGGCATAAACGCGGTGATTCCGGGGTTGATCCGGGTGGATGCCGACGAGTTGACCTACAACCTCCATGTCCTGATCCGGTTCGAGATTGAAAAAGAGCTGATCGAGGGGAGCCTGGAGGTTGCCTCGTTGCCCCGGGTCTGGCGGGACAAATACCGGCAATACCTCGGGGTGGAGGTCGAATCCGACGCCGACGGGGTCTTGCAGGACATCCATTGGGCCCACGGCAGCTTCGGCTATTTCCCCACCTACACCATCGGCAATCTGGCCGCAGCCCAGATCTGGGAGGCCTATAAACGGCATGACCCCGGTTTCAGCCGGACCCTGGCTGAGGGAGACCTGGCAAAGGTCAGGGAGTGGCTGGTCCGGGAGATCCACAGCCACGGCAGCGTGTACCTGCCCGAGGAGCTGCTGATGCGGGTAACGGGCGCGCCGCTCTCCGCGCGGCCTTTTCTTGCCTATCTGGAGGAGAAGTTCAGCGCGCTTGCCGGTTGATTCGTGGAGTTGAGTTAAACGGCTGTCTGTTTCGGATGAAATTAATTTGTTCATTTCTTTGCTTGCCCAAAGAAACGAACCAAAGAAAGGGCACCCGTGTCACTGGTCCCGCCGTAGGCGGGATTCCCGGAGTTTATGCCCCGTATGGGGTACTCCTCGATGCTGCCGGGGCTTTGCAAACTCGGCTGCGCCTCAAACAGTGCAAAGCCCTTTTTCGGCAGCCTCTCCGGTGCTCGGCTACGTGCCAATGGGATTTTCCCTCTCTCCCCCCCATTTGTCCTGCCGCGCCTCGCAGACGGGGGCGGAAAAAGACGCTAAAACTGTCTGAGGGCGAAGCCCGAGTTTTTTAGCGTCCCGCTCCCGTCGAGAAGTAAGGGAAGCCCGCAGGGCCAGGACTGGCTGGGGTGCCTTTTTCTTGTTTCTTCTTTTGGGCACGCAAAAGAAGAAAAAGAGACCCGTGGAAAGGTTCTTTCCCATTGCCTGGAATTCCCGGCTGAACCTGATTTTAGCGGCAAATCCCGGCAGGAGCGAGTATACTGGGCTCCTTATCCGTTGTGAATACCGAGTCAATAAAGAAAATCATGAGAGCTGTTATGGCATATCTTCGTTTGTTGGTGGCGACGGCGCTGTTTTTCTGCGTGACCGCCACGGGTGTTTTTCCAGTCCGGGCTGCCCAGGACCCTTTTCCCCTGTATGACTGCATCACGCCCAATGTCGCGTTCTGGCGCGATATCTACGGCAAATATCCCTCTTCGCAAGGGGTGCTCCACGACAAGCGGGACTTGCGCATTATCTACGAGGTGTTGGATATTGAGGGAATCTGGGAAAACGGGGCCCGGGAACGGGACCGGCAGAGGATAGAACGGGCAAAAGCGAGGTATCTGGAAATATTCAAATCCCTCGCCGCTGGCGCGCCCCCACAGACCAGGGAGGAAAAACGGGTGGCCGCGCTGTTCGGGGCAAGGGCCACACCCGAGGATTTCCGGCTGGCCCAGGAGAATATCCGTTTCCAGTCCGGCCAAAAGGATAATTTCCGGAAAGGTCTGATCCGCTCCGGCGCCTATCTGGAGGAGATCAAGGAGATCATGGCGAGCTACGGGGTGCCCGAGGATTTGGCCTATCTGCCCCATGTGGAATCATCCTTCAACTACAAGGCGTACAGCAAGTTCGGCGCGGCCGGGATCTGGCAGTTCACCGAATCCTCCGGCAAGCAGTTCAAGCTGGATGTGGACTATGCCATTGACGAGCGGCGCGATCCGCTCAAGGCCACGCATGCCGCGGCACGAATGCTGCGGCATAATTACGAGAAGCTCGGCACCTGGCCTTTGGCGGTGACCGCCTATAATCACGGAATCAACGGCATGATGCGGGCCAAGGCGGCCAAGGGGGATTATGAACGGATCTTCCAGGAGCATGAAAGCGAGTTGTTCAAATTTGCCTCGCGGAATTTCTACTCGGAATTTCTCGCCGCCAGGGAGGTAGCCAAGAACTATCCGGCCTTTTTCGGCCCGCTTCCCATCGAGCCGCCGGTCAACAGCAAGGGTGTGGTTCTGCCCAACTATGCCCTGGTGGACGATCTGGTCAAGCATCTCAAGGTTGATCTGGAAACCTTCAAGGCTTTGAATCCTGCCCTGCGTGAGCCGGTATACAAGGGCCAGAAACTGATTCCCAAGGGCTACGAGGTGCGGGTGCCGCAACAGGGCAAGATCGTGCGGCTGGCGGACAATATCCCCCCGCAGATTCTCAAGGAGGATCAGGCGCAAACCACCATGTATCAGGTGCGCCAGGGAGACACCGCCTTTTCCATCGCCCGGCAGCATGGCGTTACGGTGACCGATCTCCTGCGGGGGAATGGGCTTGATGACCAGGCGGTGCTCTGTCCCGGCCAGAACCTGCGGATTCCAGGGCCGGATGAACGGGGCCGCGTGCGGCTGGTTGCCACGGAAAGGAAAAAAGGGGAGATCCAGCACCTGATCGGCCTGACCCCGAAGACGGCTGTGCAGCCCGGCGCCGAGTTTGGGCCCGTGGCCAAGGCGGAGGGCGTGCCGGTTGCGGCGTTGGGGGCTCCGCCGCTCAAGGCGGCATCGGAGCCGGAGGGGGTTGCGGCCCAAACCCCGGCCAAAGGGGCGCAGTGTCCGCCCCTCAATCCGGCCAAGGTTCTGGGCAATCTCGGGGTGGAGGTGGTCAAGAAGCAGGGCAAGACCCATGGCATTATCCGGGTGGAGGCCGAGGAAACCTTGGGGCATTATGCGCGCTGGCTCGGGGTTCGGGCCTGGGATCTGCGGCGGTTGAACAACTTGCGCTACGAACAGTCCCTCACCGCGAATCAGAAGATCAAGATCCCCCTTGCCAAGGGAAGCAAGGCGCGGTTTGAGGCGCAGCGCTATGAGTTTCACAAGGAAATTGTCGAGGATTTCTTTGCCGCCTACCGGCTGCTGGAAGGTACCCGCACCTATCGGGTGACACAGGGGGATACCATCTGGTCGCTGTGTGAGAACGAATTTGAGCTGCCCTTCTGGTTGATAAAAAAATACAATGAATCCGTTAACTTCGCCCAGTTGAAGCCGGGGATGCGCTTGGTGGTGCCCCGCGTTGAACCGATTCGCTGACCTCCCCTTTGGACTGATTCATGGCTGCCCAACCCAAAACCATTCTGCTCAAGGATTACCGCCCGTCCGCCTACTTGATCGAAGAGGTGGCGCTTACCGTGGACCTGTTCGAGGACCGGGCCCGGGTCTGTTCCCGTCTGGTCTGTTGCCGGAATATCCAGGCCGCAGCGGACTCTCCCCTTGTGCTTCAGGGGAGGAAGCTGGTGCTCAAGGGGATCGTTTTGGATGGTCTCGCCCTCGGTCCGGAGCAGTACCTGCTCGACGATGAAACCCTCACCATCCCTGCGGTGCCGGAGCGGTTCGTGCTTGAGATCGAAACCGAGCTCTATCCCCAAAACAACACCTCCCTTGACGGGTTGTACCGCTCCAGCTCCAATTTTTGCACCCAGTGCGAGGCAGAGGGGTTCCGCAAGATCACCTATTTTCTCGACCGGCCCGATGTGCTGGCCCGTTACGAGGTCACCATCAGCGCGGAGCAAGAGCGCTACCCGGTGCTGCTGGCCAACGGCAATCGGGTCGAGGCAGGGGAGCTGCCCCAAGGCCGCCATTACGCACGCTGGCAGGATCCGTACCCCAAGCCGTCGTACCTGTTCGCCATGGTTGCCGGTAACCTGGTCAAGATCGCTGACACCTTTGTCACCCGCTCCGGCCGCCCGGTGGCCCTGGAAATCTATGTGCAATCGCACAACCGCGATAAATGCGCGCATGCCATGGATTCGCTCAAAAAGGCCATGGCCTGGGACGAGGAAACCTTTGGCCTGGAGTACGATCTCGACCAGTACATGATCGTGGCGGTGGACGATTTCAACATGGGCGCCATGGAAAACAAGGGGCTCAATGTTTTTAACTCCAAGTACGTGCTGGCCCGGCCAGATACCGCCACGGACGGTGACTACGAGGGGATCGAGGCGGTCATCGCCCACGAGTATTTCCACAATTGGACCGGCAACCGGGTCACCTGTAGGGATTGGTTTCAATTGAGCCTCAAGGAAGGGCTCACCGTGTTCCGCGACCAGCAGTTCACCGGAGACCAGATTTCCCCTGCGGTCAAGCGCATTCACGATGTCCGGCTTTTGCGCAACGTGCAGTTTCCCGAGGATAACGGACCCATGGCCCATCCGGTGCGGCCCGATTCCTTCATGGAGATCAACAATTTCTACACCGTCACCATCTATGAGAAAGGGGCGGAGATCATCCGCATGCTCCACACCTTGCTGGGGCAAGAGCTGTTCCGGCAGGGGCTGGCCCTCTATCTCACGCGGCATGACGGCCACGCTGCCACCACCGATGATTTTGTCCAGGCCATGGGTGAGGTCTCGGGCCGCGATCTTGCCCAGTTCAAGCGGTGGTACACCCAGGCCGGCACCCCGCAGCTCAAAGTGCAGGGCGAGTATGATTTCCAGGCCCGCACCTATACCCTGCGTTTGGAACAAAGCACTCCACCCACTGCTGGCCAGCCGGAAAAAGAGCCGCTCCATATCCCGGTGGCTCTTGGTTTGCTTGATGGCCAAGGCAGGGAGATGGAACTGACCTGCCCGGAGCGGCAGGGAGAAGCGGCGCGCGGGCTGTTCGAGCTGCGCAACCCCCAGGAGACCATCCGGTTCAATGGGGTGGGGGAGAAGCCGCGCCTTTCGATCTTACGCAATTTTTCCGCGCCGCTCAAGGTTGCCTACGATTGTGACGAGGAAGAGCTGCTCTTTCTCTTCCGTTATGACCGGGACCCCTTCAACCGCTGGGAGGCTGGGCAGTGTCTGGCCAGCCGTTTGCTTCTGGGGCTGGTGGAGGATTTTCGGCACAATCGCCCCCTGGTTTTGGACCAACGGTTTGTCGAGGCCTGCGGCCGGTTGCTTGGGGAAGAAGCCATGGGGGATAAGGCGTTCCTCGCCCTTTTGCTCACCCTGCCCTCGGAGGAGTACCTGGCCGAGCAGATGGAGGTGGTGGCTGTCGAGGCAATCCACGCCTCCCGCCTCTTTGCCCGGCAGACTCTGTCCCGTTCTCTGCGTCCGCTGTGGGAGCAAGTCTATCAGGCCAACCGGGCCACCGGCCCATACCGTTACGAACCAGCGCTGGCAGGGCAAAGGGCGTTGCGCAATCTCTGCCTTACCTATCTCGTGACCCTGGAGGACGAGGCGGCAGTCCAGCTCGCCCTTGCCCAGTTCGCCAAGTCGGACAACATGACCGACCAGATGGCCGCCTTTGCCGCCCTGGCCCATTCCGCCCGCCCGGAACGCCACCAAGTCATCGCTGATTTTTACCAGCAATGGCAGGGTGATCCCCTGGTGCTGGACAAGTGGCTTGCGGTGCAGGCCACGGCCCCGCTGCCGGAAACCCTGGCGGAGGTCCAGGCGCTCATGGACCATCCGGCCTTTCAGTTGAAGAACCCCAACAAGGTGCGCGCCCTGATTGGCTCTTTTGCCGCGGGCAATCCGCTCTGTTTTCACGAGATGTCGGGCAAGGGGTATAGCTTTTTGGCCGAGCAGATCCTCGTCCTCGATCCGCTCAACCCGCAGATCGCCGCCCGTCTGGCTGCCCGCCTCGGGCGGGGAGCACGCTATGATGCAACCCGGCGCACCCTGATGCGGGGTCAGCTTGAACGGATTGTTGCCAACAAGTCGTTGTCCCGGGATGTGTATGAGGTGGTGAGCAAGAGTTTGGGGAAAGTTTGATTTTTTAGACCAACAAACACAGAGGTGACCATATGGATATTTCAAAAACGATTGCCGAGATGAAGAAAAACCCTGCCTTTGCCGAGAACGTGGGCATGGTCCTGGTGCACAACGGCGTGGTCCGGGCCTGGTCGCGCAAGACCCGCGAAGAGGTCACCGCCCTTGAGGTCACCCCGGATCAGAAGAAGGTCGAGGCGATCCGCCAGGAATTCTTGAAAAAGCCGGGGATCTTCGACATCGTGATCGAGGCCAAGAGTGGCAGATTCCAGCCCGGCGACGATCTGCTGTTCATCATCGTGGCCGGCGATATCCGGGAGAATGTGAAACCGGTGTTGGGCGAGCTCTTGGACCGCATTAAGGCAGAGGCCATCGGTAAAAGGGAAGTGATGTCGGCCTGAACTTCACCCTTGCAAAAATGCGGGAATCCGGTTAGTAAGGTGCCGCACACTGTTTTTTTTTGACTTGACTGCCACAGGGAGAAAACGAGTATGTATTCCGCTTCTGATTTTCGCAAAGGCTTAAAGGTTCAGATCGACGGCGAACCGTATATCATGACGGATTTTTCATTTTCCAAACCCGGCAAGGGCCAGGCCCTGTACCGCGCCCGGTTGCGGAATATGATCACCGGCAACGCCTTTGAAAAAACCTTTCGCTCCAACGACAAGCTGGAAAAGGCCGCCCTTGAGGAGCGGACCATGCAGTACCTCTACTGCCAGGGAGAGGAATATACCTTCATGGATAACGTCTCCTTCGAGCAACTGGAGATATCCAAGGCGCAACTGGGCGATGCCATCAATTTTCTCACCGACAACATGGATGTGGAGGTGCTGCAGTACAACGGCCGCCCCATCGGCGTTACCCTGCCCAACTTCGTCAACCTCAAGGTCACCCAGTCCGACCCGTGGGTCAAGGGCGATACCAGCGGCAGCGACTCCAAGCCCGTAACCCTGGAAACCGGGTATGTGGTCCAGGTGCCGCCCTTTATCGAGGAAGGCGACAAGCTGCAGATCGACACCCGCACCGGGGTGTATGTGACCAGAGTAAAAGAATAGCTGTAAACGTCCAGCAGCACCGCATCTGCTTTGTCATCGGCCTGCTCATGTGCAATAGCACACTTCGCAGACCTCTTCCGCGCATCTGCGGCACTGCTGAACGTTTACAGGTCATAGATGAATTCATATTTTTCGTTCCTGGTGAATTATTATGAATAATCAAGGGGTGGATACCTTGATCCCGCATCGACAATGACTATGATTCCTCTCCACGGCCTGCATTCGCGGGCCGTTCTCATTCAAGCCCTGCGCGCCTTTTTCATCGACCGAGGCTACCTCGAGGTCGAAACCCCCATCCGTATCCCTGCCCCAGCCCCGGAAGCCCATATTGTGCCCCTGACCAGCGAGGAATGGTTTCTGCAAACCTCGCCGGAGCTCTGCATGAAGCGGCTGCTGGCCGCAGGCATTCCCAAAATCTTTCAGCTCTGCAAATGCTTTCGCAAAGGCGAGCGCGGCGATCGCCACCTGCCCGAGTTCACCATGCTGGAGTGGTATGCAGCCGAAAGCGACTATCGTGACCTGATGACGGATTGCGAGGCGTTGCTGCGGTATCTGGCTGCGGCCATGGGCAAGGATGGGGGGTTGGAATGGCAGGGGCGCAGGATCGAACTTGGACCGGAGTGGGAGCGAATCACCGTGGCCGAGGCCTTCCAGCGCTACGCGCCCTGCACGGTGGAGGAGGCGTTGCGTAAGGACACATTCGACGAGATGCTGGTGGAGTATGTGGAGCCGCATCTGGGCATGGCCACCCCCACCTTTCTCTGCGACTACCCGGCCACGCTGGGGGCGTTGGCCCGGCTCTCTCCAAACGATTCAGCAGTGGCCGAGCGCTTCGAGCTCTACGTGGCCGGGTTGGAGTTGGCCAACGGCTTTTCCGAGCTGGTTGATCCGGTGGAACAGCGGGCCAGATTCCTGGCAGAGCAAAAAAGTATTCGGATGCAGGGCCGCGACTGCGGCCCGCTGCCGGAGGTGTTTCTTGATGCTCTTGAAACCATGCCCCCTGCTGCGGGCATTGCCTTGGGGGTGGACCGGCTGGTCATGCTCTTTGCCGGAGCAAACAATATCGATCAGGTGGTGGCTTTTACGCCGGAGGGGTTGTAGGGGGATGTTCTTGGCGTTGTGAGTATGGTAACGTTCTCTGGCCGGCAGGGGCGTCTGATTCGGTTTTATTGAGTCCGTGCTTCCAATAGTTTGGAGCCCGACGGAGGTGCATGACCGCCACGCGGCAGCGCCGGAGGTTGACGCGTTGTCATGCTGCTCGTCTATCTGAAAAGAAAATAGTAGATGACATAAAACCAACTTAAAAATCCGTGGAAGATTGCCCACAGGATGGAATGGTTTGCATCCCAAGAAAGGGCTACCGCAATGACTACGCCCAAACCAAATCCGGCCCCGCCGCTGCCATATCTGCTCATAGGTAGACCTCTGGTTGATTGCTCTTTTTCCCGAAGAATCGGTCAGTTCTGACCTGAGCCGAACATTGATCTTGTCCTGCTTCTGTCTTTGTTCCGGTCTACTGCGGCGTGTATCTCCTGTCAAGGGCGGAGAAGGAGAATCCTGACGCGTTTTCCCTGCGAAACTCTATGGCGGCAACGGCTAGGCGGTTTGGAGTTTTTTCTGTATCATCTGTAAATCCAGCCAGGTAGCCTTTTTCATCTCCGGATTTTTCAGCAGAAATTCCGGCGAGAAGGTGGGGATCAGCGGAATGCCCTGAAAATCGTGGAACCTGCCGCGCAATTGGCTCAGGGGTTTGCTGGTGTGGAGCAGCTTTTGGGCGGCAAGGGGTCCCATGGCGCAGATGATCGTGGGGGCGACGAGCATGATTTCCTTGAGCAGGAAGGGCAGGCAGGCGTCCACCGCCTCCTTGCCCGGCGGCTCCTCCGCATGGCATCGGGTGAGCAGGCTCAAGTGGACCGCATTTCGGCTCAGGCCGATGGCCCCCAGCATCTTGTCGAGGAGCTGGCCCGGTTCTCCGCTCATGGGCAGGCCGGAACAATCGTCCTCTACAGAGGGCGCATCGGTGATGATCAGGAGCTTGACTCGAGTCGTGCCCTCACCGGTGATTGCCTTGCTTCGGCCCTGGTGTCGCGGACAGCGTTGGCAGCCTTGCATCTCGGCATAGAGCTCGGTCAGGGTGGTGTTTGGCATGGTTGCGGCCGTGCTCTGGCGCTGGGCGGATAGGGTGCGGATCGTCTCCGGCCTGGAAGCGGCTTTGGCCTGCGGCCGGGCCGGTGGTGTCGGCGGCTGCGGCCCGGCAAGAAATTGCGCAAGTTCTGGGGTGCGGGGGTAGCCCTCGATGCCGATTGCCTGCTGGAAGGCGACAAGCTGCCGGACATCCTGGAGAAACTCCAGGGCGGCCTGGGCTGGGATCGTTGGGGTTGTGGTGTAGTTTTCGTCGGGCGTTGTCATGGGTGGTCCTTGATTTTTGCCCATTATAGCCCGGAGCAGGGGGAAGGCCAAAAGAAAAGATGGATCTGCTTGTCACGCATCTCCGCAGTTGGGAATACGCTTTGTTTATCTGTTCTTTTTCTTTGCTTGCCCAAAGAAAAAGAACGAAAAAGAAAAGGCACCCAGCCACTTGTCCCGCCGTTGGCGGGATACCCTGTGCTCCTCGATGCTGCCGGGAGTTTGCAAACTCGGCTTCGCCTCAAACAGTGCAAACTCCTTTTTCGGCAGCCTCTCCGGTGCTCGGCTGCGTGACAATGGGGGTTGGGCCGACTACAACACCACCGGAATGGAAAGAATCGATTCCCCTTTGAACAGGAAACCGGTTTCCCGTTTGATCCGCACCGTCACCTGATTGCCGATTTCCTTGTCGAGCAGGAAGATCTTCAGATCGTCGATGGTGGTCACCGGTTCGTCATCCAGCGCCAGAATGACATCTTTTTTCCTGATCCCCGCCGCTCCTGCCTTGCTCTTTTCTGACAACCCTTCCACCCGTGGGCCATCGGCGGTGTTGCCAAGCATCACCCCGAGAAGCGCGGCCGGAGGCAGCTCGTCGGGCTCGGAAAAAATCAGGTAGTCCGTTTCGGTCTGATCAAGCTCCCGGCCCATGCTGTTCAGGATGACGGCCTGGCGGATGGCCGACAACCGGCGGGCAACCCGGGGTGGGATGGCGGTGGCCTTGTCGGTGTGGCCCTGGCCCGCCAGGACCACCATCCTCCTTTCCGGGTGGGCGGCGAGGAAGCTGGTCACGGATTCGGCCATGGTTTCGTCCCACAGGGCCTGGGCCTGGAAAAACCCGTTGACCTGTTCCGGCTTGCCGCCGTGCGAGCCGTGCATGGTAAAGACCTCGGTGATCCGCTCTCGATAGCCGGGAATGGTCAGGTCACGGTCCGCTGGGATCTTGGCCAGTTCTTCGGCGGTCAGGGCGGCGGTCCCTTCTTTGAAGACCTTGTTGACAATCGCTTTTTCCTGGTTGAGAGCCACGATGGGCAGCCGGTGACGCCGGGCAAAGTTGATGATCTCCCGGTAGAAGCGATAATCGTAGCCCCATTTGGAAA
Organism: Hydrosulfovibrio ferrireducens; assembly: GCF_046883345.1. Classification (NCBI taxonomy): domain Bacteria; kingdom Pseudomonadati; phylum Thermodesulfobacteriota; class Desulfobulbia; order Desulfobulbales; family Desulfobulbaceae; genus Hydrosulfovibrio; species Hydrosulfovibrio ferrireducens. The sequence continues at coordinate 104,356 of NZ_JALKCW010000016.1, read as the reverse complement.
AATATTCCGATTGCTTTAAAAATTCCCGTTCGTTCAGTTCGCCTGCCACATACCGGTCAAGAACGGGCTGCGCCTCCCGGCTGAACATCTCCATGCCGATGGCAAGTTTGGGATTTTGGGCGAAGAGCGCCCGGATCACCCGCAGTTGCAGGAGATGGTCTTCGTTGCGGGTGTGGTTCTCCCCCACATACACCACCTGTTTGTCGCCAAGCTGTTCCGTGATGGCGGCAAAGGAAAGGGCCTTGGGCAGGGCGAGAGCCATGGGCGGGGCATCAATGACCAGGCGCAGCCCCTGTTCCGTCTCCAGGACGGATTTTTGCGCCACCCGGCCCAAGTTGAGATGGAGTGTGCCGTATTTGCCGTAATGGGCGAGTTTCGGCGCGGCTGCCGCTGTTTCCGCAGTGCTGGCCGAAGCGATCAGCACGGCCACCTGGCCGGGGGCCAGGGGATTTTCCCGCGCCTCCAGGGTAAAGCCGGTGGCGGGCTGGTGGGGCTGGCCGGCAAAGATGGAGCGGGCCAAAGGGCTGTCCGTGCCGAGGAACAGCACGGCTTTGCCGGCCAGATCCTTGTCCGTGGCCTCGTTGGCGGGTTTGACCGGGCACTCCATGGCGGCAAGGAGTTCGATGAGCGGGGCATAGACCCTAAGCTCATCTCCCGCCGGGGCGATGGCCAGCCTCTCGCGGGCGCCGAGAAAGCGCGACCAGGTAGGCGGCAGTTCCTCGGGTGCCAAGGTTCGCATCAGGTCGTAGTCCGGATCACCGATTACCAGCGAGGGATAATCGGTCAGGCGGATGCGCACTTTGGTTTCGCTTTCGGTAAGGGTCACTTCCCGCCGCTCCTTGCCCTTGGCGGTGACGATATCCAGGGGCAATCGCAGCCGGTAGGGTTTTTCCTGGAGCTGCTTGATGGTGAGCCCGAGTTCCAGGTGGTCCCCTCTCTCCGTAAGGGCTCCGGAGCTGATTTCCAGGCGGGGGAGATCGGCGCGGCCGAGCCATTGGCTGAAAAAGGGCTCAAGGTTTTGGCTGGAGCTTTTGGAAAAACGTGCGGCCAGATCCTGCCAGCTCGCCTGTTGATGACGGAAACGCGCATACACATCGCGAAGCCCTGCGTAGAATGGAACATCGCCTATCTCCCGGAACAGCATGTGGAAGAGCATGCTCCCTTTCTCGTAGCCCACCGCCCTCGCCGCTTTGTTGCCGGAAGCAAGATGGCTGCCGGCGCCGCTGAAATCCGCGAGGGTCATGGTGTTGTCCGGCCCCACATAGCTCTGGTAGGTGATGAGCTGCTGCTTTCTGAATGCGGCATCGGCCCCTTTATCCGCGGCAAAGGCCTGATCCGCGAGATAGGTGGTCAGCCCCTCGCACCAGTTGCCCTGGCTGGTATCCACGTCAACACTGTTGCCGAACCAACTGTGCAGCACTTCATGGCCCAGCGAGGTTTCGGTGATGAAGGGCAGCCGGACCACGGCTTGGCCGAGCAGGGTAAAGGTGGGCATGGCGTAGCCGGTGGGCAGCCGGTTTTCCACGATGCTGAATCGTTTGTAGGGATAGGGGCCGATCAGCTCCTGGTAGCGTTTGAGGTACTCGATTGTTTTCTTTCTGTATCCCGCCGCCAGTTCGCGGTCTTCGGCAAAGAAATAAGAGTACAGGGTCTGGCCCGGACCGATGGGCTCCTCTTCCACCACATAGGGGCCTGCCACGAAGTTGAGGCCGGGCAGGGGATGCTCGAACAGGAAGCGGACAGTGCGGATATTGCCGCTAAGCGTGTCGCTGATCTCCTCGGCTTCGGAAATGGCTGCAAAGTGTTTGGGGATGGCGGCGGTCAGGGCATATTGGCAGTCGGTGTCCAGGCGCGGATGCCAAAAGCCGGTGAGGGCGATGCCGCTGGGGTCGATGAGTCCGTTAAGGGTGTCGGCCCGGTTGCCGGCGTATGAGGTGTGAAAGCGGATGGCAACGTGCTGGTCTTGCGGCGCCGACGGGAGGACTACGTGCTCCGAGGTCTGGAGGGTGACGCCGTCCAGGTCGAACTGCATGATTTCCAGATTTGCCAGGGAGATGGTGACCGCGGTTTGAGCAGGGATGGTGATGCGCGATGTGCCGATGAGCCGGTGGCTTTGCAGGTCAAAGGCGATGTCGAGCTGGTGCCGGGGAGGGGCCGGGTGTGGGGCTGCGGCGGACGCGGGCACGGAGAGAATCAGCAGGCCGAAAAACAGGAGAAGGCACAGGGGAAACCGCACATGCTTACGCCGGTTCCAGCTTTTCTGCGTCGCAGAGTTGTTTGAGGGAAGCCAGGGCTGTTTGCGCACGGTGTTGTCCTCGCAGTTTTTTCGGAAGCTTGGTCTCCCAGACCGGGAACAGGCCGAAGTTGATGTTGGAGGGCTGAAAATGCTTGGGGTCGGTCTGGGTAAGGTGGCCGACCAGTGCGCCCATGGCGGTGTCGTTGGGCAGCTCAAGGCCCGCTTGACCCTTGGCCAAACGCACCGCGTTGATCCCGGCCAGCAATCCCATGGCCGTGGACTCCACATAGCCTTCCACCCCGGTGATCTGCCCGGCCAGTAAAAGATCGGGCCGGTTTTTCACCTGCAGGCTCGGGAGCAGTACCTTGGGCCCGCAAACAAAGGTATTGCGGTGGATGCTGCCGAGCCGGGCGAATTCAGCCTGGGCCATGCCCGGAATCAGGCGGAACACTTCCTGTTGGGCTTTATAGGTCAGCTTGGTTTGGAAGCCCACCATATTGTAGAGCAGACCGTCTTTTTTTTCCATGCGGAGCTGGACCACACCGTACGGGTCGCGGCCGGTCCGCGGGTCGGGCAAGCCCACTGGTTTCATGGGCCCGAAACGCAGGGTGTTCTCGCCCCGTTCCATCATGACCTCGATGGGAAGACACCCCTCGAAGTATTTTTGTTCCTCGAATTCCTTGAGCGGCACCTTGTCGGCGTTGCGCAGCGCCTCGATAAAGGCGGCGTATTCGTCGCGGTTCATGGGGCAGTTCAGATAGTCGCCCGGTCCGTCGTCGTAGCGGGAGGCCCGGTAGACTATTGACATGTCCAGGGAATCGGAGGTAACGATGGGGGCGATGGCGTCGTAGAAGGCCAGGTGCTCTTCCCCGGTGAGCTGGCTTAGCGACGCGGCGAGCGGGCTTGAGGTAAGCGGGCCGGAGGCCAGGATCACCGGCCATTTCCCGACCGGGGGAAGTTCGGTGACCTCCTCCCGGACCACGGTGATGGCCGGGTGCGATTCGATTTTTTCGGTGATGCATTGGGCAAAGAGGGAGCGATCCACGGCCAGGGCCCGGCCAGCCGGAACCTGGGTCTGGTCGGCCGCCGCCATGATCAGGGAGCCCAACTGCCGCATCTCTTCCTTGAGAAGGCCCACGGCGGAAGAGACATCGGCGGCGCGCAGGGAGTTGCTGCAGACCAGTTCGGCCAGGAGCGGAGATTCGTGCGCCGGGCTGAACCGCACCGGCTTCATCTCGCGAATGGTCACTTGGCAGCCGCGTTGGGCAGCTTGCCAGGCGGCCTCGCATCCCGCGAGGCCGCCGCCGATGATGGTAATTTCCGGGGTATTAGAGGCCAAGCTGTTTCTTGATGGCGTCAACCACCACGTCGCTGGAGGTGCCGACGATGGATTTCAGCAATCCGGCCTTTTCATAGAAACCGGCCAGGGGAGCGGTTTTCTCGTTGTAGGTATCCAGACGGTGGGCGATGGCTTCCTGGGTTTCGTCCTCGCGCTGGATCGCCGGGCTGCCGCATTTGTCGCAGATGCCTTCCACCTTGGTCGGGTTGCTCTTGGTGTTGTAGATCGCCTGGCAGGAGGGATTGGTGCAGGTTCTTCTCGTGCAGAGCCGGTCGAAGATCACGTCCCGGGGCACGTCGATGGAAGCGACCATGTCCAGGGTGATATTGAGTTTTTTCAGCAGGGCGGTCAGGGCTTCGGCTTGGGGGATGGTGCGCGGAAAGCCGTCCAGCAAAAAGCCCTTGGCGCAATCGGGTTCTTGCAGGCGCTTTTCCATGATGCCCATGATCAATGAGTCGGGAACCAGATCGCCCCTTTTCATGTAGCCTTCCGCTTCCTTGCCGAGATCGGTGCCGGCCTGGACCGCGCCGCGCAGAATGTCGCCGGTGGAAATCTGGACCGAACCGTCGATGGCGGTGAGCAGCTTTGCCACCGTGCCTTTTCCGGCGCCGGGTGCGCCCAAAAGAATGAGTTTCATGTGTGTTTCTCCTGTGTTTCGATGAATGTATGCCCGCAACAGACGGCAGGGGGCCGCAATGGGGTGGGGTTTGCCGGAACGCCAGCAGTATTAACGGCGCCGGTTCCGGCATGTAGAATCCGGGTCGCAACTATACCCGATTTTTGTCGCGGATGGTAGCGTTATCATCGCCCCTTCGCAAGGATGATTTCCTCTGTGGTATGATGATTGAGCGGGCGTGGCGTTGTAAGGCTTTCTTGAAAAATATTGTCCGGTCTTGACAAGCAAACAACAATTCTTATTGTGTGTGTAAAGCTGATAAACTCTGTAAAATCGAGTTGTTACACATAATTATCAAAGGAGGTGCGTATGGCGATAGTACGATTTGCCGATCAGAAATTGTTCAGAAATCCCTGGGCCGATTTTGAAAGGATGCGCCGCGAGCTGGACGCGCTTTTTCAGGGGGCCGGGCAGGAAGCTGGCGGACGGGGCACGGTTTTTCCGGCCCTGAACATTTCCGAAGACAGCGGCAACCTCTATGTGCGGGCCGAGATTCCCGGGGTGCCTGCCGGCGAGGTGGAGATCTCCATCGAGGGCGACACCCTGACCATCCGGGGCGAACGGAAAACCTGCACGGCCGAGGAAAAATATTCCTATCACCGCCGGGAGCTTGAGTGCGGCAGGTTCAGCCGGGCCATCACCCTGCCGGCCAAGGTTCAGGTTGAGAGGATCGGGGCACAGGCCGCGAACGGGATCGTCACCATCACCCTGCCCAAGGCGGAAGCGGTAAAGCCGCGACAGATCAAGGTGAATGTCGGCTGAGTCAGTTTTGCCGCAGTGTGTTCATGCTTTTTTGAAGGAGTGCACCCATGACGGAAAAAGAAATGCAGGTCCAGCAGAAACAGGAAGTGCAGCAGGCAGGGGAGCCCACCAAGCCGGAAAAGCAGTATGTGCCCGCGGTGGATATCTTTGAAACCGCCGAGGCGGTCAATGTGCTCGCGGAGATGCCGGGGGTTGCCAAGGATGGGGTTGAAATCGAGTTGGAGAATGAAACCCTGACCATTCGCGGCACCGTGGCCCCGCAAGAGCACGGAGGGGAAACTGTTCTGTTGCGCGAATTTGAGCCCGGGAGTTACCTGCGCAAGTTCACGGTGGCCGAAACCATTGATCAGGAAAAGATCCAAGCCACCATGGCCGATGGGGTGCTGACCCTGGTGTTGCCCAAAATCGCGCCCGCCAAGCCCCGCAGGATTGAGGTGCAGGGCATCTGATCCGAGCCAGGCATTACTTGCTTAGGGAGAAAAGGCCATCCGGAACCGGGTGGCCTTTTGTGTCTGGAGACTGTGGGAATGCCTGAGGGGTGCGAGGCAAGGTGGAGGCGGGATCATACCCGTTCAAGCTCAATGCATTTTTCCGGACACATGGCAACGGCCCGTTCCAGCGCTTCGCTGCACGGCGCGGTGTCGGAGACAGGTTCTGCTTTTTCCAGCGCCGGGTTCATGCGGAAGACCTCGGGGCAGATGACCACGCAGGTTTCGCAACTGTTGCAGCGATAAGTGTCGATGTTTACCCGGCAGATCATGGAGAACCCTGGGATGGCTGGAAAGATGGCGGGGAGAGGCCGGGGGAGCGGAACTGGCTGCACTCCCCCGGCCCGGGGAGGGGAATGCTTTTAGCTGACACCTTTGCTGTTCAGGTAGGGGCCGTATTTCTTGTCCGTTTCCATGATGTGCTTGTCCAGCCAGTTTTTGAGAAAGTTCATCACCTCGATGCTGACCGTGCTTTTGCCGCTTTGCACCTCGCCGATGAGCGCCTTGACCTTGGCGGTCATCTTGTTGTGCTTATCCTTGTGGTCGGCGGTTTCCGGGTATCCATGGGTGTCGAACATTTTTTCCTCGACCGCGAAATGGCTCACGCAGTAATTGGCCAGCTTGGTCAGCACCGGCATCAGGGCGTCCTTGCCCTTGCCCGCCAGCATGGCGTCGTTGAGATCGTTGATCATGGTGATCAACTGTTTGTGCTGGTCGTCGATTTGCTTGATGCCGACGGAATACTTGTCCTGCCACGTCAATAAGGCCATGCTTTTTCTCCTGTGTGTGATTGCTAGAAATTTTCAAACTCATCGTCGTCAAAGGGGATGACATCCTGCGCCTTGGCCGTCTTGGGCTGTGCGGCCGCAGGAGCGGCAAGTTTTTTTACCGGCTTTGCCGGGCTCGCCAGGGATGTACGTTGCTGAAGGTGTGCCGGTGTTTTTCTGCCGATGTTTTTTGGCGGCGGAGTGCTGCTCTCTCGGGCGCCCACGATCTCGGCCAGGGAGTGGACCAGTTCGCTCAATTCCCTGGCCTGGCCGGAAAGCTCCTCGCTTGCCGAGGCAGCCTCTTCGGAAATGGCGGCGTTGCCCTGGGTTACTTTGTCCACATCGGCAACGGCGCTGTTGATCTGATTGACGCCCAAGGCCTGCTCGTCGCTGGCCACGGTGATCTCCCTGGCCAGTTGGCTGACCTTCTTGACCCCGTCAACGATCTTGGTCAGGATTTCTTTTACTTCGGAGGCGGATTTGACGCCGTTGTCCGCGTTTTTCTGTGATTCTTCAATGAGTTGCGCCGTATTCTTGGCCGCTTCCGCGCTGCGCAGGGCCAGCGAGCGAACCTCTTCCGCCACCACGGCGAAGCCCGCGCCCGCCTCGCCGGCCCGCGCTGCCTCAACGGCCGCATTCAGGGCCAGCAGGTTGGTCTGGAAGGCGATTTCGTCAATGGTTTTCATGATCACCGCGGTTTGGTCGGCGGATTTTTTGATGCTACCGATGGCCTCGGTCATCTTCTCCATGCTCTGCTGGGCGACTTCGGCCGAGCTCCTGGCGTTTTCCGCCATCAGGCTGGTTTGGCTGACGTTCTCGGCGTTTTGTTTGGTCATGGAGGACATCTCTTCCAGCGAGGCCGAGGTCTCCTCAAGGCTCGCGGCTTGACGGGTGGCGCCGTCGGCCAGTTCGTGGCTGGCTGAAGATACCTGGTTGGCTGCGTCAAGCAGGTTGTCCGCGCCCCGGGTCAGATCGGCGATGATCCGGGTGACCGGCTTGATCACCGAATTGGAAACGATGCGGATCACCAGGGTGGCGAAGAGCACCGCCATGATGGCGAGGCCGACCACCACCAGGTATGTGGCTTTGGTGATCGAGGCGCTCAACTGTTTGTCCGCCTGCTCCAGGGACTGGATCACCTCGAAGGCTCCGTGCATCTCGCCTGTTTTCCAATTTTCCATGGGGCCGCCGGTGGGGTCGGTTCCGTTGTCGTTGCCCCAGAGCGCTTGGGAGGTTTTTGGGTCGCCGTGGCAGAGCAGGCAGGTTTCCGAAAGGCGGACCGCCCGGAAATACCGGACAGCGTTGAGTGCGGGGTCTATCTCGTAATATTCGTCAAGATTCTGCTCGTCCATCAGCTTGAGCGCCTTTGCCTCAAGCTGGTCCGGCTCGTTTTTGGGGTTTCTGGGGGAATGCTTCGGCACCTTGAAGGTGTAGCCGCCTTCCTGCGCCTTGCGCATGGCCGCATTCCAGGCGGAAAACACCGGAACCATGGCCAGAACCTTTTCTTTTTCTCCGGCATCGGCCAACTCCCGGAGGCGTTCGGCGGTGAACAGTCCCATCTGCCAATTTTTTTCCATCTCGTCCCGGGTGGACTCGGCGGTCAAGCAGATGGCTCTGGCCTTGTCCGCATAGGCAGTGAGGGTTTTTTCCCTTGATTCGCCGGAGTAAAGACGGAACAGACCCACGATGAGCAGGGTGGGCAGCACGACGCCCACCAGGACTATTTTTCCCCGCAACGACCACTGCTTGAGATCCATCGTGTTCTCCTTGAAAACCCGGGGGAAACTTCCCCCTGCTTGTTGTGGGGCGGACAGGCCAGGTGACAGGCGTTTCAGTTCTTAGGATAGGATGAAGTGAGAAGGATTATCAAGAGAAAAAAGATGTGCGTAAAAAAAACAGAGGCCATTTCCGCAAGGATGGAAATGGCCTCTGAGTGCCGCTTGTGGCGGCGAGGGGAGAGGGGAGGAGAAACAAGGTGAAAAAAGAAATCAAAGGAGGAGATTTCTGCTCTTTCACAGTGTTTATAATTGTATGACTATTCCCTTACGGTGAAAGTTCCAATTTTTTTTAAAAAGAATCAAAAATCCTCAAAGTCGTCGCCCATGGGGATGATATCCTCGGGTTTTGTCCCCTTGGCCGGACTGCTTTTTGGTGCCGGGGGCAGAGCCTTTCTTGCCGGAGGTGCGATCTTTTTGGCGCCGGACTGTGACAAAGTGGGGGGGCGCTTCAATTTTTTCTGTGCCGGCGGCTCGATTGCCGGACTCTCACCGCCGCCCACCATATTCAGCAATTGCCCAACCGAGCCCTTCATCATTTCCGCCTGGGCGCTCAACTCTTCGGAGGCTGAGGCCGATTCTTCCGCTGCCGCGGCGTTTGCCTGGGTAACGGTGTCGATTTCGTGGATGGCCTTGGTGACCTGGACTATGGCGTTGGCCTGTTGGCTGGCCGCTCCGGCAATCTCGGAGATGATCGTGCCGATGCGGGTGGTGGATTGGGCGGCAACATAGAACGATTCGCTGGTCTCGCTGACCAGGGCATTGCCGGCGGTAATCTTCTGCACTGTTCCCTCGATGAGATTGGAGGTGTTTTTGGCAGCCTCCGCCGCACGCATGGCCAGGTTGCGCACCTCATCGGCCACCACCGCGAATCCGGCCCCAGCCTCGCCGGCCCGGGCCGCCTCAACCGCCGCATTCAGAGCGAGCAGATTGGTCTGGAAGGCAATTTCGTCGATGGTTTTGACGATCTTTTGGGTTTGGGCGCTGGCAGCGGAGATTTCCTCCATGGAGACGGTGAGCTTTTTCATGGATTCATCCGCGCTCAAGATTACCGTATTGGCCTCTTTCATCAGTTCGTCGGCTTGGCGGGCATTGTCCGCATCTTGCTTGATCATGGCTCCGACCTCTTCCAGGGAGGCGGAGGTTTCTTCCACCGCCGCCGCCTGTTGGGAAGCGCCTTCCGCCAAGGTCTGGCTGGAGGAGGAGACCTCGCCCGCCGCGGCAGCAACCTGGTCCGCGCCTTCGTTCAAAGTCTGGCTGACCTGCTTGAGGGTGGAGGAGATTCCCCGGCCAAGGAAAAAGGCGAGGATGGCGCCGCCGGCCAAGACGATGATGCCCAAAACCAGGGCCAGCAGACCCAGGTATTTGGCTTGCTCCTCGGCTTCAACCGTGTGTTGATTCGTCTCGTTTTGAACGGTTTCATAGAAATCGTTCAAAACAGGTTCCGCCGACTTGGCTGCCGCCCGGAGCTTTGGTTCGATGCTCATCCGTTCATATTCCGGAGCGGTTACTATGAGCTCGAAGTTTTTCTGGTACGTCTCTACGAGCGGGCGAACTTTTGCGATCTCCGCAATCCTTTTCGTATTGCCCGCTTTCTTGGCCATGGCCTCGATGGTGTCCAGCTCGTCCTCAAGATCGGCGAAACTGTCCCGTTGTTCCTTGGCCTTGTCTTCGTTGCCTGTGAGCAGGAAATCCTTTTCAAAGCGACGGCATTTGTTGAGGTGATTCAGGGCGGCATTGGTCCGCACGGCGATGGCCATGTCGACCTTGATGAGTTCTGTGAAGGAGGAGGTGGAGGAGATGAGGGCGAATTGGTAAACGCCAATAATTACGGCGGTCAGGAGAAGTATCACCCCGAATCCGCCGCCGATTTTCTTGCCTATTGTTGCCTGTTTTTTGGCCATTTCTCTCCTCCGCAGAGCGGGTTAATCAGGAGGAATATCCTGAAAATTGATTGAATACCCTTCACCATATAGAAAAAATGGCTAGAGCGTCAAGGGTTGTTTGTGAAAAAATGTCGCACCTCCTGGGCCGGAATCAGTCGCGGCTGAGCACCCGGCCCAGGGTGGCGTCCACGGCGAGGGCTTGTTGCATGCGATCCTTGAGAAACCCTTCGCCCAGATACCTCCGGTTTTCCTCAATCACCGCGCAAAGCGCTTCGATATCCCCGGCTTCGGCCATTGTGGTGATCTTTTCGAGGTTTTTGGCGAAGCTGAGAACGATGCGGGACCCTTGGCCGCTGGTGGACATGATCTCTCCATAGGTGCGGGGGTTCTGGCTGTGCACTCTGGCCATGGAAAGGATGGAATAGAGCGAGGTGAGGGTGGCGTGGCTGCCGATATCCTCCGGAGGGATGGCGTTGTCCTTGAGGGCCATGGCCAGGGCCACCGAGATGGAGGTGGGCAATTTTTGGCTTACCCCCATCATCAGATCGTGCTGGCCCGGAGCATCGTGGGAGATCTTGGCCCCGTGCTTGTAAAGAAAGGCCTCGAATTCGCTGCTTAAAACCCCGCTGCGTGCGGTGCGGACCACCGAGGCGTTTTTGTCCTTCATCGTTGCCGCCTGCGGTCCCCACAGGTTATGGACCAGCAGCACCTCCACCCCTTCCTTGGTGTGGGTCAGGGCGGTGTGCAGCACGTTTTCCGCTTCGCCGGCCAGCAGGATCAGGGCCTGGTTTTCCGCCAGCAGCGGGCCGTATTCCGTTATCGCCGCGGGAGTGGCGCTGATGGGGACGCAGATCACCACCACGTCCACTTGCGGGATCATTTCCGCGGGCCGCAGTGTGCTGCTGCGGCCGGTGATCATGGTTTCGTAGCCCTCGCTCTTCAAGCGCTCGGCAAACCAGAGGCTCATGTCGCCGCTGCCGATGAAACCGAAGGTTTTGATGCGTTTGACCCGCATGTCCACCCTGGGAAAGCTGCCCAGCACCCGCACGGAGCCGGGTTCTTGGATGACTTGGTGCTCGATGCGGTCGATGGCCACGTGGACCCGTTCATCGGAAAGATGCCCTTCAAACTCGATGAAGAACTGGAGCTTTTGGGTCTGGGGATCTGTTTCCGTCTGCATGTCGATCAGGTTGATACTGCGTTTGGTGAACTCGTTCAAAAGGTCCACCAGGATACCGACCCGGTCCTTGATCGGAGTGGTGACCAGAACCGTGGCATCGTACCCGGTGCGGGGAGCCGGGTTCGGACCCAGCACTGCGTAGCGGGTACGATTGTGGGGCACGATCTCCCTGGCGCGGATGGCCAGGCCGTAAGCGCGAAGCGCCTCCTCGGATTCGATGATCCCGTGGGTGGCAAGCCCCTGTTCCTTGATGTCCCGCACCGCCGCATCCAGGTCATGCACCGTGGTAAGGGTTGCCTCGGGGTAGGTATTGGTGATGTAGTCTTCGCACTGACGCAGCACTCCGCTTTTACCCAGAAGCATGGTGATCGGCTCCGTGGCGGAAAGGCTGCCCAGGGAAAGATGGATGGGCAGAACGATGTTGTCCTGCCAAAATCCAGTGTCCATCCCTTTGATCAACCGGCTGTATTCCTTGACCTGCCCTTCGCGGGTATTGAAGACCGGCACCAGGGCCAGGTCGGTTTTCCGCTCGATAAAGGCCTTGAATACCGTGGGCAGATTCGGGAAAAGCCTGATTGTCGCGCCCTGGTTATACTGGCGCGCCGCCTGCCAGGCGTTGGAGCCTTCCGGACCGATGGTAGCTATGGAAACCATATGAAAAACCTGCTGGATGCGTGGTTGATCTGTGTTCGTCCTGCCGCGGCGGCAGAGCTTTTCTTCTTTTAGTGTGTTCGCAAGGGCTGGTCAATAGCTTTTCTCGGAGAGGCGCGGGCGAGAAGCGGAGCTGGCGGAGGGGCAGGAAGGACAAGGCGGAGAACATGACGGGAGGTCCAGGCGCGGAAAGTATTCAGGCCACGGCTAAGGCGTGTGGCAGAACACCGGCGATCCGGTTCAGGACTTCCGCGGGGATGAAAGGTTTGTCGATATAAGAGGCGCAGCCGCGTTTGCGCAGTTGCCGGAGGAGTTCCTTGTCGCCGTAACCGGTAATGACCATGATCGGGATACGGATGTTTGCCTCCTGGAGTTTGTCAATCAGGCCAAGGCCGTCCAGTTCGGGCATCTTGAGGTCGGTGATGATCAGGCCGATGGGGTGGCTGGCTGGCTGCTGCCGGATTTTTTCGTAGGCATCCCGGCCATTGGTCGTCAGGATCACGCCGAATCCTGCCTGGCGCAAGACGAGATGCAGGGCCAGCCGGGTATGTTTTTCATCTTCTGCGATCAGAATCTGTGGGTTGGTCATGGACGGGGCCGGAAACGGTTAGGGGTCAATGGGCGAAGTGTGCTTTCATGATTCGGGCAAAGCCTTTCGCAAGGTTGGGGGCGATGCGCCGTACGAAAACTTCGCCGGTGGAGGTATTGAAAAATATCTTGTAGCCCTGGGTTCCCCCGGTTTTTTGCACTCCCGGGACAAGACCGAACCTGGCTAGGGCCTCAAGAGCCGCGGCAATGTTCTCTTGGCCGATGGCAAAGCCGTTGGCGCCGGGTAAGCTGGTCTGGAGAACGCTTGCCCCGCCGAACAGTTTTACCTGCAGCTCCGATGGGGCGATGCCGTATCGGCTGCGCATGGTTTCAAGCATATGGGGCACCACCGTGTCCAGATACGGGAAATATTGGGGCATGGGTATTTTGGTCTGGCGGGGCAACATGCCGTGGCAGATGGCGCCGACCCGGAATCTTTCGTGATGGAGGCACAGGGAAACGCAGGAGCCGAGGATGGTGGAAACAATGGAAGGCTGGTCGGTGATCAACAGCTTGCCGGGGGTAAGATTGATGATCGGCAGGTCGGGGTAGGACACGAAAAGAGAAGTTTGCAGCATGGTTGGGACTAACCTTATGGCGGGTGTTCCGGGAATGGTTGCAACCGTCGGTGTTGCGCCGTGCTCCATGGTCTGCTCCCGTTGCATTGTGTGCCCTGCTAAAAGCCAACTTCCTGCCAAGCCCCCGAAGAGACTTGGCAGGAAGTCTTGGACCGGCGAGGGGGGGGGACCGATCCAAATGGCTACTTGTGTAAGGCCAGCTCTGGCCTGTGATCTTTACTGGGAGCCTTGAAAAATCAACTTCCTGTTGATTTTTCAAGCCGCAAAACCAAAACAAGTTTTGCCTTTGCTCACATTTTCAGCAACTTAAGTGGCTGAAAATGACGGGGCGTCCTTGCCCCGCACAGGAGCCTTGAATTTTTCAAGGCTCCCTACTGTTAGTGGGTCTTCCCTGCAATCATCTCCCAGGCGTCGGCTTCCGAATCCACCAAGGCGCCGAAGATAAGAGGCGTCTGGTGGGCGCGTTCCGCCGACAGGATGCAGATCTGTTCGGCAAAGCCGTTGAGGCCGCCGATGGGGTTCACCCGCAGATCGATGACCGGCACTGTTCTACCCCGGAAATTGATAACGCCCATGACCGTGTCGTTGGCAATGGGGAGGGCGGTTGCCGACATCATCCCGAGAATCTCGGTGATCCGCAGCGAACCGTGGACGTATGCGCCCGGGTCGGACATGAGCGTTGCCAGCGTGGTTTTCCCTGCTGATGTTCCCATGATCTGCCCTCCTGGTCAGGTGGAATGTGGTCCCGTTTTTTTCACGGGGGTTGTCAGGTGCTAATGGAAGAAATGTGCCAGGCTGGGAATAATGTACGTAACAGACCGATATTGCAGATAATATTTTTTTTGTGCTGGAGGGACGCAGGAAGGATGAATCAAGGTATGTTGACGGGAGGATTGGAGATGGGCGGTGTAGCGTGTGGTGTGGCCGTGGTGTGGCGGAAATGAATAAAAATTGATGGCGTCAATAAAAGTTGATGGGGTGGAGGGGTTATTTCCCTTTTGGCGCTGGCATGGGAAAGACCGCCCGGGCGATGGTGCCCTTGCCGGGTTGGGAGTTGAATTCAAGCCGCCCTCCATGCTCTTCCATGATCCCCGCGGAAATGGAAAGGCCGAGGCCGCTGCCGCCGCCATCGCGCTTGGTGGTGAAAAACGGGTCCAGGATGCGTTTGAGATTTTTTGGGGAAATGCCGCAGCCCTGGTCGGCTATTTCCACAAAAACCGTGGAGGTTTTTGGGTCCTGCCCGGTGGAAACCGTCAGGGGCTGATCCGGGGAAGCGAGGGATTGATAGGCGTTTTGCAGCAGGTTGATGATGACCTGCTCGGTCCGCTGGAAATTGCCCCGCACCGGCGGCAGCCCCTCGCCGTAATGGATGGCGAGGTGGTCGGTCGCCTTTTTCAACGGATTGGCGAGCAAAACCAGGGCGGCGCGCAGCGCGGTATTGAGGTCAACGTCCTGGTCCATGTCGGAGATGCCCTGCCGCGCGTAATCCCGCAGGTTGAAAACAATCTTGCGGATGCGTTCCGAGCCGTCGAGGATGCCGGAAAAAAGCTCGGGAATATGCTCGCGCATCTCGGAAAAGGGAATGCCCGCCACGGGGAAGTCGCCTTGCGTCCGGTAATGTTCTTCCAGGATGGGCAGGAAATCCTCCCAGGCGCGGTGAAGGATGGGGGCGTTCATGGTGATGAAGTTGTTGGGGTTGTTGATCTCATGGGCCACTCCGGCCACCAGGATGCCGAGGGAGACCATTTTGTCGGCCTCGATGAGCTGCCGCCGTCGTTGTTCCGCTTCTTTTTCCGCTTTTTTCCTGGCCTTGATATCCGCCTCAAGCTGTTTGTTGATGCGGGCGAGTTCTGCGGTTCGCTTGGCGACCAGTTGCTCCAGATGGTCGCGGTGCCGGCGCAGTTCCTGCTGGTTTTTTTTGAGGGTTTTCAGCAGGGTCAGCCGCTCCATGCCCTTGGCCAGGGAGACTTCCAGTTCCATTATGGAAATCGGTTTCTGGATATAGTTGATCGCCCCCATCTTCATGGCCTCCACGGCGATGGCCAGATCCGCCTGCCCGGAAACCACGATGCATTCGAGATCGGGCCGGATGGCCACGGCCTGCTGCATGAGGGCAAGGCCATCCATCTGGGGCATTATGATGTCGGTGACCATGAGATGGAAGGGGCTTTTTTCAAGAAGGGCCAGGGCATCAGGTCCGTTGACCGCGCTGGTTGTCGTATAGCCGAGGCGCTCTACCTGCATGGAGAGCAGCTTGAGGACCATGGGCTCATCGTCAACAATAAGTATTTTTCCTTTGCTCGCCATGGTCTGAGGAGGATCCCTTGTGGAGGCCGTTAGGCCTGGCGCTTGAGCCGCTGATTCAAGGCCTGGGGCGTTATGCCCAGGATGAGGGCGGCGGCGCGCTGGTTGTGGTTGCTTCGCCGGAGGGCTTCGGCGATGAGTTCCTGGTCCGCGTCTTTCAGGGTCGGCAACTGCGCAAAGCTCGCGGCCCAGGATTTTTGTGGAAGAATCCGGGCGGGGGATGTGGAGGGATTTTCCCGCAGGCTGGCCGAGTCGAGTTCTTTGTGGAAAAAAGCCATGGCGAGGGTGGCGCCCCGGTGATGGCTCATGGCGTCAAAGGCCAGAGCCCGCAGTTCCCGGACATTGCCGGGAAAATCATAGCCGGCCAGCAGGGTGATGAGTTCATCCGGGCAGCGGGGCTTTTCTTTCTTGAACTCCGTTGCGGCCTGGGCAAGAAAGAAATCCAGCAGGGCAGGGATGTCATCCTTGCGCTCCCGCAGCGGGGGAACCTGGATGCGATGGGTGCGCAGCCGGTAAAACAGGTCGGTGCGGAACAATCCTTTCCGGTGCTGCTGTTCCAAGTCGCGATGGGTGGCGACGATGACCCGGGCGTCCGAATGATGGACCTGGTCGGAACCCAGGGGGTAGTATTCGCGCTCCTCAAGAAAACGGAGGAGCTTGACCTGCGAAGGTTCGCTGAGATCGCCGATTTCGTCGAGAAACAGGGAACCTCCTGCTGCTTTTTCCACCAGGCCGGCACGGTTGCGATCCGCGCCGGTGAAGGCGCCCCTGGCGTGACCAAAGAGGGTGTCGGCAAAAATCTGATCGTCAAGGCCGGCCACATTGACCGTGACATATTCGCCGGTCCTGCCGCTCAAATCATGGATGGCCTTGGCGATGCTCTCCTTGCCCACCCCGGTTTCCCCGGTGATCAGCACCGGCTGCCGCCCTTCGGCAACGGCTTCGCAATAGCGAAACAGGGCCTTCATCGTGTCGTTGCCGGTGATGATGCCGGAGAACACCTCCGGATGGGCTGGGTCCTTGTCAAAGAAGCTGCTGGCAAGCCTGGAATTCTCCCGCCGGAGCTGTCTGACCTCAAGGGCCCGCCTGATGCTCGGCAGGAGGCGCTCGATTTCCACCGGCTTGAGTACGTAGTCAAAGGCTCCCTCTTGGATGCAGCGCACCGCGGTCTCCACCTCATTGACTCCGGTGACAATGATGACCGGCAGTTCCGGAAAGCGTTGACGGACATGCTTGAGGATGTCATGCCCGGAAACATGGGGCATCATCAGGTCGAGGAGGATGATCTCCACGGGCTGATTGTCGAGAATGGCCGCGACGTCGCGGCTGTCCTGGCACCGGATGGTGTTGCTGATGCCGTGGGAGCGGAGGGCGATATCAAAGCTGGCTAGGGTATGGAGTTCGTCGTCAACCAGAAGAACGGGGTTGGGCGGATATGGGGGGGGAGTTTTTTTTCCCATGGTGTCCGGCGTTGGGGCTCAGTTGGGCCAGAGCAATTTGCCAAATATCCAGCCGGTTGTGCCGTCCGCGTGCTTGACCTTGATCCAGTCGCCTTCGGTGGTCAGGGGCTTGAAGACCACGCCGCGTTTGGCCGCGGCCACGATTTCGTAGTCTTTTCCCGCCCCGACCCGCAGATTGGCGGTCTCTGATTTGACAATGACGGTTTTTTCCTTTGCGACCAAGGAGGTGGCGATCCAGCCCGTGTCCCCTTCAAAGTCCACGACCTTGGCCCAGGTTCCCTGGGTGGTGGTGACCTGCAGCGGAAAGCCCTTGAAAACCGTCCAGAGGATTTCTTTTGTCGCCTCGGGGCCGGAACGGATATTGACCCCGTCTTTGATAACGCTGACGTATTCCGCGGCAGTGGCCGTGGCGGCAAGCAACAGCAGGGCTGCGCCGGCGAGAGCGGAAAACAGGGATGCTCGGAAAAGGGGACGATTTTTGGTCATGACGGATACGCTCCTGAAAAAAACTTAGGGTATGCCTGGGTTGTACAGTGCACGGGAATGCCGAACAGCTATGGGGATTGCACCGCACCCAAGTTAGCATTTTCGTTTGGCCAAGTCAACCGTCTCCGGGGTTTTTTGCCTGCGGCGCGCAATGCGGCAGGTCTCGCATTGTGCGCCGCTTTAATGTGGAATTGCTTGTCATCCTGTTCTGCCGTATACTGTCACTGTTGGGCACAGTATTGCGTCTCCCGGCCCGCCACCTCGGATCGGGCGGGAAGCTGTTAACGATGAGGATTGCCGTTTCGGGCAAGGGGAATGGTCATGGATGTTTTTCCGGATAAGGCTCAGGCTCGCAGGCACCCGGCAGTGGACCTCCTCATGCAGAAGGTTGTGCAGGGGATCGAGAGCTACGTCGGGCAGGCAATGGCCGGAGTGCCGCCGGAGGTTGTGGCCGGGCTGGCAGACCGGGTTGTCCGCGAGGTTCGGGAGTTCAGCGAAGGTCAGGGAAATCATCTCTATGAGCTGGTGAAGATCGGCTTGGGACTCTCTTCGGAAAAAAATATTGATCGGCTTCTGGAGAGGATTGTGCGCGAGGCCAAGCATTTCACCAACGCCGACGGCGGAACCCTGTACATCAAGGACGACGCGCGGCAGGCCCTTGATTTTGCCATTGTCCAGAATGATTCGCTCGGAGTTTGCATGGGAGGGAGCGGGGAAGCCATTTCCTGGCTTCCCGTGCCGCTGCGCCATGAAAACAATGGGGAGAATCACTGGAATGTTTCCGCTCACTGCGCCCTTACCGGCGAGCCAATCAATATCTCCGACGTCTATGACGCCGAAGGCTACGATTTTCAGGGAACCCGCGATTTTGACGCCTCCACTGGCTACCGCTCCCGCTCGATGCTGGTGATCCCGCTGCGGGACCACGAGGATGAAGTCATCGGGGTTTTGCAGCTTCTGAATGCCAAGGATCGGGAAACCGGCGCGGTTGTCCCTTTTCCCGAGCATGAGGTGGGAATGGTCATGAGCTTGGCCTCGCAGGCGGCCATCGCCCTCACCAAGATGCGTTTGGTCCGGGGGCTTGAAAATCTGCTGGACGCTTTCGTGCGGACAATCGGCGATGCCATCGACGAGAAATCCCCCTATACGGCAGGGCATGTCTACCGGGTCGCCAATCTCACCGAAGAGATTGCCCTGGAGGTCAATAGGGCCACCACCGGCAGATTCGCCTCGATCAACTTCAACGCCGACGAACTGGCCGAGATCAGGATGGCGGCCTGGCTCCATGACGTGGGGAAGATCACCACGCCTGAGCATCTGATGGACAAGGCAACCAAGCTGGAGACCATTTTCGATCGGATAGAACTGATTCGGCACCGGGTGGAAATCTCGCGGCTGCATGATGCGTTCGTCCGGCTGGAAAACGAACCCTGCCCAAGGACAGAAGGGCGGACCGCTCCGTTGCCCCCTCCAAAAGAGGAAGAATGGCAGGAGATCATCACCTTTCTCGATATGATCAATCTGGGCGGCGAAGGGTTGTCGGACGAAAATATCGAAAAGGTGCGGCGTCTGGCCGGGATAACCTATGCCATGAGCGGCGTCCAGTTCCCCTTGCTTGCGCCGGATGAGGTGGAAAATCTCTGCGTGCAGAAAGGCACCTTGACCGCGGCGGAACGCAAGGTGATGAACCATCATGTGGAGATGAGCATCCGGATGCTTGAAGGGCTGCCTTTTCCCAAAAAGCTTCGGAATGTCCCGGTCTATGCCGGCATGCACCATGAAAAGCTGAACGGCACCGGCTATCCCCGGGGGCTTGGGAATGGCGCCATTCCTCTGCCGGCACGGATGCTGGCCCTGGCCGATGTGCTGGAAGCGTTGACCGCGGCGGACCGGCCTTACAAGCCAGGGAAGATGCTTTCCGAGGCCATGCGCATTCTGGAAGGAATGGTTGCCCGGGCAGATCTGGATGGGGAGCTCTGTGATCTGGTTGTTGAGTCGGGCTTGATCGTCCGCTTTGCCCAGGATCTTCCGGCGCGCCAGCGGGATGATTTTTTCTGGCGGGGTAAGCGTTATAGCGTCTCGGACACAAGGTAGATCAAAAATTCCCGGTTGCCCTTGGGGCCAAGGATCGGGGAGGGGCTGACCCCAACAGGAACAAGGCCCAGCCCGCCTGCAAATTCCCGGATTTCCTCAACCACCTTTTCGTGGAGGTCGCTGTCGCGGACGACTCCACCCGTGCCAAGCTGGCCACGGCCGACCTCGAACTGCGGTTTGATCAGGGCCAGCACCCGGATGGCGCCCGGAGGAAAAAAGACGAGCAGCGGCGGCAGCAGGGTTTTGAGGGAAATAAACGAGGCATCGATCACCGCCAGGTCCAGGGCCTCTTCCAGGTCGCCGGTTTGCAGGTTTCGGGCGTTGGTTCTCTCCATGACCACCACCCGCGGATCCTGCCGCAGTTTCCAGGCCAGTTGACCGTAGCCGACATCAATGGCATACACCTTGGCGGCCCCGCGTTGCAGCAGGCAGTCGGTGAAGCCGCCGGTGGAGGCGCCGATATCGGCGCAGATGAAGCCGGCGGGGTTGAGCTGAAAATGGTCCAGTCCGGCAGCGAGCTTGATTCCGCCCCGGCTCACATAGGGGCAGGTTTTTTCCCTCAGCCGTATCCGGCTGTCCTTGGCAAAAAGCGAGCCGATCTTGTCCGCCGGCTGGTCGTTCACCAGCACCTGGCCCGCGGCAATGAGGGCCTGGGCCTTTTGCAGGGAGGGGGCCAGCCCGTGCAGCAGCACAAGCTGGTCGAGTCGAGTCTTCATGGTTGCTTGGTCAGGCTTCGGCGGTGTCAGCCTTGCGGATCATTTCGCAGAGTTCGTCGGCCATGGCGTTGATCTGTGCGGCGTCCTGCCCCTCCACCATGACCCGGATAACCGGCTCGGTTCCGGAGGGACGGACGAGGATGCGGCCCTTTTTGTCCAGTTTCTTTTCCATTTCCTTCAGTTTTTTATTGAAGCCGGGGATGGTGCTGGTGTTGATTTTTTCAGCGGTGCGGACATTCTTGAGCACCTGGGGAAAGCTTTCCATGATGGCGGCCAGTTCCGACAGGGGTTTGCGTTTTTTGATCATCACCGCCAGCAACTGGAGCGCGGCGAGGATGCCGTCGCCGGTGGTGTTGTGTTCCATGAACACCAGATGCCCCGATTGTTCGCCGCCGAAATTGTAGCCGGACCTGCGCATCTCCTCAACCACATAGCGGTCTCCGACCTGGGTGCGGACCATGGCCCCGCCCATGCGCTGCATGGCGACCTCCAGGCCGAGGTTGCTCATCACCGTGGCGACCAGGGTCTTCTTTTTCAGCTTTTTGCGGCTCATCAAGTCGGCGGCGCAGATGGCCATGATATGGTCGCCGTCAACGATGTTGCCGTGTTCGTCCGCCACGATGATCCGGTCGCCGTCGCCGTCCAGGGCGATGCCGATGTCCGCCCCCAGTTCCCGCACCTTGGCGGCCATGTGCTCCGGGTGCAGAGCGCCGCAATCGCGGTTGATGTTGGTGCCGTCCGGCTCCGCCGCCAGGGTGGTGACGGTGGCGCCCAGTTCCTCGAAAACATGGGGGGCAACCCCGTAGGTGGCGCCGTTGGCGCAGTCGAGCACGATGTGAAAGGCGTCCAGGGTGTATTCCCGGGGAAAGGAGTTTTTCAAGAAAACGATGTAGCGGCCCTTGGCGTCGTCGATGCGGGTGGCGCGGCCCACCTCCTCGGCCACCGGCCTGAGCACCTCCATCTTCTGCGAGAAGATCAGATCCTCGATCTCCAGTTCCAGATCGTCATGGAGCTTGAAGCCGTTTCTGGCGAAGATCTTGATGCCGTTGTCCTGGAAGGGGTTATGGGAGGCGGAGATGACCACCCCGGCATCGGCCCGCATGCTGGTGGTGATAAAGGCGATGCCCGGCGTGGGCAGGGGCCCGACCAGAAGGACATCCACCCCCATGGAGCAGATGCCTGCAGCCAGGGCGTTTTCGATCATGTAGCAGGAAAGGCGGGTGTCCTTGCCGATGACGATCCGGTGGCCGCGCCGCATGTCCTTGACCAGAAAGGCGAGGGCCCTCCCTATCTGCATGGCGATTTCGGTGGTCATGGGATAGGTGTTCGCCACCCCCCTCACCCCATCGGTGCCGAATAACTTTCTCATGCTGTACTCCTGGGAGCCTGGGTCAACCCGGAGCCGGCAGGGGAGAGCGCACCGGTGATTCGGCTCATTTGCCAAGGCTCCGGCCAATCTTTACGGTGACGGCGGACGGAATTGCTTCGATAATGTGGATCTCTTCCGGCGCCGTGATTTTCACCTGCACCCGGTGTGTCCCGACGGAAAGCCCTTCTGTCGAGACACTGGCCTCAACAAGCTCGGCCTGGTTTCCCCTGCTGCTCAAGGGAAGCAGGGCACGGATGCTGATGGTGCTGGGTTCGAGGGTCACCTTTCTGTCGGACTCTGGTCCCGTGAGGTGGACAGGGATGTCAACGATGGTTTTTTCCGTGGTTTTTTCGCGGATCACCACATTGGCGGTGACCACTGTCTCGCCCATGAGCTCAAGCAGTGCCGAACGCAACTCCAGGGGAACCTGGAAGGTTTTCGAACTCTTCAGGCCGCTGATGTCAATGGGCTTGGCAGTGAAGAGTCTTTCCTTGCCGACAACGGCCTTGGGGCCGGAAATCTTGATGACCTGGGGCTCGAAAATAACACCGCCCAGTTCGTAGCCGCTGGCCGGAGAGCCCGTTGTCCTGGCCTGCACCGGCAATTCCTTCTCCACCAGCTCGTCGACGAGCAGGGTAATGTGGGTGGGCTGGATGCGTGATACGGTGACGCCTCGCGGAAATTGGATCGTCTCGGGTTCGTTGCGGATGACAATGGTGCCGGGGGTGGTTTTGGCAAGATTGATGGTTCGCGTGATCCGCTGGCGGTTGATGCCGCTGATCAGGCCGCGGGGACCGCTGACCGTGACCTCCAGTTGTTTCTTGAACTGGTTGGCGATAACCAGCTCCCGGGGCAGATTGACAATCTCCACCGGAATATAGACCGTGGTGTCAACCTTGTCCTCGCCCACCACGAAATACCAGAGGAGGACGGCGAAGATCAGGGAAATGAGCTTCAACCCCCAGTTGTTCGGCCAATTGAGGAAGTTGGGGGTGGGAACTCGCCGGATTATTTGTTTAACCAGTTTTTCCATAAGAGAGGAGTCGTGTTTTCCTTGGGAACAAAGATTGCGTCAAGTCGGCTTCTGAGTGCGTTTTCGTCGAGATCGGAGGTCATAGCCCCGTGCTGGACCAGGGATATCTTCTGCGTTTCTTCCGAGATCACGATGATCACCGCGTCGGTCTCCTCGGAAAGACCGATGGCCGCCCGATGGCGAGTGCCAAGCTGCTTGCTGATGTAAGGATTTCTGGTGAGGGGGAGCAATGCCCCGGCCGAACGGATGCGGCCGTTATGGATGATCACCGCTCCGTCATGGAGGGGAGCGGTGGTTTGGAAAATGGTGACCAGGAGCTGTCTGCTGACGATGGCGTCAAGGCTGTGGGCGGATTCGATGTATTCATTGAGCCCTGTTTCCCGCTCGATGACGATGAGCCCGCCGATTTTGCGCTGGGCCATTTGCTGCGCCGCCCTGACAATCTCGAGCAGAATGTGCACCGTGTCTTCCTGGGGTTTGGAAAAGGTGGTTTGCCCGACCTGGGCGAGGGCCCGCCGGATATCCCGCTGGAAGATGATAATGATGATCAGGAAGATCGAGCTGAGGAATGTTCCCAGCAGCCAGTACAGGGTGAGAAATTCGAGCTCCCGCGCGGCGAAATAGAGCACGACGAGGACCACGATGCCGGAAAGTATCTGGACGGCCCGGGTTCCGCGGATCAGCAGCATGACACGATAGATGATGAACGAAACGATCATGATATCGAAGATGTCTTGCCAGCGGAGTGATTGTGCGAATTCCAGCATCGGGGTCCGGGTTCCGTCAAAAAGAGAAATATGGGGTGGAAAAGAGAAAAAAATGGTGTTGTTTTTAAGGTAAACGAAAAGCAGTCCACCAAGCAAGGGGCATGAGTAAATTTTTTTAAAAAAATTGGGGAGATCTGTTGTGGTGTTGTAAAAAGAAAACAGGTTTTCCGGCAGACTTCCGCGGACGTCGGAAAGATATTCGAAAGAGGCTCCCCAGTTGTTGCTTGACAAGGGTGGTGAATTGATTTATCTTCGTAAAATTTTCCAGCATCTTTCTGTCGGTGTTGCCGGGAAACGGCGATCGTGCAGAAACCCTGCCGGCGGTGAAACAGCGCGGCAGAGCATCTTGAATCAATCAATAATATTTAGGAAACAGGAGTTGAGAATTGGCTAATCATAAGTCCGCCGAGAAAAGGAATCGTCAGAACCAGTTGCAACGGCTTCGCAATCGCTCCAACAAGAGCAAGATGAAGGGCGTTGTGAAGAAGGTCCTTGAGGCCATTGAGCTGAAATCCGGAGATCAGGCCCAGGAAGCACTGAAAGCGGCGATCCCTGTTATTGAGAAAACAGCGGTAAAAGGCTCCATCCATAAAAAGAATGCCTCCCGCAAGGTGTCCCGTTTGACCAAGCGGGTGAATGCTTTGTTGGGCGCCGCGCAGTAACGAGAGAGCCGGTTGCGGCTGCAGTCCCGTTCGGCTTCCCCCCTGCGGGAGAAAGCCGTGCGCAAGACTTTCCGCTCTGGCTTGTTGTGCCTCTTCCACGTGCGCAGGGACCTGCCTGTTTCTTATGAAGAGTGATGTGCCGTGAAAAGAAAAATCAAAAAGCCATGGGACGCCAATGTTCCATGGCTTTTTTTTATGAGTTGAGGAGCCATCATGTTCCGACCTTCCTTGCAGGAGTTTGCACACCTGGCCGCCGATGCCGGACTGGTGCCGATCTATCGGGAAATCGTTGCCGACCTCGACACGCCGCTGACCATCTTTGCCAAGGTGGCGGTCGGTGAGTCGCACGCCTTTCTCTTTGAAAGCCTTGAAGGTGGGGAAAAATGGGGGCGGTATTCCTTTATCGGGATTGATCCCATCGTCACCTTTGCCAGCCGCGGGAACCAGGTCACCATCATCCGGGAGGGCGCGGTTGAGGAGCAGGAGGGCGATCCGCTCGAGGCCCTGCAAACGTTGCTCAAATCCTTCAACGCCTGCAATTCCGAGATGGCCTGCGACCCCGAGCTGTTGCCGCGGTTTTTCGGCGGGGCCGTCGGCTTTTTGGGCTACGACATGGTGCGGTTCATGGAGCGGCTGCCCGAGTGCAACCCGCCCCTTGCCCAGTTTCCGGACAGCTCTTTCATGGTGCCGCGCACCGTTTTGATCTACGACAACCTCAGGCAACTGCTCACCGTGGTCAATCTGGTGCAGACCTCAGGCGTTGGGATCGAAGCGGGCGATATCCCGGCCTTGTACGCAAAAGCGCAGGGTGAGATCGAGGAGATCATCGTCCGCCTGCAGGCGCCCATGCCCACGGAGTATCTCGGCGGCAGCGGCAAGAAGGATACTGCGCCCCACGCCTTTACCTCCAACATGAGCGAAGAGGCTTTCGAGAAGATGGTGGAGGCGGCCAAAGAGTATGTGCAGGCCGGCGATGTCATTCAGGTTGTTGTGTCGCAACGCTTCCATGCCAAAACAGAACTCGCCCCCTTCAAGCTCTACCGCGCCCTGCGCCATATCAATCCCAGCCCCTATCTCTTTTATCTCAAGCTCGGGGATCTGGTCCAGATCGGTTCGTCTCCGGAGATTCTGGTCCGTCTCGAGCAGGACGATATCGAGCTCAGGCCCATTGCCGGGACGAGAAAGCGCGGCAAAACGCCGGAAGAGGATGCAGCCCTTGAGCAGGAGCTGCTGGCCGACCCCAAGGAGCGGGCCGAACATCTGATGCTCGTCGATCTGGGCCGCAACGATGTGGGGCGGGTCGCCAGCTATGGCTCGGTGGAGGTCCGCGATCTGCTGGTGGTCGAGCGCTACAGCCATGTCATGCATCTGGTTTCCGGGGTGCATGGGACTTTGGCGCCGGGCAAGGATCAGTTCGATGTCTTGCGCGCCTGCTTTCCCGCGGGCACGGTGAGCGGCGCCCCGAAGATCCGGGCCATGGAGATCATCGAAGAGCTTGAACCCGAGCGGCGCGGGCCCTATGCCGGCTCGGTCGGGTATTTCGGTTTTTCCGGGAATATGGATTTTTGCATCACCATCCGGACCTTTGTCATGCAGGGCGATGATCTTTGGGTGCAGGCCGGGGCAGGGATTGTCGCCGATTCGGTGCCCGCCCTTGAGTATCAGGAAACCATCAATAAATCCATGGGGCTGCGGCGGGCGGTGGAGTTGGCGGAAAAAGAATTTTAGGAGCCGTTAGGAAACAGGAGCCCTCTTGTTCGTTTCGTTACGGCTCCTTATGTCGATCACTGCATTTCAATGGTACAGTTTTTCTGAACAACGGCTTAGCCCGGCGGCATGCGAGAAAGAATATGATAGTCATCATCGATAATTACGACTCCTTTACCTACAACATCGTCCAGACCCTCGGGGGGATGGGCGCCGAGATGAAGATCTTCCGCAACGACGAAGTGGATATCTCCTTCATCGCCTCGCTTGCCCCCGACCGTTTGCTGATCTCGCCCGGCCCCTGTTCTCCGGCCCAGGCAGGCATCTCCATCGAAGCGATCCGCTTTTTCAGCACCAGGATTCCGGTGCTGGGGGTTTGCCTGGGGCATCAGTCTTTGGGCGAGGCCTTTGGCGGACAAACCGTGCGGGCCGGTCGGCTCATGCACGGCAAGACAAGCCCCATCACCCACGACGGGCTGGGGGTGTTTACCGGCTTGCCCAATCCCTTTGATGCCATGCGCTACCATTCCCTGGTGGTTAGGGAATCGGATCTGCCGGCCTGTCTGATGGTCACGGCCCGTTCCGACCAGGGCGAACTCATGGGTCTCAGGCATCGGAGTCTGCCGGTGGAAGGGGTGCAATTCCATCCCGAATCCATCATGACCCCGGCCGGGGTGCGGTTGCTGAAAAATTTCCTTGATCCGTCCTATGCGGAAATCCTCGAAAAACAACGCAAGGAGATGGTCGCATGATGAAAGATGCCATTGCCAAAGTGGTGGCGGGCACCGACCTGAGCGAAGCGGAGATGGTCGGGGTGATGGAGACAATCATGGGCGGCGAGGCCACCCCAGCCCAGATCGGCGCCTTTATCACCGCCCTGCGGATCAAGGGCGAAACCGTGGATGAGATCACCGGCGCGGCCAGGGTGATGCGGGCCAAGGCCACCAAGGTGGCCGCGGTTGGTGAGGGCGAGATTCTCGTGGATACCTGCGGCACTGGGGGGGACGCCTCCGGCACCTTCAATGTTTCCACCACCGCCGCCTTTGTCGTGGCCGCAGCCGGGGTTCCTGTGGCCAAGCACGGCAATCGTTCCGTTTCCAGCCATTGCGGCAGCGCCGATGTTTTGGAGGCCCTGGGCGTGGATCTGACCTTGAGCCCGGAAGAGATCGGCCAATGCATCCGGGAGATCGGTATCGGCTTCATGTTTGCTCCGGCCCTGCATGGGGCCATGAAGCATGCCATCGGCCCGCGCCGCGAAATTGGGATCAGGACGATCTTCAATATTCTCGGCCCCCTGACCAACCCTGCCGGGGCCAATGTGCAGGTCATGGGGGTGTATGCCCCCTCCCTCACCGAAACCTTGGCCCAGGTGCTGGGCAGGCTTGGCACCCGCCGCGCCCTGGTGGTGTGCGGCGAGGGCAATCTTGATGAGATCACGATCACCGGCGCAACCCGAGTCTCCGACTGGGCCAACGGCGAAATGAGAACCTACAGCATCCATCCCTCGGAGCTGGGCATGGCCACGGCCAGTCTGGCGGAAATCAAGGGCGGCAAAACCGCGCCAGAGGCGGCGGCGCAGTTGCGTTTGGTGCTGAGCGGCAAGGGTGGCCCTTGTCTGGACATGGTCCTGCTCAATGCCGGCGCCGCCCTGATGGCTGCCGGGCGCAGCGAAGATCTTGCCGCCGGCGTGGCCTTGGCCCGGGAGGTTGTGGCCAGCGGCGCCGCGCTCGGCAAGGTTGAGGCGCTGGTTGCCTTTTCCAAATCGGTGCAGAAATGATCCTCGATACCATCGTCGCCAGGAAAAAAGAAGAGGTCGCGGCCCTTAAGATCAAAGGCCTTGCCGCGCCTGATCTGGAGATCCCGCCTCCGCGCGGCTTTATCCGGGCGCTCTCCGATTTCCCCGGCGTGGCCGTCATCGCCGAAGCCAAGAAGGCCTCTCCTTCCAAGGGGGTGATCCGGCCCGACTTCGATCCGGTGGCCATCGCCCGCAGCTATCTGTCCGGCGGCGCCCAGGCCCTCTCGGTGCTCACCGACGTGGATTTCTTTCAGGGCTCCCTCGCCTATATCCCCGCGGTGCGGGCGGCGGTGAATCTTCCGGTGTTGCGCAAGGACTTCATCATCGACCCCTTGCAGATCAAGGAGGCCCGGGCGTATGGCGCCGATGCGATCCTTCTGATCGCCGCCATTCTTGAGACCTCCCAGATTCAAGA
Source organism: Hydrosulfovibrio ferrireducens (assembly GCF_046883345.1). Taxonomy (NCBI): domain Bacteria; kingdom Pseudomonadati; phylum Thermodesulfobacteriota; class Desulfobulbia; order Desulfobulbales; family Desulfobulbaceae; genus Hydrosulfovibrio; species Hydrosulfovibrio ferrireducens. The sequence goes on along the minus strand of NZ_JALKCW010000016.1, from coordinate 76,622 downwards.
GTATCAAAGTCTGGCCTTGGAGCTTGGCATGGATGCTTTGGTGGAGGTCCATGACGAGGCGGAGGTTGAAAAGGCCGTGGCCGCGGGCAGCCGTCTGATCGGGGTCAACAACCGCGATCTTCGCGATTTTTCCATGGACCTGAACACCACCTTCCGCTTGCAGAAGATGATTCCGGCACAGATCCCCCTGGTGAGCGAATCCGGGATCCGTGACCATGACGACATGGTCCGGCTCGCGGCGCATGGGGTCAAGGCGGCGCTGGTGGGGGAAACCCTGATGCGGGCCGCGGACCCGGCCGAGGCGCTGCGCACCCTGGTTGGCGGGCAGCAAGGATGACGGGCATGAACGCCAGAACGCGGATCAAGGTCTGCGGGATGCGGGAGATGGCGGAGGTTGCCGGAGTGGTGGCCGCCGGGGTGGATGCAATCGGCCTGATCTTTGTCGAGAAAAGTCCCCGCTGTGTTGACCGGGAGCGGGCGCGGGAAATTGTTGCAAGCTTGCCGCCCTTTGTGGATGCGGTGGGGGTTTTCGTCGATCAGGATGCGGCACAGGTGAACGAGATTGTCCGGTATTGCGGCTTGACCAAGGTTCAGTTGCACGGGGCTGAGTCCCCTGCCTATTGCACGGAGATCAATTGCCGGGTGATAAAGGCCTTTCAGGTGAAGGAGTCTCTCTCCACTGCAGACCTGGCGTCCTATGCCGGAGTGGTTTCCGGCTTTTTATTCGACACCTTTCATGAAAAAATCGCCGGCGGCACCGGGAAGACCTTTGATTGGCGGCTGCTGCAAAAAATGTCTCCCCTCCGGCCGGTTGTCCTGGCCGGCGGCCTCACCCCCGATAATGTGGGCGAGGCGATCCGGCAGGCGCGCCCTTTTGCCGTGGATCTCAACTCCGGGGTGGAATTCGCCCCCGGCCGCAAGAACCTCGAAAAAGTGCGCGCTGCCGTTGCCCAAGTCGCGGCGGCTGACGGTGCCGCGCTTCGTTTTACTTGACCGCGGGAAAAAGGACGACCACCTGCGGGGTGTTGCCGATGGTCAGGGAGAGGCGCAGCTCCTTCACCCCGTCCGCTTCCTCGCCCGGCATCCCCGGAAAGAAAAGAACGCCGTAGGCGATCTGATGCGGCAGGATGGCCTCGTTGCGCAGCCTTTTTGCGGCAAGGTCTTCCCTGATTTTTTCCCCGCTGTCGCTGTAGCTTTTAGCCCCTCCGACAATAGCTCCACCCGCCGCGCCGATCACGGCGCCGGTTCCCATTGCCTCGCCGATATTCTGGCCGGTGACTACCCCAACGGCCAGCCCGGCCAGCGCTCCGGCCGCGCCCATGAGCAGTGCCGGTTTGCCGGCGCCCTTGGCTGTTTCCCCCAGATCGACATGCCCTGACGTCCGCTGATAGGTCTTCTCCAGCGAGAGGATCGGCCAGGCCCTATTGTTGTTATCGATGAGAAAGGTTTGTTCGGCATTGAGCCGCACTTTATCCGGGCTGTCGTTTTGCAGGGTCAGTTGAATGGGCAGCAGTCCCGCCTTGCGCGCGCCAAAACCGAAGGCCTGCTTGGCTGCCTCATCGCTGCTGAAAGCCAGAGCGGAAATCTTGAGGCCATCCCCGACCACGATGCCGCCATTTTTGGCATCCGGCAGGTTGAGGGGGGCGACCCGATCCTGGTAGGTGCAACCGCCGATCAGGCTGATCAGGCTCAGCAGGGTGGCCAGCCAGCCCAGACGTTTTCCGAAGCCATGCAGGTTTTTCATCTTCCTTCCTTGTCTCTTAAATGGATTTTATTTGAGTTTCAGGCCAAAAAATCTGGTGCGGCCGTCACGCTTGATGAAAAAGGAAACCGTTGATTTTGCCTTTAACCCATTGATCACGCTGAGGAATCCCTTTACGTTCCGGACAGGTTTCTGGTTTACCTCAAGGATCAGGTCCCCCCTGCGCAGGCCGGCAAGGGCCGCCGGCGAGGAAGGCTCAACCCCGGTAACCAGCACCCCGTGCGCATCGGTGATGCCCAGGGCCGCGGCAATCTCCGGGGTGAGATCCTGCACTCCCAGGCCAAGGCTTTTGCTGAGCGTCTCCGCCGGTTCGCTTACGGCAGCCTGTTCTTCGCTGAGCTTGGCAATGGTCACCGGGAGCTTTTTCACCGCACCTTTCCGGTACAGGGTGATTTCCGCCCTGCTTCCCACCGTGGTTTCCGCCACCAGATTGGGCAGCATGCTCATCTGGGAGATTTCCTTGCCGTTGAATTCAACAATGACATCACCGGGTTTGATGCCGGCCTTCTCCGCCGGACTGCCGGGGGAGACCTCGCCCACCAGGGCGCCGATGGGCCGGTCGAGTTTGAACTGGGCGGCAAGCTCCGGGGTTACCGGCTGGATCATCACCCCGAGCCAGCCGCGCACCACCTTGCCATGTTCCTTGAGCTGGTTGATGACGTTTTTAGCCATATTGGCCGGAATGGCGAAGCCGATACCGATGTTGCCGCCGGTGCGGCTGTAGATGGCGGTGTTGATCCCGACCATCTCGCCCTTGAGATTGTACAGGGGGCCCCCGGAGTTGCCCGGGTTGATGGAGGCGTCGGTCTGGATGAAGTTTTCATAGGGGCCGCTGCCCAGGGAACGGCCCTTGCCGCTGACTATCCCGGCGGTAACGGTTTGCTCGAAACCGAAGGGATTGCCGATGGCCATGACCCAGTCGCCAACCCGCAATTTATCCGAATCTCCGAAGGCTATTGCCGGCAGCCCGTTTCTGGGGGTGATCTTGAGCAGGGCAAGGTCTGTTTTCGGGTCGCGGCCGATGATCTTTGCGTCGTATTCCTCGAAGTTGGTCAACCGCACATTGATGGTATCGGCGTTTTCCACGACATGGTTGTTGGTGACGATATAGCCATCCTTGGAGATGATAACCCCGGAGCCGAGGCTGGTTCGTTTCTGTTCGCGCTGGGGCTGTTCCTGGTCAAAAGGCGAAGGCAGGCCGAAAAAGCGGCGGAATGGTTCGGGAATATCCTGATGGTTGAACAGGTCATGGGGAGAGCGGGACGGCTTGAACGTTTGGGTGGTGTAAATATTGACCACGGTGGGGCTGAGTTTGTCCGCCAGATCGGCAAAGGTTTCCGGAGGACTGCTTGCCGCCCGGCTTATTCCCGGCAGGGTAGTGAAAAAAAGTCCCATGAGCAGCAGGACCAGGAAAACAGAAGCGGGGCGGCGGCGGGAGAAGGTTGGCAAGGGCTGAATCATTGTAGACTCCTTGGTGTGTTGAACAAGACAAAAGTGTCGTGCGGGTATGTTGTGTATGTTCTGTATTGTGTATATCTCTTTTGCCGGAAGTCAAGTCCGGCGTGCATCCTTCATTCCTCCTCCCCCCCCAAAAAAAAGCGGGACCGCGGGAGCGAGGCTGCTCCGCGGTCCCAGGAAAGAGCCCTTCTGGGGAAGAAGGGAGAAAGAAGGGATGCTTGGAGGATGCGCATCCTGATAAAAAAGACATGGCGTGACGGGTAAAAGTTCCTGAAAAAATTCAAGGCATGGTGTTATTCAAAGCGGATGGCAGCGGTTAACACCGTCTTGCCGTAACCGAAGCGTGCCTCCGCGGCTGCGGCAGGCGCCAGGGCGTAGTGGTGACGGCCGAGCAGTTCATGGAAATTCCCCAGCTCCGCCTGGGGGAGATGAACAAGGAACAGGTTGGCGGTGATGCGGTGGAGCTGCCAGTTGTGGCGCACGATTTCCCGGCAGAGCACGACCTGACTTTCGTGGTCGATTTTTTCAATGAGGACATGGATATCCGGGGACAACAGACGAGGGGTGTGGTCAGCCGCGGGCCGCCGGGTTGTCGGGGCTGTCTGGGCAAGGGAGGCCAAGAGTTCGTTCCGGCTGCCTCCGTCATGGGAGACGGCAAACATGGTGTTTGGGGCAATGGGAAGCCGCCGGGGCGTGAGAACTTCCCCGTGCGACTTGGCGCTTATCCGGGCAGGGCGGGAGGAAAGAGCGGCGGGCGGCTCCAGGGGCGAGGTTTTCAGCAGAAAACCGGCCAGCATGGCAAGGGTGAATATGGTGGCGGCGGCCGGGATTGACAGGGAAAAATTCAGGGATTTGACAAGCGCCCAGGCACGGTCGAAAATCCCCCGTTGTGCCAGTTTGGCGTGGATGCCGGGGAGCAGATCCGCCGGAGGAGTCTGTGTCTCGAGATTGCGCACCAGGCTGAGGATCTGCTGGAATTCCCGCCATTCCTTGGCGCAGGTCTGGCAGCCGAGAAGATGGTCGGTCAGGACGTGCAGTTCTTCGCGGCCAAGGGTGTTGTCCGCGAAATCGGTGAACAGCGTTTGAGCTTCAGTGCATTGCATAAAAGGGCCGTTTCGTTTACAAAAAATGTTTTAGGCGATTTTTTAGGGCCAGGCGGGCCCGGTTCAATTTTGACTTGACCGTGCCCATGGGCAGGCCGAGGATTTCACTGATCTCTTCGTAGGACAGCTCTTGCAGATCGCGGAGAAGAATAACTTCCTTTTCCGCCGGCGCCAGGGAGGCAATGGCTTCTCTCACCAGGCGCGAAGTGTTTTGCCGTTCATACTCTTTTTCCGGAGTAGCGCCGGAGCTGAGGTTCAGCCCTGTTTCCGTGTCATCCAGGGACTGGTTGCTGAAAAATCCCCTGCGGCGCAGTTTCTGGTAACGGTTCCGGCAGTGGTTCATGGCAAGCTGATAGAGCCAGGCCCCGAACTTGCTTTCGTCCTTGAGCTTGTCTATTTGCCGGAACACGGTGACAAAGATGTCCTGGGCGAGATCCTTGGCCTCGTCCTCCTGCTTCACATAACCAAGCGCCAGATTGTAGATCTTCCGCTGGTAGAGCGCCACCAGCCGGTTAAAGGCCTGCTGGTCCCCCTGGCGAAAGGCGCGGACAAGTTGGGCTGCTTCTTGGTATGGCATTGTTATCCGCTTGCCCTACAAGGCCAGGGCCATTTTTTGCTGTTAATTTTATAGACAACCACCCGGATAAAAAGTTCCGGGTAAAATGGGAATGCGTTTTCGGCGATTTCACCAAAGAGGGGCGCTGGGAAAAAGAGCCTCTTGCTCGATTAAACAAAAAAGGACTCAAAAGAACAACAGGAAAGCGTGGGGATTCGTGATTCGCGCGTTTTGCGCGGATGCTTGAAAGATTCCCCGTGATTGGGTATCTTGTTTTTTCGTGGTGTTCCTGTGCTGTTGCTCCCCTTTATATGAGATTATTCCATGATAGAAAAGATCGTCACTGACTTGAAAAATATATTTGTTTTCAAGGAGAGCACTCAGGTCGGGGATATCGTCCTGATCGTGGCTGAAAAAATTATGTACGCCCTGGTTACCGGAATCGAGCGGGATTATGCCAAAAAAGAAGAGTGGTGGCTGGTGAGTCTGCAGTTGTTGACCATTCCTCCGCAGAAGACGGTTTGGACCTTGCGGACCCCGCAGTTCACCGGTCAGGAAATATTCACCATGGGGGGCGAGGAGCGCTTCATCAAGGCCATTGATTTTGGCAGGGGCGAGGTCGCGGAGAAGAAAGCCATCGAACCCGCCGGTCCCGGGAAAAAGAAAGGGTTTTTTCTCAAGGTGATCAAGTAGGAAGGGCTTCGTGGAAAAGGGAGTGTATCAGGCGCTCTTGCGGCAGCCGTTTAAGACAAAGAAAGTTTCAACCATCGCCATCATCTGCCTGAAACACTGGGGACAATAGCCGTGTGAGAGCTGCACCCCGGACCTGGCAGCCTGTTTTGCCCAGCCCTTGTGATTTTTTGTTTTGTGACAAACGCAGCAGATTACTTGCATGGTCTGGCTCCTCGTTGTTCTTTGCTCTACGGATCGGGATAGTTCCGGGAAAACTTGATGAAAAAATAGGGGGAAGCATGGCGCGGTCCGGAGGAGAAAGAGGGATTATCGCCCGTATCCGTCAGGCGGCGGGGAGTTCGGACGACCTTGTGATCGGGATCGGCGATGATTGCGCGGTCTACCGGACGACCCAGGGGAGGGTCAGCTTGGTTACCACCGATACCATGGTGGCGGGGGTGCATTTTGATTCCGCCTGGCATCCTCCCCATGCGCTGGGCAGGAAAGCAGCCTCGGTCAATATCAGCGACATCGCCGCCATGGGCGGGCTGCCCCGTTTTGCCCTGCTTTCCCTGGCCTTGACCCCGGCCTTTGCGAGCCAGTGGCTGGATGCATTCATGTCCGGTTTTTTGGCCGTGCTTGCCGAACATGGGATTGTGCTGATCGGCGGGGACACGGTGCAAAGCGAGCAGGAGAGCGTGCTTTCCGTTACGGTGCTCGGGGAGATGGCCGAGGCAGAGCTGCTTGCCAGAAAGGGCGCCCGGCCCGGCGATGTGGTTTTGGTCAGCGGTTTCCTGGGCGAGGCGGCGGCAGGTCTCGCCCTGTGCCGGATGGGATTGGCTCATGATCCCGGCTGGCAGCCCCTGGTTGGAGCGCATCTGGACCCGGTGCCCCAAGTGACCGTGGGCAGGGTCTTGGCCGCGAGCGGGCTTGTCCATGCCATGCAGGATCTCTCCGACGGCCTGGCCACCGATCTGGCCCATATCTGCGCGGAAAGCGGGGTTGGGGCGGTGGTGGCGGCTGACAAGATTCCCCTTTCCCCATTGCTGCGCAAGGCAGCGGTAACCTGCGGTCAGTCTCCCCTTGACTGGGCGCTTGCCGGCGGGGAGGATTATCAATTGCTCTTCACCGCCGGCGAGCAGCAGGAGGCGTCGCTCCGCGCTCTGGTCAGGGAAAAAACCGGCAAGGAGCTTTTTGCCGTGGGACGTATTGTCGAGGGCCAGGGTGTTTTTCTTGAAGAAGCAGGACAGTGCCGGGAGATCAGCTACCGTGGCTATGAGCATTTCAGATAACCGGCCGGAGGGGCTGCCTCCGGCTGTAACTGCGTTTACCCTGCGGATCACCGTTGCCCCTGAGGATGCCGGCTCGGCCTGCGATCTCCTCGCCTCCCGGGCCGGGCTTGCCAAGAGCCGGGTGAAGGACGCCATGTGCAAGGGGGCGGTTTGGCTGACCGGCAAAAGGGGCGGGCGGAAACGGTTGCGAAAGGCAACCGCGCAGCCCGGGCCGGGCGAGGTGCTGGATCTGTTTTACGACGCGCGGCTTCTCGCGGTGAAACCGCCGGCACCCCGATGTCTCCTCGATGCCAGGCAGTACAGCGTTTGGCTGAAACCCGCCGGCCTGCTCGCCCAGGGAACGGACTACGGTGATCATTGCTCGCTGGTGCGCCAGGTCGAGGTCCATTTTCGCCTGAAGCGGCCGGTCCTGCCCGTGCATCGCTTGGACCGGGAAGCGGCCGGCCTGATGATCCTCGCCCACACCAAGGCGGCGGCAGCCAAACTTTCCCGATTGTTGCAGGATAAGGCCATTGACAAGCAGTACCGGGTGACGGTGCTCGGCCGTCTCTCCTCGGAGTCCGGGACGATTGAACTGCCTCTGGACAATAAGCCCGCCCTCACCCGATACACCCTCGCCGTCTATGATCCGGCCAGTGACAGCTCCGTGGTCGAGGTCACCCTCGGCACCGGACGTTTGCATCAGATCCGCCGACACTTTGCCATGCTCGGCCATCCCGTGCTCGGCGATCCGAAGTATGGGGTCGGGAACAAGAATAGCACCGGCATGGAGCTTGTCGCCCATCGGCTTGCCTTTCGCTGCCCCTTCACCAGGAAGGAGGTATGTGTCAGCCTGGAAACCCAGGCTGAGACGATTATTTCTTAGACGGGGCGCCGAGGTGTTTGCGCAGGGAAGCAGGGCCGCCCATGAGCCGCATCTGCCGCTGGATATGCCAGGCCCGTTCGCTGATGTAGCCGGAGGGCCGGGCGGCATTCGACCGCAGGGGGCTGGGCAGGATTGCCGCAAGGATGGCGGCTTCCGCGCTATTGAGCTTGGCTGCCGGTTTGTGGAAATAGGCCCGGCTGGCCGCTTCCACCCCGAAGATGCCGGGACCGAACTCCGCCACGTTGAGGTAGACCTCGAGAATGCGGCGTTTGGGCCAGAGCCCCTCGATCAGCAGGGTGAAATACACCTCCAAACCCTTACGGATAAAGCTTCGCCCCGGCCAGAGGAAGAGATTCTTGGCAACCTGCTGGGAAATGGTGCTGGCCCCATGCACCCGTTTTCGGCGCTGGTTGTGTTCCCAGGCCTTTTCGATGGCGTCAAAGTCAAACCCCATGTGGCTGAAAAATTTTTGGTCTTCGGAGGCGATTGCCGCCAGCGGAGCATAGGGAGAAATGCGGTCCATGCTGACCCACTGGTAGCGGAAACGGTACTCCTTGTTTTTTTGCCACAGGGAGGCGATCTGGCGTTGGGCCATCAGGGAACTGCCCGGCAGCGGCACCCAGCGAAAGAGAAGGGTGATCGCCATGGTGGCCGCGAGGAAGCAGGCAAACCACCTGAAGGCCAGGCGGAAAAACGACCGGAGCCGATGGCTGAATCCCTTCCTTCTGGGCGGCAGGTTTGGGGGGACGTTTTTGGCGCTGTGGCGAGGGAAGATATGCATAGTGGGAGAAGGCCGGAGCAGACGGCTGCTCGGCGCAAGGCAGGGGCAATGGTGGTTGCTGGTTATTTCCCCGCGCCCCGTGGCGCGTAAATTTTTGGGTCCGTCACGCTGCGAAAAAAAGAGAATGATCGGCTGTATAGTCGATTTTTTCGCCGGAGGCAAGAGGAATGGATTTTCAGGCGGTTTCCCCCGGTTCGGCAGGGGGGCGGTTTTTTCCCCCGCGCCCCTGGGGAACTCTCCTGCAAGAGCATGGATAGTCGCCGGGGTCAGGCGGCGCTTTCCGGCTCAGGTGTCGCAGAAGGCGGCGCGGTGATACTGCTGATGAATGTTTCCTCGGTTTTGGAGAAACCGCTTATCATCGACATGATAACCGCCGCCAGATAGGGGATCGACTGGACCAGCAGGACCATGATCCAGACCATGAGGTCCGCGGTCTCCGATCCTTGCGAGATCACGACGCAGACCGCTGCGAGCCAGAGGGCGATCATGATCAGCCCTTCTTCCCTTGCGGCCTGCAGGGCCTGCAGCAGGGCATGGCGCTTGGCTCGTTTCGGGGTCCGGAAAAACGGGATGTCCTTGGTGACAAAACCAAGGAGGATCGCGCGGGAAATGGTGTGGGACAGGGAAAGGCCCGCCAGGGCCGAGGCCAGGGTCTGTCCGGCCGTGGCGCCGACCCGGGTCCGGTAGAGGTAGATCATCTTGCCCACCTTGAAAACAAAGAGGGTCAGCGGCATGATCGAGAGAATGACCAGGGGCGGGTCAACCTGGAGGGGAAAATAAACCATGCCGGTGGACCAGCCCAGGGCGGCCACGGTGAAGAACATGTTCAGGCTGTCCGCCATCCAGGGTATCCAGCCGGCGACAAAATGATAGCGCTGCCCCCTGGTGAGGGAGGTCTTTCTGCCGAAGAGCAGGGCCTTGGCATGCCGCCGCAGGATCTGCACCGCCCCGTAGGCCCAGCGGAAGCGCTGTTTCTTGAAATCGATGAAGGTGTCCGGCATCAATCCCCGGCCGTAGGTCTTGGGAATATAGGTGGCTTCGTAGCCGCGTTCAAAGATCTTCAACCCCAGTTCCGCATCCTCGGTGATGCACCATTCCGCCCAGCCACCGACCTCCTGCAGCACGGATTTGCGCACCATGGTCATGGTGCCGTGCTGGATGATGGCGTTGCGTTCATTGCGGGTCAGCATGCCGATATAGAAAAAGCCCTTGTATTCCGCGTAACACATGGCCTTGAAGAGGTTTTCCCCATCGTCCCGGTAATCCTGGGGCGCCTGGGCAATGGCCAGGGAAGGTTTGGCAAACTGGGGCGCCATGTCCCGCAGCCAGTCCGGGGTGACAATGTAATCGCTGTCGATGACCGCCAGAATCTCGGCCTCGGGGGCGGTTTTTTCCAGGGCGAAGTTCAGCGCCCCGGCCTTGAATCCTGCCAGCGGGGCCACATGGAAGAAAAGGAACCTGGGCCCGAGTTTTTGGCAGTGGGCTTCCACCGGTTGCCAGACCGCCGGGTCCTTGGTGTTGTTGTCGATGACCAGGACCTCGTAGCGGGGGTAGTCCAACTGGGCCAGGGCGTTGAGGGTCTCGATCAGCATCTCCGGCGGTTCGTTGTAGGCGGGCACCTGCACGGAGACCATGGGCAACTGGTCATCCTCCAGATGCTGCGGGGTAAACGGTCGCCGCCACTGGGAGAGCCAGGTTGCCTCCGCCCATTCATGGGCCTCGGCAAGGAGGACCACCACGACCCCGATCATGCCGATGACCATGAGGATGCCGATGAGGATGGTGGTCGGGTTCAGGTATTGCCTGGTGTAGGTGTACACGATCCATACCGCTCCGGTGGAGGCGGTGAAGGCGATGGTGGCGAGAAAGCTGCGCCCGCGGGTGCGCAGGGTTGTGCTGTCGATCAGGAGAAAGGCGAAGGTGATGATGGCGATTATCGCCGAGATTCCGGCCAGAACGCGCCATTCCGGAATCCTGACGATGGGTTCGGTAAAGGGGAACTTGGGCTGACGGTTGACGTCGTACACGCCCCAGTATGCGCCCACTGCGCCTTCGCTGCCCTGTTTCCAGGGCTGGTCAAAGGCCTCCATGACATAGTAGGTGTATTTTTCCTGCTCGGCCTTGGCCAGAAAACGGCGGAGAAAGATGGCTTCGTTGGCCGGGGAGGCCACGGCCAACTGACGGGTTCTCCCGTTGCTGGGCCAGCCTACCTCGCCGATGATCACCTCTTTGCCCGGGAATTTTTGCTTCAGCATGTTCATGTGCTTGACGATGTAGTCAATGGACTGGGCCATCTCCACCCCTTCCCAGTAGGGCAGCATGTGGGTGGCGACGTAGTCCACGTGTTCGCCGAGGTCCGGATGCTTCATCCAGATGTGCCACGGTTCGGCCGTGCTCACCGGAACCTCGACGGATTCCTGCATCCGGTCGAGATAGGCGATGAGCTGTTCCGGGGTCAGGTCGCCGCGGAGCAGCGCCTCGTTGCCGATTATGATCCGGATCACGTTTTTTGGGTTTTCATTGGCGACCCTGATGGCGGTTTCGATCTCCACGTCGTTTCTTTCGAGATCGTTGGTCAGCCAGGCGCCGAGGGTCACGTTGAGCCCGTGTTTGCGCGCCAGCCTGGGAATCTCCGCCAGGGTGCCTTCCTGGGTATAGGTTCTCACCGCGTGGGTTTTGTTGGCCAGCAGGGCCAAGTCCGCGTCGATCTCCTCCTCGGTGGGCAGGACATGGTCGATGGCGCTCTGCCATTCGCGGAACGGGGAAAAGGAAAAACCCTGGATGCGGGTGGGCCAGCGGGGCTCCTGTTCCGGCTTATTGACAAAGGCCCAGATGCTGCTGGAAATAACCGCGATCGCGATGGCAATGAGGATGTTTGCCCTGGTCATATGGCTCTCTTGTTGTGGAAACGTTTCTGTCGGCGCATGGGGTGCAAGCCGGGAAAAAATAGCGGCGAAGCCGGGTTGCTCTGGTCCCCGGTGTTTTGTCTGCTCTGTGGGATGATGTGCGGGGTCAAACCCATTTTCCGTATGCGCGCATGGGGGGAAAGTGCTGGAATTTACACCATGAACAGTACCAGTATATACGTCTCCAGGGTGCTGCTTGTCAATCCTGTTCATGGGCGGGATTATTTTTTTGTGTCCTGCTCCGGATCTCTTCGGATTATCAGCGAAAAAGGTGAAAAGCCATTGGGCCGGATTGTTTGGTAACACCTCGCCAATATGGTATGATGCCATCTCGCCCCTGATTGTGTCCGCCCTGGAGATGCGCCCCATGTCCTTTCAGCTCGAAACCACCTTTACTCCCGCCGGAGACCAGCCGGCAGCCATCGACCTCCTGTGCCGGGGGCTGACGGAAGGGCTGCCGCATCAGGTTCTCCTCGGCGTTACCGGCTCTGGCAAGACCTTCACCGTGGCGCAGGTCATCGCCAAAACCGGTCGCCCGGCCCTGGTCATGGCCCCCAACAAGACCCTGGCCGCCCAGCTCTACTCGGAGTTCAAGGAGCTGTTTCCCTCAAACGCGGTGGAGTATTTCGTCAGCTACTACGACTACTACCAGCCCGAGGCGTACATCCCCTCGTCGGATACCTACATCGAGAAGGATTCCGCCATCAACGAGGCCATCGACAAGATGCGCCACTCCGCCACCCGGGCGCTCCTTACCCGGCGGGACGTGATCATCGTCGCTTCGGTTTCCTGCATCTACGGCCTGGGCTCCCCGGAGGAGTACCAGAACATGCATCTTTTCCTCAAACAAGGGGAGGAGTATCCCCTGGAGGAGATGCGGCGCAGGCTGGTCCACATGCTCTATGAGCGCAACGATCTCTCCTTTCATCGCGGCACCTTCCGGGTGCGGGGCGATGTGCTGGAGATCTTCCCGGCCTACGAGGAGGACCGCGCCGTGCGGGTGGAGTTTTTCGGCGACACCATTGAGGCGGTGAGCATCATCGATCCCCTGCGGGGCAAGGTGCTGGAGCGCTTCGCCGAGCTCACCGTTTTTCCGGGCAGTCATTTTGTCACCTCCAAGGATCGGCTGCAGCGGGCCACGGCCACCATCAAGGAGGAGCTTCAGGAGCGGCTTGCTTTTTTTTATGCTCACAACCGGCTGGTCGAGGCCCAACGCTTGGAACAGCGCACCATGTTTGACCTGGAGATGTTGCAGGAGCTGGGCTACTGCCACGGCATCGAGAACTACAGCCGCCATTTCACCGGTCTGGCCCCCGGGGAGCCGCCGCCCACCCTGCTGGATTATTTCCCCCCGGATTTTATCCTCTTTGCCGACGAATCCCACGTGACCATCCCCCAGGTGCGGGGCATGTACCGGGGGGACCGCTCCCGCAAGGAAACCCTGACCGAGTTCGGCTTCCGGCTGCCGTCCGCCCTGGATAACCGGCCCCTGATGTTTGATGAATTCGCGGCCCGCATCCCCCAGGCGGTCTATGTTTCGGCCACCCCCGGTGATTTCGAGCTGGAAAAGGCGGCAGGCAGGGTGGTGGAGCAGTTGATCCGGCCCACCGGGCTTTTGGACCCCCGGATTGTGGTCCGGCCGGCAACCAATCAGGTGGATGATCTGCTGGAAGAGGTCCGGCTGCGGGAGGAGCTTGGCGAGCGGGTGCTGATCACCACCCTGACCAAGCGGATGGCCGAGGATCTTACCGAGTATTACGAAAAACTCGGGGTGCGGGTGCGCTATCTGCACTCGGACATCAAAACCATGGAGCGCATGGAGCTGATCCGCGATCTGCGCCTCGGGGAGTATCAAGTGCTGGTGGGCATCAACCTTCTCCGCGAAGGGCTGGATATCCCAGAGGTCTCATTGGTGGCGGTTTTGGACGCGGACAAGGAGGGATTCCTGCGCAGCGCTCGTTCGCTGATCCAGACCTGCGGCCGGGCGGCCCGGAATGTGAAAGGCATGGTGATCCTTTACGGGGACCGGATCACCGATTCCATGCGCCAAACCATGGATGAGACCGAGCGGCGGCGAGCCATCCAGGCGGAATACAATGCAGCCCACGGTATTACCCCGGAGAGCGTGCAGTCGCGGATCAAGGATCTCATGGAAACGGTGTATGAAAAGGATTATGTGACCGTTCCGGTGGCAACCGGCGAGGCAGGGCCGCAGTACGCAACCCTGGCGGAACTGCGCCGGGAGATGAAGGCGCTGGAAAAGGAGATGCTTGCCGCGGCCAAGGAGCTTGCCTTTGAGGATGCGGCCGCTTTGCGCGATCAGCTCAAGAAATTGAAGGAAATGGAACTTGCATGGCTGTGAAAAAAGGTTTTTTGTATAACGTGTTGCTGGTCGTTGCGCCATGGCTGTATGCCGGTCTGAGCCGATTGCTTTTCGCCACCTGCAGGGGCCGAGTGCATGGGGCTGAAAACCGGGCGCGTTGCGAGGCGGGTGGTAAACCCTTTGTCGGGGTGTTCTGGCATTACAGCGTGTTTGCCGCGGTCGAGCTCATCCGCGGCCGGGGCAGAGGGTGGGGCGCCATGGTCAGCGCCAGCGAGGATGGTGAATTTGTCGCCCGGATTCTTGCCCGGCAGGGGGTCTTTGCGGTGCGCGGTTCCCGCAACCGGGGCGCGCTTTCCGCGCTCAAGGGACTGATCGGTTTGCTGCGCCAGGGCTATAATGCGGCCATCGTTGGTGATGGTTCCCAAGGGCCACCCCGGGTGATGCAGGCCGGCGCCATCCTGCTTGCCAGCAAAAGCGGTGCGCCCATCCTGCCCATGGCGGTGGCGGCTGACCGTTACTGGGCCTTTCGCAGTTGGGATCGCACCCTGCTGCCCAAGCCTTTTGCCCGGCTCGACCTCTGGTATGGCGAGCCGTTGATGGTTCCGAAAAAATCAGGGGCGGAGGAAATCGAGCAATACCGCCAGGAGATGGAACATCGGCTCAATGCTTTGTATGCGCAAGCGTGGGGTAAATTCGGCAAGGATGGTCATGACGGCGCATAGTCACCGTTTGGGCTGGGGAGGTTCATGGCGATGCCACATACCTTGAAGAATAGAAGCGTCCTTGCCGGTGTTTTTCTGCTGGTGGTGACGGCCATCGGCACCGCGGGCTATTACCTGCTGGGGTATTTGGAGCATGGGGCGCCGTTTTGGACGCTGGGCGATTGTCTCTACATGACGATCATCACCCTCACCACCGTGGGCTTCGGGGAGATTCTCGACCTGGCAAACGTGGCCGGAGCCAGGCTTTTTACCATCGTTATCCTCTTGAGCGGCCTGGGGCTTGCCGCCTATTTTGTTTCCACCCTCACCGCTTTTTTGGTCGAGGGCGAACTCACCAATGTGTTCTGGAGAAAGAAGATGGCGCAGCAGATTCGTAAGCTTTCCGGTCATATTATTGTCTGCGGGGTGGGGCGCATCGGTTGTTCCATCATGGAGGAGCTGCACCGGACCCATACTCCCTTTGTGGTTATCGATCCGGATGAGCAGCGGATTCGGAAACTGCAGAAGCAATCCGGCAATTTTCCCGCGGTGGTGGGGGATGCGACCCATGCCGGGGATTTGGAGGAAGCCATGGTGGCCACTGCCAAGGGCGTGATCTCCACCCTGAGCGATGACAAGGACAATCTCTGCGTGGCAGTGACCTGCCGTCAGCTCAACCCCAAGCTTCGCGTTATTTCGAGCTGCAAGGATGCGGAATTCGCCGGCAAGCTTGAGCTGATCGGGGCCGAGGTGGTGATGCCCAACGCCATCGGCGGGCTCCGGATCGCTTCCCAGATGCTGCGGCCCCAAGTGGTCGGATATCTTGATCTGATGCTGCGGGACAAGAACTGCCCGGTCCGCATCGAGGATGTCACCCTTTCCGCCCGGTCGAACCTGATCGGCCAGCCGTTGAGTGCGATCAACTTTGATGATTTCGGGCCGTTGCTGGTCATGGCGATCATCCGTAAGGACAATCCCTATCCCCTGTACAACCCGCAAAGGACAGTCGGGTTGCAGGAAGGCGATACCCTGGTGGTGCAGACGGATATCGATTCCCTGGAGCGGTTCCGGCGGCTGCATGCCTGAGCGTCAGGTCTGCAGAGTAAAAAAGGTTCTTCCGGGAATTACAGGGAAAGAGGCGATGAAGTTAGTTTGTTCATTTTTTTGCTTGCCCAAAGAAACGAACCAGCAGTGAAGCGGCGAAGAAAGGGCACCCTGTGTCTCTTGTCCCGCCGCGCCTCGCAGACGGGGGCGGGACAAGACGCTAAAACTGTTTGAGGGAGAAGCCCGATTTTTTTAGCGTCCCGCCCTCGTCGAGAAGCAAGGGAAGCCCGCAGGGCCAGGACTGGCTGGGGTGCCTTTTTCTTGTTTCTTCTTTTGGGCACGCAAAAGAAGAAAGAGGGGACAGTAGAAAGGCCTCGCTTCTTTCCCCGCAATTCCCGAATGAACCCAAAAAAAAGGGTGAGGACCTGCGTCCCCACCCTTTTTTTTACGGATAAAGCCCGGCAATGGGCGTATCTGTCGTTTAGGCCAACTGGTTCATGATCGACTCGGTAACGGCCTTGATGGAGGTTGAACCGTCCACGGAGATCACCTTGGCGCCGCCAGCCTTCTTGAAGTAATTGACCGCGGCCATGGTGCCGGTCTTTTCGTCGTAGTAGATGTCGTGACGCTTGTTGATGGCATCTTCGTCCTGGTCGTCGGCCCGGGCGCTCAAGTCGCCGCCGCATACCCGGCAGACCAGCTTGCCGTCTTTTTCCACCGGTTTGATGGCCTCGAAGGCGATGTGGTTGGGGTGGTTGTTGTCGTTGGCGCAAAGACGGCGGCCCATGATCCGCTCCTTGGCGATCTGGCGGTCAAGCTTGATTTCCACCACATAGCTCAGCGGCATGTTCGCCTCTTTCAGCGCCTTGTCGAGCGCCTCGGCCTGGGCCAGGGAGCGGGGGAAACCGTCCAGGAGCCAGCCTTTGTCCTTGGATTTCTTCAGGGTTTCAAGGACCATGGGGATGGTGATCTCGTCGGGAACCAGGTCGCCGCGTTCGATGAACGCCTTGGCCTTCATGCCCAGCTCGGTGCCGCCCTTGATGTGTTCGCGGAAGATGGCGCCGGATTCAATATGGTTGATGTTGTACTTGTCCTTGACAATGGCGCCCTGGGTGCCTTTGCCGCTTCCATTTGGCCCGAAAGCCAGGATGTTTACCGCCATGACGATTCTCCTTTATCAATACAGTATATGTTGGCGGGAACGCCTGATGCCCCCCGCTCCATGGACATGAATGAGTATTCACTCAAGGAAGAAATAGGTGATGACTATATACCAAAAAAAAGATTGAAGCCAGAAAAAATATTTTTTGGCGGGAAAGGCGAAGGGAGCGGGAGCAGCGGGATTATCGCCGCTCTCCTGAGGCTGGCGCGGGCCAATATTCGGCGCGATTGGGCAAACGCGTTGCGGGAAAAAATATCGATGGCAAGCGGATCAACTGGCGTTATGTAATGCGCAGAATTCTTTAATCAGGAGTTTTCGGGCGGAGAGCTCCAGCTTGAAGTAGAAAGGGCTTTGCATGAGGATTCGTATGGCTTTTTGAGGGGTCATGGCATTCACCTTCCGTGGGAATGTTTTTCGAGGCATCCGTTTTCTCTTGTGATTAACTCATCGGAGAATGTGCGGTCAAACTTGATTGAGAATAAAAATGGCGGGACGTATGCGGAGAGGAAAAACGCAACTTTTCCCGGGTATTGTTTCTTACTCGTTGATACCATTGAAAAAATACAGCATACTGTGGGTGCAATAATTACGGTGTCCGGGCAGAGCAGGCCGTCGGCGGCATCGCTGCCGCGGCCTGTAAGTCGAAAACCGTCAGGGCCGGACAACCTTCGAGGGGTGCATGCAAAAAATATTTTTTGCCGTTTTCATGTTGGTCGTGATCCTGTGCATCGGCACCTCCGGATACATGCTGATCGAACACGGTTCTTTTCTCGATAGTCTGTATATGTCGGTGATTACCATCACCACGGTGGGCTATGGGGAGATTATCCCTTTAAGTCCGGCGGGAAGGATCTTTACCATCTGTCTTATCCTGGCCGGGGTAGGCTTTGTCCTCTATCTGGTGGGCGAGGTAACGGAATCCATGGTTGAAGGCGGATTGCGGAAAATCATGGGGAGGAACAATATGGAAAAACGGGTGGCGGTCTTGAAAGACCACTACATTGTCTGCGGTTTTGGCCGGATCGGCAAGGTGATCTGCAAGAACTTCAAAGAAAGCAAACTCCCCTTTGTCATCGTGGAAAGCGACCCCCTGGAGGTGCAGAAGATCGACGAACTCGGCTACCTGGCCCTGCCCGGCAATGCCTCCAGCGACGAAATGCTGCTCAAGGCCGGGATCAAACAGGCCAAGGGACTGATCGCCGTGGTCTCTTCCGACGCGGAAAACGTTTACATCATTCTTTCGGCCCGGGGGCTCAATGCCAATCTGTTCATCATGGCCCGTTCCAGCGGAGCGGAAGGTTCGGAAACCAAGCTGCTGCGGGCTGGGGCCGACAAGGTGATTTCCCCCTATTTCATCGGGGCCTGCCGCATGGCCCAACTGGTCGTGCGGCCAACGGTGGTGGATTTTCTCGATCTCACCGTGCATGGCGGGGAGCTGGGCTTGCGCCTCGAAGAGCTGCGGGTTTCCGAGCATTCCCCCCTTGCCGGCAAGAGGCTGATGGATTCCGGGCTTCGCAAGGAGTATGATCTCATTGTCGTCGCCATCAAGAGGGAGCAGGGGGAGATGCAGTTCAATCCCCAGCCGCAAACCCTTATCCTGCCGGGAGACATTCTGGTGGTGCTTGGCGAGCATGAGCATATCACGGCGCTTGAAAAGCAACTGTGATCCGCCGCGGGTGTGATATATTGTACCCATTGGGGAGATGGCGGCCGGGGTTGAAGATTTTTTTCTACTGGCCGATAGGACAAGGGAAAGGGAATTTCAGCCCGTTTTTTCATTCTTCCGTAGGTGGCAGGCGCAATGGCAAGTGAGAAACTATTCAAAGGCGGGGTAGAGATCCAGAATGGCGCGTTTATTCTGAGGGTCACCAAGGATCGTCTTCAGGCCGTTGTCACTATGAAAGACGCCAAGGCCGGGGTGCAGCTCGATAACAATCTGCTCCAGAAGGAGCTTGCCGAGAACGGGATTGTCGGCGGTTTGCTTGCGGCCCCCGAGTCGACGGGAGGAGGATCGTTTATCGTGGCCAAGGGGATCCCGCCGGCCATGGGCGATAACGCCAGGGTGAAAATGCATGTCAAGCCGGCCATCCCCGGTCCGCAGCGAACGGATCCGGATAAGGATCAGGTGGATTTCCGCGAACTCGGAACCATCGTCAATGTCGCCAAGGACAGGCTGCTGCTGGAGAAAATCGCCCCCACCCAGGGCAAGGCGGGCCAGGATGTTTTTGGGGTAGGCATCCCGGCCAAGCCGGGAAAAGACAGCAAGCTCAAATATGGCAAAGGGGTTACCCTCTCGCCCGACGAGATGAAGATTTTTGCCGCGCTTGACGGCAAGTTTGTCATGGATGATGGCAGACCCACGGTTTTCGGCGAACATTCCATTACCGGCGATGTGGATATGAAGGTGGGAAACATCGTCTTTGGCGGCTCCAAACTGACCATCAGCGGCGAGGTTCTTCCCGGCTTCAGCGTCAAATGCCGGGGGGATATCTGGATCGGCCAGGGGGTTAATAATTCTTCCGTCATGGCCGGCGGCGCTCTGACCGTTATCGGCGGGGTTGTCGGGGAGGAAGCGAAACTGCGCGCCAAGGGCGACATCACCGTTGATTTCGTGGAGAATGGCCCGAAACTTGAAACGGCGGGGTATCTCCGGGTCAATGACGTGTTGTTGCAGGCGCATGCCAGTGTCGGCAAGGAGGTGATCGCCACCCAGGGGAACGGCACGATCATCGGCGGCAAGATTATTGCCGCCGGTTCCGTGCACGTCAAGGAGCTGGGATGTGAAGCCGAGGTGGTCACCGAGGTTTGCGTCGGGCTCGTTCCTTCCTTGCAGATGAAGAAACAGAAGATCGACGAGGAACTTGGCCTGTGGTCAGACCGATTGAATGAGGTCATCAAGAACATCAGCGCCCTGGAGAAGATCAAGAAGGAACTGGCGGCGAAATTCCCCGCGGACAAAAGCACCCTGCTGGCCAAGTGCAAATCCTTCATGCCCAAGGCCATGGACAAGGTCAACCACCTGACCGAAGAAAACCAGGCGCTTGAGCTGGAGCTTGAGCAGATGGTGAACGAGGTGGTCTATGTCTATGGACGCCTCTTCCCCGGGGTGGTGGTGAAGATAGGCTCCCTGGTCCGGACCATCACCCTTGAGGAAGACCAGTCGGTTGTGTATTTCGATCCAATAAGCCACCAGATCCTGGTGCGCAAGATGACCCGCGATGAACGGGACGCCATGCCTGCCTGATTGGCGTCTTCCCTCGCGGCAGGTTCAATGCGCAGTGCTGATTGCCTGGCCGCGGGAGGTAAAGGAAATTCCCTGCTGCGATTCCGCGCCGATCATGATGGTCTCCACGAGCACCGGGTTGACGCCTTTTTCCGCACTCCACTCCACCACGAAGTTGGCGCCCGAACCGCCGCTCTTGTCTTTCTGCGGAACAATATACCGGATCGATTCCCAAGGGCCGAGGGAGACGGGTTGCTCCAGGTATTTACGGATGCGTTTTCCCTTGGTGTCGTAATAGTCCGCGGCCGTTATGGTGACGGGGTTTTTGGCGTCGATATTTCTGATGCTCAGAGTAATGGTCAGCAAAAAGGGCCGCTCTCTGTTGCCGACATAGATATGGGAATAGGCGGGCACATACACGGTTTGTCCCTTTGAGAGCTCCATGGTTCCGTCGGCATGACCTTCCGCAGGCGGGAGAAGCAGGAGCGCAAACAGAAGCAAGCCGGGCAGGCAGCGAATCGTTTTCATAGGAGTTTCTCCATGACGGTATCTGGCGGCAGCTCTGTGTCGTTGGTTTCCGCCATTTTTTTGAATGCAAGCCGTTCCTGCTTGTTCCCCACCACCGCGATCAGGTCTCCCTCTGCAAAACAATACTCCGCTTTTGGGTTGGAGTGAAATTCTTTTTCGTGCATCACCCCAACCAGCGAAGCGCCCGTCTTGGTGCGGACCGCAGCCCCCTTGATGCTTGCGCCGATCAGAGGGCTTTTGGGGCCGATCTCCACCCAGGAGATTTCCAGCAGGTTCTTGATCGTGTTCAGCCTGGTGAGGAGCTGATAGTTCTGCTGGGAATACATGGGCGCGTACATCTGCTGCCGGATTTCGTCGGTATATTGCTGGATGAGCGGCACGGAAATCTCCAGATGCAGAAGCGCCTGCCTGGCGATCTCAAGTCCCGCTTCCATCTCCGGAAGCACAACCATGTAGACCCCATTTTCGTAGAGCGTGCGCGTTTGCGCCACCCCTTCAGCCCTGGCGACGATATGCAGGTCCGGGTTCAACCTATGGGCCTGCCGGACGATGGCCTGGCTGACCACCACCGAGGGGGTGGTGATGAGCAGGAGCTTGGCTGAAACCACATGCGAGGCCTCGATTGCCGTGGGCTGGCTCATGTCGCCGAATATCACCGGAAAATCGGCAGCCTTGCATTCCAGCATCCGTTGATGGTTCAATTCGACGAGGACACAGGGGACGGAGAGTTCTTTCAGTATCCGGGCGATATGCTGCCCGACCCTGCCGCCGCCGGCGATGACCACATGGTCGGTGAGCCCGTGGCTGGGGAGGTTTTCCGTCTGCAGCGGCTCCGGACGGGAAAACCGCATTTTCAAGGCGTACAGGGGAGTTGTCAGGGCCGCGGCAAGGGGGGTGGCCACCATGCTGAGCACCGACACGGCCAGAACCAGGGAGTAGAGGTTCTGGTCGATGGTCTGTGTTTCAAGGCCGACCCTGGCCAGGACAAAGGAGAACTCGCCCACCTGGAAGAGCCCGAATCCCACGGCCAGGGGGACGATGTTGCCGTAGCCGAAGAGCCGGGCCAGGACGAAGAAGATTGCTCCCTTGGCAAGCCCTATCGCCAGCAGCAGAAAAAGAATCCGGTCCCAGTGGGCAAAGAGGAAGGCCGGGTCAAGGAGCATGCCCACCGAGGTGAAAAACAGCAATCCGAAGATGTCCCGCAGCGGGATGATGTCGCTCAACGCCTGGTGGCCGTAATCGGATTCGCTGAGCACCATGCCGGCGACAAAGGCGCCGAAGGCAAAGGAGAGGCCGAAGAGATGGGTGGCGTAGCCGATCCCTAAGCCGATGGCCGTGGTGGAGAGGATGAAGAGTTCCCTGGAGTTCCACTGGGCCACCGTGGCCAGCAGCCAGGGAAGAATTTTCGTGCCCAGATAGAGCATCACCACGAGGAAGATGATCGATTTGCCCACCGCCACGGCCAGCAGGGGCAACCCTGCCTCGGGATTGCCCAGTTGCGGCAGGATGATCATCATCGGGATCACGGCCAGATCCTGAACGATGAGGATGCCGATCATCACCCGGCTGGAAAGGGTGCCCATGAGCCCTTTGCCGGTCAGGGTCTTGAGGGTGACCATGGTGCTGGACAGGGAGATCAGGGCGCCGAACCAGAGGGCCTGGGCCGGGGGATAGCCGAAATACCTGGCAAGGGCGAAGCCAAAGGCGATACTGAGCAGGATCTGGACCGGGGTGCCGAACAGAGCGATTTTGCGGACGGGTTTGAGTTCGCTTAAGGAAAATTCCAGGCCGAGGGCAAAGAGCAGCAGGGCCACGCCGATCTCGGCCAGCAGCTCGATTTCGTGGATATCGCCGACGGTGATTCCCCCGGTATACGGTCCCACCACCACCCCGGCGAGGATGTAGCCCAGAATCAGCGGCTGCTTGAGCCGTTGGGCGATGAGCGCCCCGATCAGGGCGGCAACCACGATGATGACGATGTCGGCAACTATCCCCATGCGGATTCCCTATATTCTCAACTATCTCGCTGGCAGCAAAGCCAGCATCTCCCGCACCGCCTGATCGAGGCCGACGAAGATTGCCCGCGCCATGATCGCATGGCCGATGCTCAACTCCTCGATGGTGCCCAGGGCTGCCACCCGCCGGGTATTCAGGTAGTTGAGGCCGTGTCCGGCATTGACCCGCAGCCCTAGTTCATAGGCCTCTTCCGCCGCCGTGGCGATGAGGGTGAATTCCTGGTCCCGTCTCTGTTCTGTTGCCGCGTCGCAGTAGCGGCCGGTGTGGATCTCGACAAAGGTCGCCCCCACCTCGTGGGCCGCATTGATCTGTTTGGAGTCCGGGTCGATGAACAGGCTCACCGGGATGCCTGCCTTGCGCATCCGTCCGATGACCGCCTGGAGTTTCTTTTTTTGTCCGGCCACGTTGAGGCCGCCTTCGGTGGTCAGCTCCTTGCGTTTTTCCGGAACCAGGGTGATCATGTCCGGCTTGATCTCCAGGGCGATGTCGATGATCTCCTCGGTGGCCCCCATTTCCAGGTTGAGCTTGGTTTTCACGGTCTGCCGGAGCAGCCGCACGTCCCGGTCCTGAATATGCCGACGGTCTTCGCGGAGATGGACCACGATTCCCTGGGCTCCGGCCAGTTCGCAGATGCCCGCGGCCAGAACCGGGTCCGGCTCGGTAATGCCCCGGGCCTGACGCAGGGTGGCGACATGATCGACATTGATGGCAAGACTGACCATTTTCCCTCTCCTTTCTTCGGCTGATAGTTGGCGCAAAAGTTCTTTTTCCCGGTCGGCCATGGCCCTTTCCTCGGCGCGGGAACGCTCGTGGTCAAAGCCCAGCAGGTGCAGCAGGCCGTGGATCAGGAGGATCGTCACCCGCTGGTGCAGGGTTACCCCGTCGGCTATTGCTTCGCGGGCCGCGGTGTCCAGGGAGATGATCACATCGCCCAAGAGTTCCTCCGGTAGATGCGTTCCTCCTCCTTCCTGCATGGCAAAGGCCAGGACGTTGGTCGGTCCTTTTTTGTTGCGGTACTGCTCGTTGAGCTGCGCCATGCCGGGATCGTCAAGCAGGAGGATACTCAATTCGCTCCGTGCGCGACCGCAGAGGGCGAGCAATTTTTCGGCCCGCTGCCGGAGCTGATGCAGGCTGATGGACGGGGACGCGGCCGTCTGGCTGGTGATGAGCACGGGCATGATGGGAGGTCTCAGTGTTTCCTGGGGGTTGTTCGGCGGGGCGGCGGCAGGGTTTCCTTTGCGGCGTAGGCGAGGATGATCTCCTGCACCAGCCGGTGGCGGACCACGTCCACCTCGGAGAAGTGGTTGAAGGAGATGCCCTTGATATCCTTGAGTATTCTGGCTGCCTCGATGAGCCCGGACTGCCTGCGGTCCGGCAGGTCGATCTGGGTGATGTCCCCGGTGATTACCGCTTGGGAGTTAAAGCCCAGCCGGGTCAGGAACATCTTCATCTGCTCATGCGTGGTGTTCTGGGCCTCGTCCAGGATGACAAAGGCGTTACTGAGCGTCCGGCCGCGCATGAAAGCCAGGGGCGCGATCTCGATGGATCCTTCTTCGATGAGGTCAGCAACCTTGCCCCTCCCCAGCATGGCATTCAAGGCATCGTGCAGAGGGCGCAGATAGGGATTGACCTTCTGGGCCAGATCGCCGGGGAGAAAGCCCAGCCGCTCGCCCGCCTCCACCGCGGGCCGGGCCAGGATGATGGAGCGGACCTGCTTGGAGACAAAGGCGGAAACCGCCATGGCCACGGCAAGGTAGGTTTTGCCGGTGCCTGCCGGGCCGATGCCGAAGACAATGTCGTTGGTCCGGATATTGTCGATGTAGAGCTTCTGGTTGATGCTTTTGGGCGAGATCACCTTCTGCTCGGCGGTGATGTACACCTTGTCGAGGAAGATCTCTTTGAGGTTCGCCTTGGGTGAGGCCTGGAGGATCCGCAGGGCATAGGCGACATCCGAGGGATACACCGGATAGCCAGCGCGCACCAATCCCTGGAGTTTGTCGATGGCCGAGGCCGTCAGCTCCACCTCGTGTTTCGGCCCGCTGACGGTGAGCTGGCTGCCCCGCACCTGGATGGTGACTCCGGCGCCCTCCTCAAGAACGGCGAGGTTCTTGTTCAGGTCGCCGTAAAGCAGCAGGGCGGTAGTGTTGTCGGCCAGGGCGATGTCGCGTTTGATCAACGGGAGGCTCCGGTTTTGGTGCGTTTGCTCAGCTCCTGGTTGATCATCTGCTGAAGATCCTTGAAGTTGCGCTCCTTCAGGCGGCGGCCATTGACGAAAATGGTCGGGGTGCCTCGAACTCCGACTTGTTGGGCCTCAATCATATCGCGTTCAAGGATCTGCCGGCTGACCGCCCCCTTGGAATCCTTGTTGAACCGTTCCAGGTCGAGGCCGAGCTTCTTGGCAAGCTCCGTGTATTTTGCCTCGGAAAGGGACTTCTGGTTTTCAAACAGCAGGTCATGGTACTGCCAGAATTTGCCTTGGCGATGGGCGGCCAGGGAGGCAAGGGCGGCGGGCTGGGCTTGCTTGTGCATGGCCAGGGGAAACTGCTTGAAAACGACCTTGACCTCCTTGGGATATTTGGCCAGCGCCTCTTCAAACAGACCGCCCACCGTGCCGCAATAGGGGCATTCAAAATCGCTGAACGCGACAATGACCACCGGAGCGTTTTCCGGCCCGAGAAACGGCGCGCCCTGGATATTGATGGGCACGGAAAAATCCAGGCTCACGGTCTGGACGGTTTTGTGTTTGGCGCTGGACAGATAGATCCGATCGGGGATGTTGGCTGCCTGCAGGCCGGAAGAGGCGATGCGGTCCATGGTCGGATCAACGGAAATGGTTTCCTCCAGGGCGCCTTTTTCGGAATAGACCAGGAGCCTGCCGCCTTCGGCCAGAACAAAGATCCATTTGCCGTCCAGTGAGGCGGCGATGTCCAAGGGCGCGGCCGGGGTTTTCAGGGTGCTGCTTACCTCCCAGTCAACTCCGGCCTGGCAGGGCGCCGTCACAAGCAGGGCCGCGAAAATCATGAGGAAACAGCCGAAAAATCGTCGTGCGGTCAGAGTCATTGTTGTCTCTCCTTTTTTTGATGCTCACACTATGCGCTGCCGAACCATCCGGCCGGGAACCTCACTGTACGGTCAACCTGTCCGGGGGATACATTATAATGCCCGGAAAAATTACGCAAGGATCAGCAGGAGGCAGGGGAAGAAAATTTCAGCCTCAAGGTTTTGTCTGGAGAAGCTCCGCAAGGAGAATGGCCAGATGGAGAACCTCCGGTTGTGCCGGGTCATGGCCCAACCCCTGCCGGATATGGATGAGGCAGCCGGAGCAGGTGGTGGTTATCAGATCGGGCGCCGCCTGTGCCAGTTGGGTGAGCAGGCGGCTTCTGATTGTTGCGGCCAGTTCGGGCTGAGCCAGATGAAACAAACCTCCCTGGCCGCAGCATTGCGGACCATTGGCAAGTTCGGCCAGGTGCAGGCCGGGGATGGCCGTAAGGATTTTCCTGGGCGGGGCGATAATTTTAGACGGAAACCTCAGATGGCAGGGGTCGTGGTAGACCACGGTGCGGGGCACGGGCGAACCGGCAAAACGGAAATCCGGCTCAGCCTCCATGGCTTGCGCCACAAAGGTTGAAAATTCAAGGAGACGGTCGGCAAAGGCCTGGGCCTGTGTAAGCCATTCAGGGTCATCGGCAAAAAGCTCGGGATAGCGGCGCAACTGGCTGTAGCAGGAAGCGCAGGAGGTCAGGATGGGCAAGGTGTTTCCGGCAAAGGCGCTGATGTTTTGCCTGGCAAGACGCGTGGCTGTGGCGGTATCGCCGCTGTTTTCCGCGGCAAGCCCGCAGCAGCACTGCCGCGGTGGCATGAGGAGGGGGGCGCCGGTGAAGGGCGCGGTTACCCGTTCTGTTGCGTCAATAATTTCCCGGTGCAGATGGGTGGCGTAACAGCCCGGGAAAAAGGCCAGGGCCGGGGACGCGGATTTCTTCCCCGGAGGTTCAGGGAGGGCAGGGGAAAGGGATGCGCTCTCCGCCGGCAGGCCGAGGCGCAGCCGCAGGCCGCTGTCAGCGGGTAATCGGTCCAGCAGGGGGCGGCCGAGACCGGCGATTGTCGCCAACAGGGCCGGATTGCTCAGAGCCTTTCGGGTGATGGCCCTGAGCAAGACCTGGCATCCCGCGGTTTTCTCCAGCCGTTTCCGGGCGGCGATAAAACGGGCGGGCGGATCGATCCCCCGGGAGCACACGCCCCGGCAGGCTCCGCAGAGCAGGCATTGCGAAAGAATCTCCGCATAGGCTGCCGAGGCTTGGGCCGGATCAAGCCGAGCCAGCAGATGCAGTCTGCCTCGAGCCGAGAGCGATTCCCGGCCCGAGGCCTGAAAGACCGGGCAGACCACGGTGCAGGCCCCGCATTTTGCGCACTGGAGCGGAGTTATCTTTGCCACAGCAGATAGGCCTTGATGAACGGGTCAAGGTTGCCGTCCAGCGTGCTGTCCACATTGCCCACCTCAAAATTGGTCCGGTGGTCCTTGATCAGCCGATAGGGCTGCATTACATAGGAGCGGATCTGGCTGCCCCAGGCGATCTCTTTTTTCTCGCCGGCGATATCCTGGTGCTGCTCCTTCTGCGCCTCGCGTTCCTTTTCGTACAGCCGGGCCTTGAGCATCTTCATGGCCGTGTCCTTGTTGCGGTGCTGGCTGCGTTCGTTCTGGCACTGGACCACGATGCCCGTGGGCAGATGGGTGATGCGGATGGCCGAGCTGGTCTTGTTGACGTGCTGGCCGCCGGCGCCGCTGGCCCGGTAGGTGTCGATGCGCAGATCCTTGTCGTTGATGTCCACCTGGATGTCGTCGTCCAGCTCCGGAAAGACGAAAACCGAGGCAAAGGAGGTGTGCCGGCGGCCGCTGGCGTCAAAGGGGGAGATGCGCACCAGCCGGTGGATGCCCATTTCCGAGCGCAGCAAGCCATAGGCGTTGTGCCCGGTGACCATGACGGTCGCGCTCTTCACCCCGGCCTCATCGCCGGGTTGCAGGTCGAGCATCTCGGTGGGAAATTTCTTGGCCTCGGCCCAGCGCAGATACATGCGCAGGAGGATGCTCACCCAGTCCTGGGCCTCGGTGCCGCCCGCGCCTGCGTGGATGGTAATCATGGCGTTGCTGGCGTCGTGCTCGCCGGTGAACATGCACTCAAGCTCAACGGTTCCCACCCGTTCAAGCAGCGCGTCCAGCGACTGATCAACCTCGTTGATGGTCGTCTCGTCGCCTTCGCTCATACCCATTTCGAGCAGGAGTTCCGCCTCTTCCAGCTCTGTCTGGCAACTGTCCCATTCGTCAACAACATTCTGGATCGCGCCCTGCTCCCGCTGCACCTTTTGGGCGTTTTCCTGGTTATCCCAAAAGGCCGGGGCCAGGGTGAGCTGCTCCAGTTCCTGCAGTCGCTCCCTCTTGTGATCTACCTCAAAGATGCTCCTTCAGGGAGATGAGGCGCCCCTTGAGATCCTGGATTTTTTGTTTGAGTTCCGCAGACATGGTGTGTTCTCCTGAAAAAAAGGTTAAAGGCTAAAGGCTAAAGGTGAAAGGCTAAAGGCTAAAGGTCAAAGGCTAAAGGTTGAAAAATCATACCTTGCGCCTTTTACCTTTAGCCTTGCGCCTGTTTACTTCTGCCCCGATCAGGGTCAGGAGTAAACAACCCCACGGAAAAAGATACCCCCAGCGGACATAGCAGGTCAAGCCATTGACCAGGGCCACCGGCTGACTGCGGGCGTACTCGGTAAACAGGGGGGAAGCTTCCTGCGTCCGGCCCATGGGGTCGATGAAGGCGCTGATTCCGGTGTTGGCCGCGCGCACCAGGGTTTTTCTGGTCTCCACCGCCCGGAACACCCCCATGGCCAGATGCTGCATCGGGGCGCTCGACCTGCCGAACCAGGCGTCGTTGGTAAGTGTTACCAGCAAGTTTGCCCCAGCCTGTGCCTGCTTGCGGGAAATATCCGGGAAGATGCTCTCAAAGCAGATCAATATTCCGATCCTGCTGTTGTGGCAAGTAAGCGGCGTGTTGCTCCGGCCGGGCGTGAACTCGCCCAGGGTTTCCACCAGCGGCGAGGCAAAATGCAGGATCCGGCGGAAGGGAATATATTCGCCAAAGGGCACCAGATGCTGCTTGTCGTAGCGGCCAGCGACCTGCCCGTCCGGAGAGAGCAGGAAGGCGCTGTTGGCATAGCTGAGCGGCCCTGCGGCCGAGGTCTTTTCCCGGTGGGGCGCGCCGGTGAGCAGATATGTTTGGTGCGGCCGGGTCAGTTCGCTGTGCAGCCTGAGAAAGAGCGGGTGCTCGTAAGGGTAAAACGGCAGGGCTGTTTCCGGCCAGACAATGAGCCGCGGTTGCCTGGTAGTGAAAAATTCCTGGCTCAGCCGGAGGTAGGTGTCAATGGTTTCCCGCTGAAAGGCGGGCTGCCATTTTTGATCCTGGGGAATATTGCCCTGGGCCACCGCCACTTCCATCTGTTCCGTCTGGGCAAGGGCTGCGGGCAGGGTTTGCAGCCGCCAGAAATTATAGCCCGAAGCGAGCAGCAGCAGGGCTGACGCCGCAATGGTAATTGCAACGGGGCTTATCCGCTTGCCTCGGACGAGCGAAGCGGCGAGGGTGAAGATCAGCGCGTTTGCCAGCACCAGGAGGAAGGTGAGGCCATGGTGGCCCGCCAGATCGGCAACCTGGATGAGCTGGGGCAGATTGTACTGGGTGTAGGCCAGATCCAGCCAGGGAAAGCCGGTGAACAACATCCCCCGGATCAGGTCCAGGGCCACCCAGCAGGCCGGGGCGAAAACGAGCAGGGGAAGGCGCGGTCCTGTTTTGGCGCAGAGAAAGGCGAAGAGCGCCAGGTAGCAACTCATGTACAGGGCCAGAAACACCAGGGCCAGCACCGCGATGGGCAGGGGCACCTGGCCGTAGGTGGCCAAAACAATGACGATCCAGTACAAAAGGGGCAAATAATAGGCCAGGCCGCAGATGAGGCCGAGCAGCGCGGCCCGGCGTGGGGGCTGGTTGTCGAGGCTCCAGAAAAGAGGGACCAGCGCCAGCCAGGCAAGCTGGGGCAGGGCAAGGGCTCCCGGAGAGGCGAAAAATAACAGGGTGCTGGACAGCAATGCCAGCAGGGCACCCCTGCCGAAAGGGGTGTGGCTATCAGAGCGCGGGAACAAGGAAACCATCAGTCGAGCTTGGTCTGGATTTTTACGGTGTGGATGCGCCGCCGGTCGGCGGAGACCACCTCAAAGACCAGGGAGTTGATCAGCATGGTGGCGCCCACCGGGGGCACCCGGTCCAGTTGGTGGATGATCAGGCCGCCCACTGATTCGTAGGGGCCTTCCGGCAGGGTAACGCCGAAGAAATCCTCCACCTCCTCAAGATTGACCTTGGCGTCGGTGAGCAGCATGTGTTCGTTCACCACCTTCCACCGTTTTTCCGCCTTGTCGTATTCGTCGCGAATCTCGCCGACGATTTCTTCCAGCACGTCTTCCAGGGTCACCAGGCCGCGGACGCTGCCGAATTCGTCGGTGACCACGGCCATATGGCCTTTCTGGCTCTGGAAATCCTTGAGCAGGTTGACGATCTTGCGGGTGTCGAGCACGAAAAAAGCCGGTTTGACCAGCTCCGAGGCCGCGGGCATGGAGGAGGCGTTGAGGCAGAAGGGCAACAGATCCTTGGCATGGAGGATGCCGATGATATTGTCCGGGGAATCCTGGTAGATGGGGATTCTGGTGTACCCCTCATCGGTGATCAACTGGATAAGATCGGCGGCCGACACCTGTGCCTCGGCGCTGACCATGTCGCTTCGCGGGGTCATGATCTCGCGGACCAGGGTGTCCCTGAATTCGAGGATGGAGCTGATCATCTCCCCTTCCTCGCGGGAGATCAACCCCTGTTCTTCTCCGTCATCGAGGAGTTCCTGTATTTCCTGCTCAATGTCTTCGGTGGTGTCTGGGGCGCGGTTGATGCCAAAAAAATTGAGAATGCGCTTGAAGGGGGAGTCGCCGGTGTCCGGGGCGGATGTGTCCATGTGGGGGTAAGAATCCTCTGGGGTAAGACAACGGAGCAGGCGCACCGTCAACGGTGAGGCCGGCGCTGTCGTCCGGTGGAAAAAAAGTTTATACAATCGGCTGCAACACGCTCTGGCTAAAGGAAATAGCCGGGGGTGTCAAGAAAAAAAATTGACGTTTATCTTTAAAATCGGTATAAGGGCCACACTTTGACCATGGAATGCATGCCACTCCAGGGGAAGAAATCAAAAACAGGTTCACTATACCATAGAACACCATGCTGTTTCAACAGATTGCGCTTCATCGAATGGAGGGCTTTTGCTCCGGGGGGAGAATTGAGGCAGTCGCAGCAAGGCTCAACAGCCTTGCCGGTGCCTTTCCTTGTTATGAGATCATCTGAATTCATCTTTTCATTTGCCCTGAAAATTAGTAAGAACTAGAAAACGGAAACGGCGGAGTGATCGTTCTCTTTTTTCCTTTTTGTTTATGGGGATATGGTGAACGGTGCAGCCTGCCCCGCAACCGATATCGAGGGTTCGCTTGAAAGACAAGGTTTTGATTGCAAATCGGGGCGAGATTGCCCTGCGGATCATGGAGGCCTGTAAAGACCTGGGCCTGGATTATACCGTGATCTACACCGCGGCGGATGAGGAATCCGAACATGTGCGCCGCTGCCTGGACAGCCAGAGCAATGTCCGCCGGGCCTGGCGGGTATCGGCCTATACCGATCCCAACGATATTCTTTCCGTGGCCGACCACACCAAATGCACCGCCATCCATCCCGGCTACGGCTTTTTCTCCGAGGATTTCCGTTTTGCCCGGCGGGTTACGATCCGCAACCGGCCCCTGACCTTCATCGGCCCGAAATGGGAGGTGGTCAAGGATCTTGGCGACAAGATCAATACCAAGCGGGTTGCCAACCGGCTGGGTATCCCCACCATCCCCGGCACCGACGGGCCCATCTATAACGAGATGGAGGCCGAGGACATCGCCCTCCATCTTCTCGAAATCCAGGACGGCCAGAAGATCAAGAACCCCTCCATCCTGGTCAAGGCCGCAGCGGGCGGCGGCGGCATGGGCATCGAAGAGGTCTACCAGATCGAGCATTTCCGGCGCATCTACCGCCAGGTTCAGAACTATGCCAAACGGCAGTTCGGAGACGGCGGGGTGCTCATCGAGCAACGGATCCGCGACTTCAATCATCTTGAGGTGCAGTTGGTCTGCAGCCGGCACGGCGAGCGGGTGCATTTCGGCACCCGGAACTGCACCATCCAAAGCACCGGCCGTCAGAAGCGGCTTGAGGCCGCGCCCGGATTCGACAACTCCTGCTTTTCCTACGATTTTAACGGTCAAGAGGTTTTGGACAAGGTGGTTGAGTATTCGCTCAAGCTTGCCGCCCATGTGCGCTACGATAATGTCGGCACCTGGGAGTGGATTGTCACCCGGGACGGCCAGCCCTATCTCCTTGAGGTCAACACCCGCATCCAGGTGGAAAACGATGTCTCCGCCCGGGTCAGTTATATAAACAACAAACATCCCAACCTCATCCGCGAGCAGATCCGGCTGGCCTTGGGCGACAAGATGGGATATAGCCAGAAGGATATCGTCTCCCGGGGCGCGAGCATCGAGTTCAGAATCGTTGCGGAAGACACCGCCCGCGGCTTTGCTCCCTGGATTGGGACGATCTCCAAGTTCTCCTACCCGCAACACGATTGGTCTGCGGTTTACAGTCATGTGCCCACCGACCGATCCTACGCGATCCCCAGCGAGTATGACCCCAATCTGGCCTTGGCCTTGGTTTGGGGCGACACCATGGAGGAAGCCAAGGAACGGGGGCGGAAATTTCTGGCCGAGGTGGCCATCGAAGGCAGCAACGCCGCAGGAGGTCAGATCATGACCAACCTCCCTTATCTTCAGGAAAACATAGCCCGACTGCTCACTTTTTGATGAGTTACAGGTAATTTAGGAGCCGTTATTAAAAAATTTCTGCCCTTTTTTTTGTTACGGCTCTTTATGCCGTTTTTATCACTTTAAAGCTGAGTTGAGCAGCTCGCCTGCTCAACGAAACTTATGCCCTTTGGGTATAATAACGAACTTATCCATTGCAACGGCGCACTTTATGGAAGATTTACGAAAGCGGCTGCTCAAGATAGAAGAACGCATCAGCTATCTGAGCCAGATCAAGGACGGCGTCGAGTGGGGGAATCTCTCCGGCCTGCGCGAAAAAATCGTTACCCTGCGGGACAAGTTCTACGACTATACCGAGGACCAGTTGTCCGAGGAAATCAAGGCCCTGGAGGAATCCATCTCCTTTTTGGAGGGTCGCTGCGAAGAAACCCTGACTTCCATGGACCGGGTGCGCATTGTCCGCAATACCCACCGGTTTTCCCTGAAGGACATCCTTGAGAATGTCTACGAGGATTACACCGAACTCGGCGGCGCCGAGGAGGTCAGCATCGATCCCTCCATGGTTGCGGCCAGGGCGAGCATCATGCGGCGGGTGAAAAACAAAACCGTCATGCAGCAGGTCATGGTCATCGGCCACGAGAAGGGGCATGGCGAGGAATACCGCAATGGTGGTTGCAGCAAGCCCTGGGGCAACGAAAAAGCCTTGCGCTACATGAAGGTTGCCGAAACCGAAGGCATTCCCATCCATTTTTATATCTTCACCCCCGGCTCCTTTCCGGTGGAGGATTATCCCGGCGCCGGCCAGCAGATCGCGCGCAATCTTTACGCCATGGCCAAGCTGCGGGTGCCGATGATTTCCGTCACCTCGGAAGGCGGTTCCGGCGGGGCCGAGGCCGTGGGCATGGCCGATGTCCGGCTGATGTTTTCCCACGGCTACTACTCGGTTATCTCCCCGGAGGGCGCGGCCGCCATCGAGGGCAAGATCCGCGAGGGCGAGAAGATGCCCAAGGAGCTGGTGGAGGCCTGCGCCGAGAATCTGCATATCACGGCGGCGGAAAATCTCAAGCTCGGGACCATCGATCGGATTGTCCATGAGCCTCCCTTGGGGGCAAAACGGGACGATTTCGGTTTTTTCCGGCAGCTCAAGAGCGAGATCATCCGGGCCACCGACGAAGTGGTGCTGAAAACCAAGAGTCTCCGGGCTTTTCGCGCCTATGAATTGACGATGAAGAAGTCGGAAGGGCAGGTCGTAGAAGAACCGCATATCGAGATTTCCTGGGATCTTAACGAGGACGAGGTCAAGCGGCTGCTCAGTTACCGTTCGAAAAAATACCGGAACATGTCCTGCGCGGCCTATTCCGAAGAGAGCTCCCCCTGCTCCGCTTTCTGCCGGAAGGCAAAAAAGAGTATTGCCAAACTGTATTACAGCTTCCGCTATGATCTGCTGAAAACCCAGCAAAAGCAGGTGAAAAAAGTTTTTCAGGATGTGTCTGGCGAGGGCTCGGTGCTGCTCAGGCAGGTTTCCTCCCCGATCACCGCGGCGTACGATTTTATCTCGAAAAAACCCGGCGCGCGTCCGGGCAAGTCGCCTGTTTCCTCAAGCGGCGCCGGGGAAGACCCCATTGAGTTCGGGGATGTCTATACCAGCCCGCTGGCCAATGAAGACCGCACCGTAACCTGCCCAAATACCGAAAAACAGGGGTGCAAGGACCTTTGGGTGCCCGACCTCTACGGTGAATTCGGCGGGGTGTGCGAAAATTGCGGTCATCATTTTCCCTTGGAATATCAATGGTATCTTAAGCATCTTTTTGATCCGGATTCCATCCGGGAATTCAATGGAGGGGTTTGCGCGGGCAATCCCCTGACCTATCCGGGCTTTGAAAAGAAATTGCAATCCGCCATCGCTAAAACCGGGCGGAAAAGCGGGATCATCACCTTCGACGCCAGGGTTATGGGCGTTGATCTGGTGGTGGCCATGCTGTACAGCGATTTCCGCAACGGGACGGTGGGCTCAGCCGAGGGTGAAAAATTCGTCCGGGCCTGCGAGTCGGCCAAGCTGAAACGGCGGCCTCTGCTCTCCTACGTGCACACCACCGGCGGCATCCGCATCCACGAAGGCACCCTGGGCGTGGTGCAGATGCCCAAGTGCACCATGGCGGTGCGGGAATACATCGACTCCGGCGGGTTGTACATCGTGGTCTACGACAACAATTCCTATGCCGGGCCGGTGGCGAGTTTCTTGGGCTGTTCGCCGTATCAGTTCGCCATCCGCTCAAGCCGGGTGGGTTTTGCCGGGCCTCGGGTTATCCGCGACACCACGGGCGAGGATATCCCGCCCGATTACCACAATGCCCGCAACGCCCTGCAGCGCGGCCATATCCAGGGCATCTGGGATCGTCGCGAGTTTAGGCGCAATCTCCATAAGTCCCTGCTGACTATGGGCGGCGGCAATCTGTATTACCGCTAAGGCGAAAGGCCAAAGGTTCAAGGCTAAAGGACAGAAGTTTTGGGGGAAGAAAAATCGCCGCCGTCACAGGCTTTTGAGGACTTTGAGGTCTGGAAGCGTTCAGCCCGCTTGAGTGCTGAATTGTACAAGGCGTTGCGGGAATTAAAGGATTTTGGCTTTCGGGATCAGATTACGCGGGCGGGGCTTTCCATCCCAAGCAACATTGCGGAAGGCTTTGAAAGAGAATCGATAAAAGAGAGTATTAATTTTTTCTCATATGCAAAGGGTTCCTGCGGAGAACTTCGCACCCAGATATACATTGGCGTGAACATCGGTTATATCGAAAACCAGAAAGGCAAGGAGTGGCGGCAGGAAACCGTGGAAATTTCCTCGATGCTTGCCGGGCTTATAAAAGCACGGCGCAGTTTTCTGCGAGAAGATGAATGAGACCTTTGTCCTTGCACCTTTAACCTTTAACCTTTCCTCATATATCATGACTGACGAAATAGATTTCGACGCAATAATTGGTAAGTATCGTTCCGATCCTTTTGACTATCTGGACGTGCGGACCAGCCACACCGGTCAGGTCCGGTTCCGGGTCAAGGAAGGCGCCGAGGTGGAAGGACCGTCCGGCGAATGGCATCATGTCCGGGGCACCTTGCTCTATGAACTGCTGCGGGAGGGAAACCAGAAGAAGATCTTTTCCTCGAGCAACGGGGTGGTTTCCTTTATCCGCAGCGACCTGGAAGGACAGTTTGTCGAGGCGGGCGAAAAGATCCTCACCATCCGGCATCCGTTGAAGAAACGCGAGATCATCGAGAATATCCTCCGTCAGGTGCTGGAGCCCTTCAACGCGCCGGAACGGGCCAAGTATTTCTTTTCCCTCGACCTGCAAGCCAAGATCGACAAGCACGGCCAGCGGGGGGTTTCCATCAAGCCCGGGGACGAGATTCTCACCATGTCCCTGATGAAGCGGGATACCCCGGTCTATTATGCCGGGGAACCGGGGATCATCCATTCCGTGTATTTTCAGCCCGGGGTCAGCGTTTCCCAGGGCGAGCCGTTGCTGGGCATCTGTTCCCAGGAAAAGCTGCCCATGATCCAGCGGATCATCACCCGCGTGAAAGCTGAATGGGAGTAACCGCCCTCGTAACCGTCCAGCAGCACCACATCTGTGTTGTCATCGGCCGGCTCGTGTGCAGCAGCACACTTCGCAGGCCTCTTCCGCGCATCTGCGGCACTGCTGAACGGTTACGGTTGGGATGTTTAAGTCTCTTTTTTGATTTTGGCTACATAGCTACCAATGATTGAGCCTCTTTCCTTTCAAGCCGTCCAGCAACTCATCTCCGCCGAGGAGATCCCTGCCCGTCTGCTCCACTATTCCGCCGAGGTCGTCCAGGCCGTGTACCGTTATGGCGCGCCGGTTGGCAGCACCATCCTTCATCTGCCCCAGGCCGAACGGCTGATGCCCATTGCCCGGCAACGGATCAACGAGTTTGAGGCCAGCGGCCAATCCTGCCCCAGCGGCATGGTCTTTCTTGCCGATGAACTCACCGGTGGCCGTGGCCGATTCCAACGCTCCTGGCACGCTCCGGTCGGCGGCCTTTGGCTGACCATGGTCATGGCCAATACCCTGCTGCCCGAGAGCATGCGCCTCTATCCCCTCGCTGCCGGTATGGCCTGCTGCGAGGCGGTGCGGAGTTATGGTGTCGATGCGCGTCTCAAGTGGGTGAATGATGTGCATGTGGCCGGGCGAAAGATCTGCGGGGTACTCTGCGAATCGTTTGCCAGCGCCGTCCACGGCGAGGAATATGTGCTGATCGGGGCGGGGCTTAACATCAACAACCTGGCCTTTCCCGCGGAGTTGGGCGCAACAGCGGTATCCATGAAGGAAATTCTCGGGCGCGATACCGACCTTGCCGGTTTTGCTGCCCGACTGCTGGCTAAATTTTCCTGGAGTTTCGGCCTGCTCTGCTATGACGAGGCGCAACGGCTGGCTGCGGACGACGGTTCCGGCGCGGACCTGCCGGAGAGCCTGCTGCTTGGTGCCTGGCGGGAGCTGAGCGATACCGTGGGCCGCAGGGTTTGGTTCGGTTTTGATGTCCAGCAGCAGCCCCAGTATCAAGCCGAGGTGCTGGGGCTTGCCCCGGACGGCGGCATCATCCTTCGCCATCTTGAAAGCGGGGCAGAGATCGTCGAGCATTCCGGGGAGTTGTTGTATATTGATTGATTGATGTTTTTTGCCACGAAATCCACGAAAAGCACGAAAAAATACATTTTGCACCCTGGCTTGCTGTCTGATCGTTTTTGTGGTTTTCGTGGCGGAGTCTTTTACCCATGTCCTCTCCAACCACCCCAGTCTCGGTCATCATCCCCACCCATAACCGGGCCGGTTTTCTCGCCCGGGCCATTGATTCGGTCCTTTCCCAAACATACGCCAACTTCGAACTCATCGTGGTGGACGACGGCTCCACCGACGAAACCCCGGCGCTGCTTTCCTCCTACGGCACGGCGCTTACCAGCCTGCGCCAGGAAAACCGGGGACCGGCCGCGGCCCGCAATGCCGGGATCAGCGCGGCCCGCCATTCTCTTCTCGCCTTCCTCGATTCCGACGACCAATTCACCAAAAACAAGCTGGAGCTCCAAGTCAGCGCCATGGAGGCGCAGCCGGAGCTGCTCATTTCGCACACCCAGGAAACCTGGTTCCGCAATGGCCGCCATCTCAACCAGAAGAAGCGGCATGCCAAGGAAGGCGGCGATATCTTTGCTCGCAGCCTGGAGCTCTGCGTGGTGGGCATGTCCACGGTCATGGCCCGGCGGGAGCTGTTCGGCTTAGTCGGCCTGTTCGACGAATCCTTTCCCTGCTGCGAGGATTACGAACTCTGGCTTAGGGCCAGTGCAACGCATCCCTTTCTTCTGGTGGATGCGCCGCTCACCGTCAAGCACGGCGGCAGGGAGGATCAGGTTTCCGTTCAATTCAAGACCGGCATGGACTATTTCCGCATCCGGGCCATGGAAAAGCTTCTTGCTGATATTTCCCTCACCCCTGAGCAGTCCCGCCTTGCCCGCGAGGAGTTGGTCCGCAGGGCTTTGCTTTACGGCAATGGCTGTCTCAAACATGGCCGCCTTGAAGATGGCCAACGCTGTCTCGCCCTTGCCGAACACCACGCTTCCCTCGTCTAATCTGCACCGTATTTTTTCCATATTGACTTTGTCTTGGCATATTACCTATCCTGAATACTGATAGGTGCTTGTACCTATCTCTGTTTCATGGCCGATTTTTGTCCTGGATGCTATTCCCCGTTTTTTGGGCTTGATCCTACGAAACCGTCAGCAAGAAAGAGGTGTATGGTATGTTGCACAACATGAAAATCGGCAAAAGGGTGTATCTGGGGTTTGGCATCGTCTTGCTGATGCTGGTGATCCAGATCGTGGTGAACGGTGTATTCCAGAGCAGGGTGCTCCGGGATGTGACTTTTGCCAAGGACGTCGGCTACACCGGCAACAAACTGATCATGGAGATCAAGCTGGATGTGGTCCAAGTGCAGCAGTGGCTCACTGACATCAGCGCCACCCGGGCGGCCGACGGTCTTGATGACGGATTCAAGGAGGCGGAAAAATACGCGGCGCTTTTTCGCACGCACACCGAGGAGCTGAAAGTAATTCACCCGGAAGACCGCCGGGAAATCGAGGAACTGCAGAAATCCTTTGATGCCTATTATGATAAGGGCAAATGGATGGCCGGCCAGTTCATCAAAGGCGGGCCGGAACTCGGCAACAAAGCCATGGGCGAGTTCGATGGCTTTGCCGAGAATTTGACCAAGCATGTCGGGAAATTGGAAGAGATGATGGGCTCCACGGCGGAGCAGACCGCTGCCTCCGCTGTTGCCACCATCAAGCTCTCGGGTTTGGTCAGCATCATGCTGGTTCTCGCCATCATCGCTTGCGGGCTGCTCGTGGCCAGGATTATTGTCCGCTCCATCCTGCGTCCGTTGGCAGGATGCGTGGAGGCTGCCCACCGGATTGCCGCCGGCAACACCGACGTAACCTTGGACACCACCGCCCAGGATGAAACCGGGGAGCTCCAAACCGCCATGGCCGAAATGGTGGGGGCGGTCAAGGGTATGGCCGGGGAAGTTTTCCGGGTCTCCCAGGCAGCCATGGAAGGCAGGCTGAATACCCGCGCCGATGCGGCCAAGTTCCAAGGGGATTATAAAAAAATTATCGAAGGGGTCAACAATACCATGTCCAGGCTGGTGGGGCTGCTCGATACCATGCCAGCCCCGGCCATGATCATCGACAACGATTTCCGTATTCTGTATATGAACGAATTGGGCGCCAAGGTCGGTGGCAAAACCCCTGCCCAGCTCATCGACAGCAATTGCTACGACCATTTTAAGACCTCGGATTGCAAGACCGACCGTTGCGCCTGCGGGCAGGCCATGCGGAGCGGGCAGGTCGCCAATGGCGAAACCGACGCCCATCCCGCGGCTGGCGTGGATCTGGATATCTCGTATATCGGGACCGCGTTGCGCGATGAGGCGGGCAAGATCATCGGCGCCTTCGAGGTGGTGAGCGACCAGACCGCGATCAAGAAGGCCGCACGCCAAGCCCAGAAGGTCGCCGAGTACCAGAACATCGAAACCGAGAAGGTCGTCTCCTGCATGAGCAAGCTTGCCAAGGGCGACACCACCTGTTCCATCACCCCAGCCCCGGGAGATGCGGATACCGCTGAAACCCGCAAGACCTTCCATGCCATTGCCGAGGCCTTCAATGCCTGCACCGCGGTGGTCGGTTCCCTGGCCGCCGATGTGGGCATGCTGTCAAGGGCCGCGATGGAAGGAAAATTAAGCACCCGCGCCGACGCCTCGAAGCACGAAGGGGATTTTAAAAAGATCGTCGAGGGTGTCAACAATACCATGTCCAGACTGGTTGGGCTGCTGGACACCATGCCCACCCCGGCCATGATCATCGACAATGATTTCAATATACAGTACATGAACGAACTGGGCGCCAAGGTCGGCGGCAAGAGCGCGGCTCAACTTGTCGGCACCAGGTGCTACGACCATTTCAAAACCTCGGATTGCAAGACCGAACGGTGCGCCTGCGGTCAGGCGATGCGGAGCGGACAAAACGCAGGTTCTGAAACCGATGCCCATCCCGGGGGGCTGGACCTGGATATTACCTACAATGCCACCCCGCTTCGCGATGAAGCAGGCAAGATCATCGGGGCCTTCGAGGTGGTGAGCGACCAGACCGCGATAAAGCAGGCGGGCCGGGTGGCGGAAAAAATTGCCACCTATCAGGAGATCGAGACCCAGAAACTGGTGGAATGCCTCACCCGGCTTGCGGAAGGCGATATTACTCTTGCCATCGAAACCGAGCCCGCCGATAGCGACACCGCGCCGGTGAAACAGGTCTATGACGGCATCGGCTCCGCGGTGGGCACCCTGATCAGCGCCTTAAACGAGATTACCGGCACAGCCCGGGAAATTGCCGGGGGTAACCTGCTGGTCAAGATGAAAAAACGCAGCGATCAGGATGAACTGATACAGGCATTGCAGGATATGGTCGAGAAGCTCAAGGAGATCATCACCGATGTGCGTGGCGCGGCGGATCAAGTCGCCTCCGGCAGTCAGGAGTTGAGCAGCAGCTCCCAGCAGGTCTCCCAAGGGGCCAGCGAACAGGCCGCCTCGGTGGAGGAGATTTCTTCCTCCATGGAGGAATTGGCCAGCACCGTGGCCCAGACCGCCGATCACGCCCGGCAGACCGCGGCTATTTCCACCAAGGCGGCTGCCGATGCCGTGGAAGGCGGCAAGGCGGTGGGTGAAACGGTGGCGGCCATGCAGCTTATCGCCACCAAGATCGAACTCATCGAGGAGATTGCCCGGCAAACCAATCTGCTGGCCTTGAACGCCGCCATTGAGGCGGCCCGGGCCGGAGAGCACGGCAAGGGCTTTGCCGTGGTGGCCGCCGAGGTGCGCAAGCTCGCGGAACGCAGTCAGGTCTCGGCCCAGGAGATCAAGGGCGTTGCCGGAACCAGCGTGGAAACCGCATCCAACGCAGGCAAGCTCATCAACGATATCGTGCCGCAGATCCAGAAAACCGCGGAATTGGTCCATGAGATCGACGCGGCCAGCAACGAACAGGCCAGGGGCATTGATGAAAACGCCCGGGCCATCCAGCAGTTTGATCAGGTAATTCAGGCCAACAGCGCCGCCGCCGAGGAGATGGCTTCCACCAGCGAGGAATTGACCGCCCAGGCGGCCCATTTACAAGAAACCATCGCTTTTTTTAAGGTGGAGACGGAAAGCGGGCTTCGGTCCCAAGTCTTGCCCCTGCCTCGGGTTGCCTCGACTGGCCGGGGAGCAAAAAAATCATCAAAGGGCAAGGGGGTGAAGTTGTCCCTGCCAGGGGCCGGAGATGGTGATTTCGAGCGGTATTAATAGTTTTTTGTAAATTGAAGACAGCTTGAATCGGAGGGGTGCACTGTTATGGTGCGCCCCTCTTTTTTTCACCCTGCAATTTTCAACCTCCTGCTGCAAATTTTTTTGCGGACCAAGAAAGCTCTGGACATTCATATTTCTTCCTGCGACGATTTTTTACCGGCAATTATCTTTCGGCCCACGTTGAGGACATAACGGCATGCTTGCTTCCTGTTTTTTTACAGTGGCAGGGAGTGTTGCGTTCCGCGAGATCGGTTTTTTCACATCAAAGGAGTGTGCGCCATGAATCTGCTCAATACAATGAAGGTGGGGAGCCGTGTTTATCTGATCGTCGTCGTTCTGCTTGTCTTGACCGGCGTCGTTGCTGCAGTGGGGCTGGTTAAGATGAACCAGATCGGCGGCGAACTGGAAGCCATTGCCGAACGCGATCTGCCGCTTACCACCGTCATCACCGAAATCGCCGAACGCCAGTTGCAAATCGGCATTCTGTTTGAACGGGGCTAACGCCATGGCGAAAATGGTAACAAGGCCGGCTTGCAGCATGCCTTGGATGCAATCAAAAGTGTCGGCAACGAGACCGTTGCCAAGCTTCAAGAGGCGGAAAAGATCGCCGAAGGTGCTTTGAACCACGCGCGGGACGTTGACCAGCGCCGAGAGTTTGAAAAGGTGCTGGGCGAACTCAAGGTAGTGGAAAAGGAGCACGACGAGGTGGAGGAGCATACCACGAAATGTTTTGAGCTGCTGGCGGCCGGCAATGTCCGCGAGGCGGAACCTTTGTGCGACAAGGTCTCCAAGGAGGCCGAGGACGTGGATCAGAAGATTGTCGGGATCCTTAACGAGGTGGAAAAATTTACCGGCGCGGCGGCTCTCCAGGCGGAAAAGGATGAGCAAACCGGCCTGCGGCTTATTCTCTTTGTAACCGTGGCCAGTTTGGTTGTCGGCTTTGCCCTTGGCATGCTGGTGACCAGAAGCGTTACCAGTTCGCTTCTGAACGTGCGGATCATTGCCGACAATGTCACCGCCGCAAGCCAGGAATTGAGCTCCACCGCAGAGGAAGTTTCCCAGGGCGCCAGTGAACAGGCCGCTGCGGTCGAAGAATCCACGGCCTCGGTGGAGGAGATGAGCGCCACCATCCGCCAAAACCGGGAAAACGCCCAGCAAACAGAGCAGATTGCCGTGTTGGCCGCCAATGACGCAGAGGAGAGCGGCAAGGCGGTCACCCAGACCGTGAGCGCCATGAAACAGATCGCCGCCAAGATCTCGATTATCGAGGAGATCGCTCGCCAGACCAATTTGCTCGCCTTGAACGCCGCCATCGAAGCGGCCCGGGCCGGGGAGCACGGCAAGGGCTTTGCCGTGGTGGCCGCCGAGGTGCGCAAACTCGCGGAACGCAGCCAGCAGGCGGCGGCGGAGATCAGCCAGCTTTCCGCTTCCAGCGTGGCGGTGGCGGACAAAGCCGGGATCATGCTGGCCAAAATAATGCCGGACATCCAAAAAACCGCGACCTTGGTTCAGGAAATTGCCGCAGCCAGCGTGGAGCAGAGCGCCGGCATCGACCAGATCAGTGAGGGCATGCAGCAGCTCGACACGGTGGTGCAACAAAATTCCAGCGTTTCGGAGGAAATGGCAGCCACTGCGGAGGAGCTCTCCGCGCAGGCCGATGAGTTGCAGGCAGTGATTGCCGCGCTCATCGATACCAAAGCCGGTACCGGCCAACCTCGACGGCCCAGAACCAACGCCGCCAAGGTTGCGCATTATGGCAACAAAAAGCCGCTCACTGCTCCGCCATCCACGGGGGGCGCTCGCCTCCAACTCGGCCAGCGTGCCGATAAGAACGACGACCTGGATCAGGATTTTGAGCGCATGTAAAGGGGATTTCGAGTGGGGGGATAATTCTTGCACGCCTTTGAAGTTTCTGCCTATCATGTGAATATAGTCTTGTTTGTCACGGTATGAACTCTTCATTTTTGGGGTGAGCGGATGCGGTGGAATGATCTGAAAATCGGCAGGAAAATAATGATTGGCTCGGTCAGCATTCTCTTTCTGTTGGTTGTGGTCGGAGCCTGGGCTTTTTGGGGGCTGGGAAGCGTGGTGCGCGACGGTATCGAGGTCGCAAACGGCAACGCGCTCCGCGGCGAATTGCTGCAGCGGGAGGTTGACCATCTGAACTGGGCAAAGAAGGTTTCCGCCTATGTTTACAGTGATAAAGGCGGGAACCTTGAGGTGGAACTCGATCATACCAAATGCGGCTTCGGCAAGTGGTATTACGGCGAGGGGAGAAAACAGGCGGAGACCCTGCTGCCTCTGCTCAGGGAGCCATTGACCGATATTGCCGAACCGCATCAGCGGCTCCATGAATCGGCC
Organism: Hydrosulfovibrio ferrireducens; assembly: GCF_046883345.1. Taxonomy (NCBI): domain Bacteria; kingdom Pseudomonadati; phylum Thermodesulfobacteriota; class Desulfobulbia; order Desulfobulbales; family Desulfobulbaceae; genus Hydrosulfovibrio; species Hydrosulfovibrio ferrireducens. Next base: position 33,052 of record NZ_JALKCW010000016.1, on the reverse strand, counting down.
TTGAAAATAAAGGAGGCTTTTCAGCGGAAGGAGGGCCCGGAAGGACGGCAACAGGCGGAACGCATCTTCAGCACGGACACCCAGGTCAATCTGGTGAAGGTGCAGGGGGTTCTGAACAAGATGACCGCTCTGGCCAAGGAAAATATTCTTTCCGAGGCGCAGATGATCCAAAATGCCAGAACAACCAGGCTCGCCATCGTGGTGATTGGCCTTCTCGCCATTGTCGTTGGGGTGGGGGTTTCCCTGCTCACGGCGCGATCCATTGCAAAGCCCATTTCCTCGGTGGTGGAGGTGAATAACCGGTTGGCGTTCGGGGATGTCAATGTTGCCATCGAAACCGGTCGTCAGGATGAAGTGGGGTTGATGCTCAACTCCATGAACGTGATGGTTGGAAATCTCAAGGAGACGGCCAGACTCGCCGAACAGATCGCCCTCGGCAATCTGGATGTGCAGGTCACCATTCTTTCCGACCAGGACGTGCTGGGGAAATCATTGGCTGCCATGGTGAATAAGCTTCAGGAAACAGCAGAATTGGCCAGGCAGATCTCCCTGGGCGATTTGGATGTGCAGGCAAAGGTTCTTTCCGAAAAAGACCTGCTGGGCAAATGTTTGGTCAATATGGTGGAAAATCTCCGGCAGACGGCGGCCAAGGCCGAACAGATCGCCGAAGGCGACCTGCGGGTGGATATGACCCTGCTTTCCGACAAGGATAGTCTGGGGAAATCCCTTGCCGCCATGATCAGCAAGTTGCGCCAGGTGATAACCGACGTGCGCGCCGCCGCCGATCAGGTAGCGGCCGGGAGCGAGGAATTGAGCAGCAGTTCCCAGCAAGTCTCTCAGGGAGCCAGCGAACAGGCGGCCTCGACCGAGCAAATCTCCGCCTCCATGGAAGAACTGGCCAGCACCGTGGCCCAAACCGCCGACCATGCCCGGCAGACCGCGGCGATCGCCAACAAGGCTGCGGCCGATGCCGTGGCCGGCGGTAAGGCGGTGGTGGAAACCGTTGACGCCATGCAGCATATAGCCGAAAAGATCGAGCTCATCGAGGAGATCGCCCGGCAGACCAACCTGTTGGCCTTAAACGCCGCCATCGAAGCGGCTCGGGCCGGTGAGCACGGCAAGGGCTTTGCCGTGGTGGCCGCCGAGGTCCGCAAACTCGCCGAACGCAGTCAGGTGTCGGCTCAGGAGATCAAAGGCGTGGCCAGCGCCAGCGTCAAAACCGCTGCCAATGCCGGGATGCTGATCAACGAAATCGTGCCCCAGATTCAAAAAACCGCCGAGCTGGTTCATGAGATCGACGCAGCCAGCAACGAGCAGGCCAGGGGCATCGATGAAAACGCTCGCGCCATCCAGCAGTTTGATCAGGTGATTCAGTCCAATAGCGCCGCTGCCGAGGAAATGGCCTCCACCAGTGAGGAGCTTACTGCCCAAGCGGCGCAGATGCAGGAAACCATATCCTTTTTTACGGTGGAAACAGGGGTGATTGCCAGTCGTGTTCAGGGCCGTTCTTTGCCGCGATCTGCCTCGACCGGCGGAATGAAGACGGCGGCTAAAAGCAGCGGGGTGAAGCTCTCTCTGCCGGGCGGCAATGATGACTCTTTTGAGCGGTATTGATTGCCGTTGTTTCCCATGCTGAAATGAAACGCTCTCGATCCGAGGGCGTTTTTTGTATGTGCGGCGGGTTATAGTTGATTCAAGGGTGCCGGTTCTCTCTGTTTTTTATTCTTTGACGTGTTTTATTTCCCATGCGTATAATTATAAAACATAGGCATTTGTACGGATGGCGGCCGCGCGAGGTCAAAGGAACAAGGAGCGGAGCATGTTGAAGGAAAAATTTCAAAACATGGGGATCGCAACAAAACTGAACATGGCCATTGTGGCCGCGGTGCTGCTGCTCATGCTCGGCATGAGCGTGGCGGTAAATTCCGCGGTGCGTAGCGCCCTGAGCGAGCAAGGGGATGCCTTTGTCTCCACTCTGAAGGAGCAGCAGAAAGGTCAGGAGGAATTGCTGCGCCAGGATCTGGTTCTGAAGGGCAACTCCTTTGCCGAGATGCTGGCCAGGGTCGGACAGGATCTTATCCTGAATTATGAGTACGCCTTTTTGGAGAAGATCGTCCAGAGCGTGGTCAATGATCCTGATATTCCGTTTGCCGTTTTCTATGACAAGGACGGCAATGCCGTCACCACCACAAGCGTCAGGCCGGAAGGATTCCCAACCCAGAATATCGTGAGCAAGGAGATCCAGGCCGGTGAACAGAAGGTCGGCTCGTTGGTCATCGGTTTGAATTTCGCCGCGGTTGAAAAAAATATCGAGAAAACTCTTGCTCAGGGCAACGCGGTGATCGCCGCGGCCCAACAAAAGCAAAAGGATGTTTTGCTGCGGATCGCCATGAGTATCGTCGGCTTCGCCTTAGGTGTGGTGGTGCTCATCGGCGGCATTGTGTATTACGCCATTCGCCTTATGATCAAGCCTCTAACGCAGGCGGTGGCCAACATGCAGAGGGTGGCCCAGGGTGATTTGGACGTCGAAATCGCCAGTGTGAGCGGGGATGAAATTGGTCAGATGTGCGAAGCCATGCACGGCATGGTCGAAAATCTTAGGGCCACGGCGGCAATGGCCGGGCAGATCGCCTTGGGTAATTTAGACGTAAAGGTGACCATCCTTTCCGAAAAAGATCGAATGGGGATATCCTTGGCGAAGATGGTGGAAAATTTGAAGGCCAAGGCAGAGCAAATTGAAAAAGGAGATCTTGGCTCAAAAGTGGAACTCCTTTCCGAAAATGATATGTTTGGCAAGGCCCTGGCCGCCTTGTTTCAAAGATTGCGCCAGATTATCACGGAGGTCCAGACCGCGGCCGACCAGGTTGTCGCTGGCAGCCAGGAATTGAGTAGCAGCTCCCAGCAGGTTTCGCAAGGTACCAGTCAACAGGCTGCCGCAGTGGAGGAGATCTCCGCCTCCATGGAAGAGTTGGCCAGCACCGTGGCCCAGACCGCAGATCATGCCCGGCAGACTGCGGTTATAGCCCAAAAAGCATCTGCCGATGCAGTCGAGGGCGGAAAAGTAGTGGCGGAAACCGTCTCCGCCATGCAGCATATCGCGGAAAAAATCGGGTTTATTGAAGAGATTGCCAGGCAGACCAACCTGTTGGCTCTGAACGCCGCCATCGAGGCGGCTCGGGCCGGTGAACACGGTAAGGGTTTCGCCGTGGTTTCCGCCGAGGTGCGAAAGCTTGCCGAGCGAAGTCAAACCTCGGCCCAAGAAATCAAGGGCGTTGCCAATGCCAGTGTGGAAACCGCAGGAAACGCGGGCAGGCTTATCAACGAAATAGTGCCTCAGATCCAGAAAACAGCGGAGCTTGTCCAAGAGATTGATGCAGCCAGTAACGAACAAGCCCGCGGTATTGATCAAAATACCAAGGCTATCCAGCAGTTTGACCAGGTAATCCAGGCCAACAGCGCGGCCGCCGAGGAAATGGCCTCCACCAGTGAGGAACTATCCAGCCAGGCTGCGCATCTTCAGGAATCAATCTCGTTTTTTAAATTGAGCAATCGGGATAAGGATTTATTGCCGGATGCGGGCGAGGAGAGCTTCAACGAGGCTTATAGTTTGACATGAGCATTTTTTGCGCGGGAGGAGGCACGCATGGGGAATAATTTCAGCATAAAGACGAAGATATTAATACTCGTTTTAAGCGGCATTTTGCTTATGACCCTGTTCAACATGGGCAAGCAATATGTTGATTTCGATAAAACATTGGCCGCTGCCAAAAAGACCCAGGCTGCCAGGGTCCGGGCTACCTTCAAGAATTCTCTTGGCCAGCAACTCCAGAACCTGTCCCTGGCCATGGAAACACTGACGCAAAATAAAGATGTTGTCCGTTCTTTTGCCGAGGGCAATAGAGAGGCATTGATTCAGGATTTGGTCAAGTATAATGAAAAGCTCAAGAAACAATATGATATCGACCAATTTCAATTTCACACCCCGCCGGCAACCAGTTTTTTAAGGCTGCATAAAATCAGCCAGCACGGGGATGATCTTTCTTCCTTCCGCAGCACGGTTGTCGAGGCCAATCAGAGTAAAAAAACGGTTGTCGGCCTCGAAGTCGGGGTCGGTGGGCCTGGGCTGCGGGTGGTATATCCAGTTTCCTATGAAAATAACCACATCGGCACCGTGGAATTCGGTGGCTCGATCAGTGGTCTGTTGAAAAACCTCAAGGATACCTTTGGCATAGAATACGCCATAGGCATCCGTCCGGATGTTTTTCAAAAAGCGCAACGCGTGAAATCAGAAGCCACGGATATTCTTGCCGACAACTTGGTTTTTTATGCAACCTCCTCTGAACTTGCCAAGAGCATTCTCGGCGCCTATTCGGCAGGAAAAGATGAATACAAGATCAACGGAAAGTTGTTTGTGACCTATCCGTTGGTGTTAACGGATTATCAGGGCCAGGAAATTGGCTATATTCTTGTCGTGGACGATGTGCAGGCTATCGTCGATGATCTGCGAAAAAAATTAATCGCCAATCTGGGCATCAACCTCATTCTTACGGTCATCATTCTTGCGGCGCTTTTTTTCTTTGTCAGAAAAGCCTTTCTTCCGATCAACGATGCCGTCGCCACCTTTGACAAAATTGCAGGTGGCGACCTGACCGTGGACATAAAGGTGGACAAAAAAGATGAGGTTGCGCAGATGCTCATCGCCATGCGAAACATGGTTGAAAATCTTCGAAAAACCGCGCAGATGGCAGAGGAGATCGCCTTGGGGGATCTCGATGTCAAGGTTGTAATCCTTTCGGACAAAGACGTGTTGGGCAAATCCCTTGCCAACATGGTTGATACCCTGAGGAGAACAGCGGCCAATGCTGAAATGATCGCCAACGGCGATCTTCGGGTCGAGGTTAAATTGCTTTCCGCAAAAGATGCCTTGGGCAAGTCTCTGACCGCGATGATCGAAAAATTACGACAAATTATTACCGACGTGCGGGCCGCGGGCGACCAAGTGGCATCCGGAAGTCAGGAGTTGAGCAGCAGTTCGGAACAGGTTTCGCAAGGGGCCAGTGAGCAGGCCGCTGCGGTGGAAGAGATTTCCTCGTCCATGGAGGAGTTGGCCAGCACCGTGTCCCAGACCGCCGACCATGCCAGACAGACTGCGGCCATCTCCAATAAGGCGGCCTCCGACGCCGTGGACGGCGGCAAGGCGGTTGCGGAAACCGTTAGCGCCATGCAGCATATCGCCGAAAAGATCGAGTTGATCGAGGAAATCGCCCGGCAAACCAATCTGTTGGCCTTGAATGCAGCCATTGAGGCGGCGCGTGCCGGGGTGCACGGCAAGGGTTTTGCCGTGGTGGCCGCCGAGGTGCGTAAACTTGCCGAACGCAGCCAGGTATCGGCCCAGGAGATCAAGGTCGTGGCCGCCAAGAGTGTGGAAACAGCGGCAAGGGCTGGAGAGTTGATTAACGACATTGTCCCCCAGATACAGAAAACCGCCGAGCTGGTCCAGGAGATCGACGCTGCAGCCAATGAGCAGGCCCGTGGCATCGATGAAAACGCCAAGGCCATCCAGCAGTTTGATCAGGTGATTCAAAGCAATAGCGCGGCTGCGGAGGAAATGGCTTCCACCAGCGAGGAGCTCACCGCCCAAGCCGCGCAGATGCAGGAAACCATTGCTTTTTTCCGGGTGGAGATTGCGGGAGCGAAGAGCAGACCGAGATCGCAGGAGCGGCCTCTGGCTAAGCCTGCCGCGCCCAGCCAGACAGGGGATAAATCGGGCAAGGGCGTGAAATTGTCCCTGCCCGGCATCGGTGATGGAGAGTTCGAGCGGTACTAAGGGGAATATGTCTGTTTTTTGAATAAAGTGAGCAGGGGGAGACGCTTTCCAGTTTTGCCGCCATATGCCTAGAATTTTTTAAGAGTTAGTGTTAGCAAAAGGAGATAGGGAAATGTTGCAAGACATGAATCTCAGTAAGCGGTTGGCCCTTGGGTTCTCAGTGTTGGTGGTGATTATGGCGGTCCTGATCTGGATCGGCGCCAGCGGGATGGCCAAGATCATGGGAGAGATGAAGGTGCTTGTTGAAGTCAATGCGGTGCGGATAACGGAACTCAGCAGCGCGGATAAAGAGATCGCCAACATCGCCATCAATGTCCGGAATATTATCCTGACCTCCAGCCCGGAAAAACAAAAGGAGTACCAGGAGCGAATTGCCAAGTTTCGCGAAGGGTATGAAAAGAGCCTGAAAAAGATGGAGGAGCTGACGAGTGCCAACGATACCAAGGGCCATGAACTGATAGCCAAGATCAAGGAGGCCAACAAGACCTTGCGGGGCCTGAACGACAAGATCATCGAGCTTGCCACGACCGGCAAGGATGCCGAGGCCGAGCAGATACGCACCAAGGAGGGCGGTCCGGCGGAACGCGCCGTGCAGGGGTATTTTGACAACCTGGTGGCGCATAACCTGGAGCGTAATGCCGCCCGTTACGAGGAGGGCACCAATGTTTTCCACACCTCCCGTAATCTCATGTTTGGCCTGGGCGGCGGTGCGCTTCTGCTGAGCATCGGCATTGCCGTATTCCTCACCCGTTCGATTTTACGCCAGCTTGGCGCCGATCCCAAGGATGTCCGTGACGTCGCCAATATGGTGGCGGTTGGCGATTTCCCCAGCAATCTTACCCTTGTCACAGGCGATACCAGCAGCGTTATGGCCGCCATGAAGACCATGGTCGATGCCCTTGCTCGCATCACGGCCAACGCGAAGCAGGTTTCCCAGGGCAATCTCATGGTGGAGATGAAGAAGCGGAGCGACAAGGACGAGCTGATGGAATCCCTCTCCACCATGGTCGCCAAGCTGAAAGAGGTGGTCATGGATATCCAGGCCGCCGCCGACCAGGTGGTCGCCGGCAGCCATGAGTTGAGTTCCAGCTCCCAGCAGGTTTCCCAGGGAGCCAGCGAGCAGGCCGCCTCCGTGGAAGAGATCTCCTCGTCCATGGAGGAGTTGGCCAGCACCGTGGCCCAAACCGCGGATAACGCCCGGCAGACCTCAACCATTGCCACCAAGACTGCGACCGATGCCGGGGCCGGTGGCAAGGCGGTGGCGGAAACCGTGGAAGCCATGCAGCATATCGCGGAAAAGATTGAGCTCATCGAAGAGATTGCCCGCCAGACCAACCTGCTGGCTTTGAACGCCGCCATCGAGGCGGCTCGGGCCGGGGAGCACGGCAAGGGCTTTGCCGTGGTGGCTGCCGAGGTGCGCAAGCTTGCTGAACGCAGCCAGGTGTCGGCCCAGGAGATCAAGGGAGTAGCCACTGCCAGCGTGGCCACCGCCACGAATGCCGGCAGGCTGATCAACGAGATTCTTCCCCAGATCCAGAGAACCGCAGAGCTGGTGCAGGAGATCGATGCGGCCAGCAACGAGCAGGCCAGAGGGATCGAGGAAAATTCCAAAGCCATCGAGCAATTTGATTCGGTTATTCAGTCCAACAGCGCGGCGGCCGAGGAAATGGCCTCCACCAGCGAAGAATTGACCGCGCAGGCATCTCAGATGTTGGAAACCATCGCTTTCTTCAAGTTGGATGAGGCAGGAGGACAAAGGCGTCAGGCAATTGTCTCCGGTGCCGGTGGCCAGAGATTAGTGAGAGCGCCTCTGGCCTTGTCTCATACAAAGAAAGCGAAGCAGGGACATGCAGGCGTCGGCAAGCAGACTTCGCCATCCGGGGCTAGCATAGCCTTGGATGATCAGAAGGATTTTGAACGGTATTAGGGAAGGAATAAAGCTTCACATCTTAGGGAGCGTAAATGAAAAAAAATATCAGAAATAAGATGTTGTTCGCTTTTGGCGGGGTTTGTCTGGTTCTGGTGATTCAGCTTTTGGTGAACGGCTTTTTTCAGAACCAGGTGACCCGCAGCGTGGAAGAGGCCCGGGACAAGGGCTATGGCGGTAACGAGTTGGCCATGGGAATCAAACTCGAGATGCTTCAGGTGCTGGAGATATTAACCGATGCCAGCGCCGTTCGCACCCCCGAGGTTCTGCTCAGCGCCAATAAGGATGCCGGCGAGCATGTTGCCCGGTTTCGCGAGCATGCCGAGGCGCTGAAAACGCTCCACCCTGACAACCGGCGGGATGTCGAGGAAATTGAGAAACTGTTCGGGGAATTTTTTGAAAAGGGTAAGCGGACCGCCGAACTTTATGTGAAGGGAGATATGGTGTTGGGCACCAAGGCCATGGATGAGTTCGACGCCGCGGCCGAGGAGTTGGGCAAGCTGGTTGAGCAGATTGAAGAGGAGATGGAGGCTGAAGCGGCGAACGGCATTGCCGGTGCGCTTTCCACCATCAAGATGGCGAATATTGTCAGCGTGGTGCTGGGTTTGGCCATCATTGCCTTCACCACCATCCTGGCTTTTGTTTTTTCGGGCAGGATTGCCTCGGCTCTTGGGAAAATGGTCGGCGTTGCCCAGCGGATTGCCGATGGCGATCTGGCTCATACCCAGCAAATGGAGGCCAATAAGGAAGATGAGATCGGGCAGTTGGCCGAAGCCTTGGATACCATGGTGCTGAAACTCCGGGAAATTATCCAGGATGTGCGCATGGCTTCGGATCAGGTGGCTGCTGGCAGCCATGAGTTGAGCAGCAGTTCCCAGCAGGTTTCCCAAGGCGCCAGCGAACAGGCCGCCTCGGTGGAGGAGATTTCCAGTTCCATGGAAGAGCTGGCCAGCACCGTGGCCCAGAGCGCCGATAACGCCAGACAGACCACGGCCATTGCCAGCAAGGCGGCGAAAGATGCGGTGGAAGGCGGCAAGGCCATGTCGGAAACCGTGGGCGCCATGCAGCATATCGCGGAAAAGATAGAGGTGATCGAGGAGATTGCCCGACAGACCAACTTGTTGGCCTTGAATGCCGCCATCGAGGCAGCCCGCGCCGGAGAGCACGGCAAGGGCTTTGCCGTGGTGGCCTCGGAGGTGCGCAAGCTCGCTGAGCGCAGCCAGCTCTCGGCCCAGGAGATCAAAGGGGTTGCCTCGGCCAGCGTGGCCACGGCCACCAATGCAGGCAAGCTGATCAACGAGATCGTGCCCCAAATTCAGAAAACCGCCGAGCTGGTGCAGGAAATTGATGCCGCCAGCAATGAACAGGCCCGGGGGTTGGAAGAAAACGCCAAGGCCATCGAGCAGTTTGATCAGGTTATTCAGGCCAACAGCGCGGCGGCCGAGGAAATGGCCTCCACCAGCGAGGAACTCACCGCCCAGGCCGGGCGGCTTCAGGAAACCATCGCTTTCTTCAGGGTGGATACTGCCATGGACACAAGGCGCTCAGGAAGCGGAGCGGATATCGGATACCGCAAACCAGGCGGCATTTTGCCGCCCCCTCCTTCCGGAAAGGGCGCCGGCGGACAGGGGATAAAAGTTCCGCCGGCCAAGGACGGCGGGGCAAGGATTTCCCTCAATGATGCAAATGACTTTGAACGCTATTAACGGGATTGTTTTTCCGGGATACCGGCGACCAAGAAGGTGAAACATGGCTGATACCGAATACGCAGAAGTTTTTCGCGAGGAAGCAGGCGAATTGCTTGAAGAGTTGGAAACCTCTCTGTTGGAATTGGAGAAGGATCCGGCCGATCTCAAGATAGTGAGCCGGGTTTTCCGAGCAATGCATACCATCAAGGGGTCCGGAGCGATGTTCGGCTTCGACGATATCGCCGGATTCACCCATCATGTGGAAACGGCTCTGGATAAGGTCCGGGACGGAACGGTGCCGGTGAGCACCGAGCTGATCGATCTGACCTTGGCCTCGCGGGATCATATCCGCGCCCTGCTCGATGCCGCCACCGGCGGAGGCGAGGCCGATCCCGCCGAGGGGGAGCGGATCATCACCGGGCTGCAAGCCTTGGTTGGCGGCGGCGCCCAGAATCGGGCCCAGGAGATTGTTGCTCCGGAGGCCCCGACGAAGGAAAAGGACCCCACCGAGGGCAGGCGCAGTCATTACCGGATTTCCATTAAGCCGACGCCTGAGTTTTTTGTGGGCGGCTATACCTTGGAAGCGCTGATCGGAGAACTTGACACGCTGGGAGAAAGCACGGCGTTTATGGATGCCGAGCAGGAGGGCGGCGGGGTACTCATCCTGCTCACCACCGACATGGGGCTCAATGCCATTGAAGATGTGCTGGTGTTTGCCGAATCGAGTTGCCAGGTGGCGGTGAGGGTGCTTGCCGTCGAAGGAGAGGAAGACCTTGAGGAGCACAAGAAGCTCGGCCAGATCTTGCTGGAACGGGGGGAGATTTCCGCCGATGATCTGACCACGGTGCTTGCCCAACAAAAACCGTTGGGCGAACTGCTGGTCGGGGAGAAGCTTGTCTCGCGAACCAGTGTTGACGCAGCCCTTGCCGAACAGAAATTGGTCCGGGAGGCCAAGGAAAAAGCGACGGTGGCCAAGGGTGCGGAAAGCATCCGGGTTGCCTCGGAAAAACTGGATCAACTCATCAATCTGGTGGGAGAATTGGTTGTCACCCAGGCCCGGCTGACCCAGGTTGCCTCCAACAACAAGGACGCCGATCTTGTCGAGCCGGTGGAGGAGGTGGAGCGCCTTACCGCCGAACTGCGGGATTGCGTGCTCAACATCCGGATGCTGCCCATCGGCACCACCTTTGCCAAATTCAAGCGACTGGTCCGGGATCTTTCCGCCGAGCTGGGCAAGGAAGTGGTCATGGTCACCGAGGGCGCGGAAACCGAACTGGACAAGAATGTCATCGACCAGTTGGGCGATCCCATGGTCCATCTTATCCGCAACAGTATCGATCATGGGATCGAGTCCCCGGAGGAACGGGAGCTGGCCGGTAAGCCGCGCAAGGGCACCATTTCCCTTGCCGCCCAGCATTCCGGGGCCAATGTCGTCATCACCGTCACCGACGACGGCAAGGGGCTTGATGCGGAGAGGATCCGGCAGAAAGGCTTGGAAAAAGGACTGCTCCGGGCGGATACCGAACTGAGCGAACAGGAGATCTGGAACACCATTTTTACGCCGGGTCTTTCCACGGCCAAGACCGTTACCAGCGTCTCGGGACGGGGGGTGGGCATGGACGTGGTGAAAAGCACGGTGGATGCCCTCAAGGGTTCGGTGTCGGTAACCCGGAGCGTCAAGGGGCAGGGCACCACCATCACCATCATGCTGCCCCTGACTCTGGCCATCATCGACGGTCTGTTGGTGCAGGTCGGAGAAACCTATTTTGTTCTCCCCCTTTCCCAGGTGGAGGAATGCGTGGAATTGACCCAGGAGGATATCGCCAGATTCCATGAACGGCGGATGCTGCCGGTGCGGGATCAGCTCGTGCCCTATGTGCGTCTCCGGGATTTCTTTGCTATTTCCGGAGAACGGCCGGCGCGGGAGCAGATGGTGATCAGCCGAATCAACGGTGATCGCTTTGGCCTGGTGTTGGATGGGGTGGTGGGCGAGCACCAGACGGTTTTGAAATCACTGGGCTGGATCTACCGGAATGCCACGGGCCTTTCCGGTTCGACAATCCTGGGTAACGGTCATGTCGCCCTGATTCTTGATGTGGCCAATGTTATGCAGTGCGCCCGTCGGGAAGAGCATAATGCACTGGCTAATTGAAAAAAAGGAACAAGGTGAAAGGTGAAAGGATAAAGGATAAAGGGAAAAGGACTGATTTTTTAGCACCTTTCACCTTGCACCTTTAGCCTTTATCCTTATGCCTTGTGCTGAATAAAACACACGGGAGAGAAATCATGAGTGTAAAAAACGAGACGATTCAGTCGCAGGCCACGCAATACCTCACCTTCATGCTCCGGGAGGAAGGGTTTGCCATAGAAATATCCAAGGTCAGGGAGGTGCTTGACGTCACCACCATGACTAGGATTCCCCGGATGCCCGAGTACCTGAGCGGGGTCATCAACCTGCGCGGCAATGTGGTGCCGGTTATGGATCTTGGCCAGAAGCTGGGGATGGGAAGCATCGAATACACCAAAAATACCTGCATCATGATCGTGGAACTGGAAGTGGACGCCAACCTTGTGGAGATGGGGGTGCTCACCGATTCCGTGCAGATGGTTCTTGATCTCAACCCCGAAGACATCGAGTCTGTTCCGAAAATGGGAACCAATCTGAACACCGAGTTCATCAAGGGTATGGGGCGGCAGACCGAGGAGAAATTCTTGATCATCCTCGATATCGATAAGGTTCTGGCCAGCGAGGGCGAAGCGGCCCTGCGGGAAATGGACAGCACCGCCTCGGTCCAGGCAGTTGGCTCCTCGCCCGAAGAAGCTGTCGGCGCGGAAGCGTAGAAAGGCGAGGTAGAAGGCTAAAGGTGAAAGGCTCAAGGAGCATGAATAACCGAGAAGTCCGTACCGGACCTTTTGCCTTTAGCCTTTTGCCTTTAGCCTTCTACCTTTCACCTTGCCGGTATTTGGGGGACGCATGACTTTTTCCGGAAATAAGGGAAGTTCAGGGGATTGGTCCGTGCATTCACCGGCCTTGTCCGATCGGGATTTCAACCGATTCAGCGCCTTTATTTACGAAACCTGCGGCATCAAACTGCCTCCCATCAAAAAAACCATGCTTTCCGCCCGGTTGCAGAAGCGGCTGCGGCAGCTCCATCTGGATTCCTTCTCCGCCTATCTCGATTATGTATTGAGTCCCGATGGCCAAGCCAGGGAACTGTGCCACATGATCGACGTGGTCAGCACCAACAAGACCGATTTTTTCCGAGAGGCAAAGCATTTTGATGTCATGACCTCTCTCGTTCTCCCCGACTATGTGCAGCGGATGACCCATTCGGCCCACAAGACTCTCCGGATATGGAGCGCGGGCTGTTCCAGCGGCGAGGAGCCGTACACCATGGCCATGGTCCTGGAGGAGTTTTTCTCCCGGTATCCGGGGCTGGATTATTCCATCTTCGCCACGGATATCTGCACCGAGGTGCTTGCCAAGGCGGAAGAGGCTATCTATTCCGATGATGTGGTGGCGCCGGTTTCGGCGGTGTTCCGCAATAAGTATCTGATGAAGGGAAAGGGCGCGCATAAGGGATTTCATCGGGTTGTCCCGGAACTCCGGCGCAAGGTGGAATTCCGGCGGCTCAATTTCATGGATCGGGATTTCGGCATTGACCGGAAGATGGACATCATCTTTTGCCGGAACGTGATCATCTATTTTGACCGGAAAACCCAGTGTGCGCTGTTTGAAAAATTTTATCGTCAGCTTTCTCCCAAGGGCTATCTGTTCACCGGGCATTCGGAAACCCTGGAAGGCATAGGAGACCGGATGGATCGTATCGCCGCGGCGGTGTATCGATGCCGCAAATAAGAGATATCCTCGATACGGATCTCCCGGTGGTGAACCTCCACCCCGGCGAGCTGTTTGTCGCCCAGGAGCCGACCCTGATCACCACCATCCTCGGCTCCTGCGTTTCGGTGTGCCTGTTTTGCCCCAGGCAGAAGACCGGGGCCATGTGCCATGGCGTGATGCCGGTTCGAGCGGATTTGGATGTGGAGGATAGCTTTCGCTTTGTGGAGAGTTCGGTGCGATATATGGTTGAGATCCTGACCCACGGCGATGTTTTGTGCCCCAACGCCGGGCTGGTGGCAAAGATCTTTGGCGGGGCGGATGTCCTGGATTTCCGCTTTGGCCCGGCAACCGACGCCAGAAGCATTGGCGCCATGAATATCAAGGCGGCGCGAGAGGCTTTGGCCCGATACAATGTTTCCATTGCCGTGGAGGAGGTGGGCGGCGTACATGGTTGCAAGCTCTTTTTCTATACCCACACCGGCGAAGTTTTGCTGCGGCGTATTCCCCGTTCTTCTGTCCCAGGGTGATGTCGATGTCTCATGGTAAAATCAGGGTGCTGATCGTCGATGATTCCGCTGTGGTGCGGCAGACCTTGACCGATACGTTGCAGTCGGACCCGCATATCGAGGTGATGGGAGCGGCCAGGGATCCCTATGTGGCCGCCGATCTTATCGCCAAGGAGGTGCCGGACGTCATCGTGCTTGACGTGGAGATGCCGCGCATGGACGGGATCACCTTTCTCCACAAGCTCATGAGCCAGCATCCCATCCCGGTGGTCATGTGTTCGACCCTTACGGAGAAAGGGGCGGAAACCACGCTCAAGGCCTTGGAGTATGGGGCCATCGACATCATTCAGAAGCCCAAGCTTGGCACGAAACAGTTCATCGAAGAGTCCAGAATCCGGATCTGTGACGCGGTCAAGGCCGCATCCAGGGTCATGGTCAAGCGCATTGCCGCCAAGCCCCATCATGTGGAAAAAAAACTCACCGCCGATGTCATGCTGCCCCCGCCTTCCTCCACCGCCATGGTGCAGACCACGGAACAGGTGGTGGCAGTGGGCGCCTCCACCGGGGGCACGGAAGCCCTGCGGATATTTCTTGAAGCGCTGCCCGGGGATTGTTCCGGCATTGTCATTGTTCAGCACATGCCCGAGGGGTTTACCCGCGCCTTTGCCGAGCGATTGAACGGGCTCTGCCGCATCCGGGTCAAGGAAGCGCAGGACGGCGACACCGTGTTGCGCGGCCAGGCCCTGATCGCCCCCGGCAACCGGCACATGCTGCTGAAACGCAGCGGCGCCCGCTATTTCGTGGAGATCAAGGACGGTCCCCTGGTCTGCCGGCACCGGCCCTCGGTGGATGTGCTTTTCCGTTCCACGGCCCGCTATGCCGGAAAAAATGCCATCGGCATCATCATGACCGGCATGGGCGATGACGGGGCGCGGGGGATGGCCGAGATGCACCAGGCCGGCGCCTACACCATCGCCCAAGATGAGGCGTCCTGCGTGGTTTTCGGGATGCCCAAGGAGGCCATCGCCCTTGGCGGGGTGGAAAAAATTGTGCCTCTTGAGCGGATTGCTCCCCTGATAGCCGGGAAATGAAAAAAAAGATTCTAAAAAGGAAGCCTGTGTAATAGTATATTACCATATTGAATGGACACGCTTTTGCCTGTGAAGGGCTGGGCAAGCCGGAAGGATAACGAGCGAGAAGGAGTACCATGGATCTCTTAAAGGATTTTGCGCAAAAAGATATGATCGAACAGATCATCTGCCTGGATGAGATCAAGGAATCCAGGTTGGTGGAAGCCATCCCTGGCTTGTGGAATCTGTATGCCAATCCGCTTGGAGATCAGGCGGTCGATGAAATGGTCTACCACACCATTTTTGATCTGCTTGCCGGACGGGAGCAGGAGATCATCGCCGGTCTGGAGCATCAAGCAGCGGCTGTCCGTCTCCTCTGCATCCGAAGGGCGGCCGACGGTGGTTCCGCCGCCCTTCAGGCCGCGCTGGTCAAGCTCCTTGGCTCGGCGACGGACAACGAGTTGGTCTCCGAGATCATTCGGGCTCTGTGCAATTTCAAGGATGCGGGTCTTGTCGATATTCTGCTGCCGTATCTCAAGCATGATGATTATTCCGTGGTTGCCTGGGCCATGCGCTCCCTTGCCGCCACCCATGACCCCAAAGTCTGTAATGCCTTGATGGCTTTGGTTTCCGAGAGCAAGGAGGTCCAGAAGGTTGATGCCGGGTGCGACCTGCGCACTGCCCTGGCCGTGGAAAACCTCGCTAATTTTCCCGGCGACACGACGGCTGATTTTCTCATCGGGTTCATCCACCACGCCAACCCCTCTTTCCGGCGGGTCGTGATCTCCACCCTTGCCGGCATGGGGGAGGGGATTCTGTCTGCCTTGGAAAGATGTCTCGATACCGGTGACAAGGATGAAAAAATCATGGCGGCCAACGTCATCGGCATGACCGGGAAAAAACGGGGCGCCGATATTCTGGTCGCCCATCTGGAAAATGCCGGAGAGATCAACCTTAAATTCGCCATCTATGAAGCGCTGGGAAGGATCACCTCCATGCGCAGCGTGATTGGCCTGACCGACGGCTTGGCCGAGACGGATGATCTTGTCCTCATTGCCGTGGTAACCGCCCTTGATCATCAGTGCAATCCGGGGGTGGTCAAGATGCTGAACGAGATCATCGCCAGGGGGGATGCCCAGAGCGGGCGGGTGCTTTCGGCCATCATTACCTCCCACGCCCGGCAGCTCTTTGCCGCCCTCTATAAAGATGGCGGACAGCGCCTTGCCGTGCTTGGCGCCTTGGGGAAATCCGGGGATCATCAAGCCATCGGCGCCTTCCGGGCCGAACTGGAGAGGATCGGAGGAGACCAGGCTGCCAAGGATATTCAGGAATTGAGCCTCGCCGATGTCGGCGCCAAGGAAAAACGTATTCTTGCCGCGGATGACTCCAAGGCCATGCTCTTCTTCTATAAGGGGGTTGCCGCGGACCTCGGCATGGAGCTGGTCACGGTGGAAGACGGCAAAAAAGCCTTTGATTATCTCCAGATAGACAGCGAATTCGACCTGATCATCACCGATATGAACATGCCGAACATGGACGGTATCGAGCTGACCCGCGAGATCCGGAAAAAAACGGAATGGGCAAAGATCCCGGTGTTGATGGCGACCACCGAATCGGAGAAAACCCAGTCGGAACTGGCCCGGCAGGCCGGGGTGACGGATTTCATCACCAAGCCCTTTTCCAAGGAGGATTTCAAGGCGAAGATCGGGCAGATGTTTGCCTGAAAGGTGCGCCATGGTCTTGGGAAACACAGAGTCTGCCCCTGGGCAGGCTCTTTTTGTTTGACCCGCCGGTGTTTCTTCCGTACTATTCCACAGGGCATACGTCCTGCCAACCCAGCCTTTGCGCTGAATTTTTTTGATCCTGCATGGGGAAGACAATGAGCAAACCGTTTGGAATTACCGTAAGCCGTCACATCATGGACAGCCAGCGTCTGCATCCCGAGGCCACCGGCGATCTGTCCGGTCTGCTCAGTGAATTGATCGTGGCTGCCAAAACAATCAACGCCGAAGTCAATATGGCCGGGTTGGCAGATGTACTGGGGATGGCCGGAAAAACCAATATTCAGGGCGAGCATGTGCAAAAGCTCGATGAGTTGGCCAACAACGCCATCAAGCGCCGTATGGCCCGCTGCGGCTATATCTGCGTGATGACCTCGGAGGAGGAGGCGGATATCATCCCGGTGGCCGAGGGGAGTGCGGGCAAATATACTCTGGCCTTTGATCCGCTGGACGGCTCATCCAATATCGATGTCAATGTGAGCATCGGCACCATCTTTTCCATCCACCGGCGCAAATCCACCAACGATCATACCCCACAGGGGGATGAAGCCGATCTGCTGCAAAAGGGGCGGGAGCAGGTGGCTGCCGGGTACATTATCTACGGCTCCAGCACCATGATGGTATTCACCACCGGCGAAGGGGTGCACGGCTTTACCCTTGATCCCAGCGTGGGCGAGTTCTTCCTCTCACATCCCGACATCAGGATTCCTGAACGGAGCAAATATTTCAGCGTCAATGAGGGGAATTACAACTTCTGGAACAGCGAAGTCAGAAGGTTCGTGGAATACCTGAAGGAAAACGACAAGGAAACCGGACGGCCCTACAATGCCCGGTACATCGGCTCATTGGTCGCTGATTTTCACCGCAACCTCATTGCCGGAGGAATCTTTCTCTATCCCCGCGACAATCGGAATCCGGCCAAGCCGCACGGCAAGCTGCGCTTGCTGTACGAGGCCGCGCCCCTGGCTTTTTTGGTGGAACAAGCCGGGGGGCGGGCCATTACCGATGATGGCGTGAATATCATGGATATTGAGCCGAAATCCTTGCACCAGCGGGTGCCGCTGGTTATCGGCTCCCGCCATGAAGTGGATTTGTTCGAGGAGATTGTGTCCGGAAGCAGGTGAAAGGATCAAGGAGCAAGGTTAAAGGATAAAACCGGCTGGCGCGGGGAACGAATTTCTCGCGTTTTTATTTACCTTGAATCTTTTACCGCGCGCCTTTTACCTTTTCGTTATCCCGCAAGGTGACCGTCCGGTTGAACACCGGGCTACCGTCCTTGGAATCCTTACTGTCCACGCAGAAATATCCCTGCCGCTCAAACTGGTAATGGCTGCCGGGCTGGGCATTGGCCAGGCTCGGCTCCACCAGGCAATCTGTAAGCACCACTAGAGATTCCGGATTGACAAATGTTTTGAAGTCCGCCTCGCCGGCGTCCGGGTTTTCCTCGGTGAAGAGGCGGTCGTAGAGGCGCACTTCCGCAACCACGCCATGGGCGGCGGAGACCCAGTGGATGGTGCCCTTGACCTTGCGGCCATCCGGGGCGGAACCGCCCAGGGTGGCCGGGTCGTAGGTGCAATGCAGCTCGATGGTCTCGCCGCTGAGTTCGTCCTTGATCACCTTTTCGCATTTGATGAAGTAGGCGTAGCGTAGCCGCACCTCCCGTCCTGGAGCCAGGCGGAAGAATTTCTTTGCCGGCTCCTCCATGAAATCTTCCCGTTCGATATAGATCTCCCTGCTAAAGGGCACAGCTCGTTCGCCCATCTCCGGCTTTTGCGGGTGGTTCTGGGCAGGGAGGTTTTCGGTGCGGTCTTCGGGATAGTTGGTGATCACCACCTTGAGCGGAGCGAGAACCCCCATGACCCGGACAGCGGTCTCGTTGAGATCCTCACGCACGCAATGCTCCAGCAGCGCCACATCCACCATGCTGTCTTTTTTTGCCACCCCGATCTTGTCGCAGAAGTTGCGCAGCGCCGCCGGAGTATAGCCGCGGCGGCGGATGCCGGAGAGGGTCGGCATGCGGGGGTCGTCCCAGCCGGAAACATGCCCCTCGTTGACCAATTGCAGAAGCTTGCGCTTGCTGACCACGGTGTAGCTGAGATTCAAGCGGGCGAATTCGATCTGCCGCGGGTGGCAGGGCACCGGCAGGTTGTCCAGGGTCCAGTCGTAGAGGGGCCTGTGGTCGGCAAATTCCAGGGTGCAGAGCGAATGGGTGATCCCCTCCAGCGCATCGGAAATGGGGTGGGTGTAATCGTACATCGGGTAGATGCACCAGGTGTCGCCGGTGCGGTGGTGGCTGGCATGCAGGATGCGGTACAGGACCGGATCGCGCATGTTCATGTTGCCCGAGGCCATGTCGATCTTGGCCCGCAGCACCCGGGTGCCATCGGGGAATTCCCCGGCCCGCATGCGGCGGAACAGATCGAGATTCTCCGCCACCGGCCGGGCGCGGTAAGGGCTGTTCTTGCCCGGTTCGGTGAGGGTGCCGCGGTAGCTTCGGGTTTCCTCGGCGGAAAGATCGCAGACATAGGCCTTGCCGGTGGTAATCAGATGCTCGGCATATTGATAGAGCTGCTCGAAATAATCCGAGGCAAAATAGAGATGTTCTCCCCAGTCAAAGCCCAGCCAGCGGACATTGTCCTTGATGGACTCGACATACTCCTGCTCTTCCTTGGTGGGGTTGGTATCGTCGAAGCGCAGGTGGCAGCGTGCCTTGGCGTTTTCCTTGGCGATGCCGAAGTTAAGGCAGATGGACTTGGCATGGCCGATATGGAGATAGCCATTGGGCTCAGGCGGGAAGCGGGTGACGATCTGTTCGTGCCTGCCTGCGGCGAGGTCGTCGGCGATGATGGCGCGGATGAAGTCCTGTGACTGAGTCTCGTCGCTGGTCATATGAGTATTTCCCGTAGAGTTTGGCTGACGTTTATCCGAAGTACTGCGTTGCGCCCTTGAGCCGGGACACAACCCGCTGCTTGCCGAGCTGGGCAAAGACCTCGAACATGCTCGGCCCCTTGACCTGGCCGGTGATCACGGCCCGCGCCCCGTTGACCAGCACCCCCACCTTTACCCCGAGCTCCTCGGCGAACTCCCGGCAGACCCGCTCCGTCTCATCGTGGCTGAGTTCCGGCAGGGCTTCGAGGCGGTCGGCCAGCTTGGGCAGCCACTCCTTGAGATCCGGATGTTTCAGCACGTTCTTGGTCAGGGCGGTTTCGTCCATGGCAAAGTCGTCGGCAAACCAGGCCCGGCCAAGGGAGGCAAAGTCCTTCAGGGTGTGGAACCGTTCCCTGGTCATGTCCAGGGTTTTCAGGAACCACTGCCGCTTTTCGCCATCGTAGGCCGCGTCCCACAACCCTTCTTTTTCAAAGATATCCTTAACCAGCGCGCCGATTTCCTCGATGGGCAGGGTGCGCAGGTAATGGGCGTTGATGTTGATCGCCTTGGGATCGGTGAAGAATTTGGGGTCGTCCTTGCGGTAGTTGAAGATGGAGTTGGACCGGGTGATGCCCGAAAGATCGAAGGCCTCGATGAGTTCTTCTCGCGAGAAGATCTCGCGGTCGTCCGGGGTGGACCACCCGAGCAGGACGAGGAAGTTTGCCAGGGCCCAGGGGAGAAACCCTTGCTCCCGGTAAAACTGGACCGAAACGATCTCGCCGTGGCTGCGCTTGGAGATCTTGGCCTTGTTCAAATCAAGGGTCAGCGGCATGTGCGCGAAGGTAGGCAGCTCCGCACCTAGGGCCCGATAGAGCAGGATCTGGCGCGGGGTGTTGCTCAGGCCGTCCTGGCCCCGGATGACGTGGGTGATGCGGTCGCGGATGTCGTCCACCACGTTGCAGAGCAGATAGAGCGGCATGCCGTTGGAGCGGACGATGACGAAATCCTCGATATCCTCGTAGGCGCGTTCAACCCGGCCATAGACCTGATCGTCAAACCCGACCTTGCCCGTTTCCTGGGGCACTTTAAAACGGATGACATAGGGGAGCCCTTGGTCCTCCTTTTCCCGGACCTGTTCGGGGCTGAGCCTGCGGCAAACGCCGTCGTACCGGTAGTCGCCCTTGGCAGCGGCGGCGGCTTCCCGTTTGGCTTCAAGCTCGTCCTTGCTGCAAAAACACTTGTAAGCATTGCCGTCTGCCAAGAGTCTTTCCGCCGCAGCTCTATGCTCTGCGGCATATTCCGATTGGAAATAGGGGCCTTCATCCCACGTCACCCCAAGCCACTCCAGGCCGTCGAGAATCCCTTGGATGGATTCCTGGGTGGAG
Organism: Hydrosulfovibrio ferrireducens; assembly: GCF_046883345.1. Lineage (NCBI taxonomy): Bacteria > Pseudomonadati > Thermodesulfobacteriota > Desulfobulbia > Desulfobulbales > Desulfobulbaceae > Hydrosulfovibrio > Hydrosulfovibrio ferrireducens. Next base: position 12,159 of record NZ_JALKCW010000016.1, on the reverse strand, counting down.
CGTTCCGCGTCCGTGTCCTCGATGCGCAGCACCAGCTTGCCTCCGTGCTTGCGGGCAAACAGCCAGTTGTAGATGGCGGTTCTGGCCCCGCCGATATGGAGATAGCCGGTCGGGCTGGGTGGGAAGCGGACGCGAACTTCGGGCATGGTGTTCTCCTTGCAAAAAAATGAGCAACGCGGAGCAGGGGCTGCGCATTGCGGACGGATCGTATTCAAACTGTGTTTTATATATCGTTTTACCGGGTTATTCAAGAGGATGCTTGGGAAAAAGCAGGGGGAGGCGGGCTGGAGATGGGGCTGAATAATTTCCCCTCAAGGGATTGCTTTATCTTTAATGAAAACTATAGTAGTATAATAACGTAACTATCCGCCGGCAGTCAGCCAGGGTGTTACAGCAAAACGGATGTTTACGCTCACAGGAGGTGGAACAATGCCTTTGGATCCCAGCGCCACTTCAGTACAAGCCAATGTCAGGACCGAACGGCCCGCTTCTCCGTATGCCGAGGCAGGAGGAGCAAAGAAGACGGACAGCAACCGGACCGAATCCGGCCAGACCAGTCAGGCATCCCCCGATGTCGTGACCAAGATCTCCGCCGCCGCCCTGGAGGCTTCCAGAGCTGTTGCCCAGGCTGACCAAGCGGCGGACCAGAATGCCGCGGAAGAATCGCTGCGAGCGCGGGAAAGGCGGGAACCTCCGCCGCGACAGCCCGAGGAGCAAAATGCTCGAATGAAGCAGCGATCACGCGGGGTGAACGTGGTTGTCTGATCTGTAAAAAAGAAAAGCTGTAAACGGGGGGCGATTCTCAGGAGTCGGCCCCCGTTTTTTGTTAAAAGCCGAGTTCCCTCAGAAAGCGCGGGTCGCTGGTCCAATCTTTTTGCACCTTCACCCACAGCTTGAGCAGCACATGCTGGTCAAGGAGAATTTCGATATCCTTTCGGGCTGCCTGCCCAAGCTGTTTGAGCTTGCTGCCGTTCTTGCCGATGATGATCCCCTTTTGCGAATCCTTTTCCACATAGATGGTGGCGTGGATCGTGATCAGTTGCTTGGCCGTGTTTTCCTTGAAGCTCTCAATCGTCACCGCGGTGGAATAGGGGATTTCCTGGCCGGTCAGCAAGAAGATCTTTTCCCGGATGATCTCGGCGACAATGAATCGTTCCGTGGCATCGGTGGGGATATCCTCGGGGTAGAGGCGCGGCCCGGTGGGAAGCAGGCTGCAGAGCTCCCGGATGACCAGGTCGGTGCCGTCGTTGGCTTTGGCCGAAAGGGGCAGGATCGCTTGGAACGGGTAGAGCCCCTGATAAGTGGCGATGATGGGCAGCAGCTTTTCCTTGTCGATGAGGTCCATCTTGTTCAGCAGCAGCAGCACCGGTTTGTCGAGGCCCTCGAGGCAGCGGGTCAGGGTGGTGCCCGTGCTTGGCAGGGGCATGGTGACGTCCACCATGAAAACAATGGCATCCACCTCAGCCAGGCTGCCCAGGGCGATTTTCACCATCTCCAGGTTCAAGGGGCTTCTCGCCTTGTGGATGCCCGGTGTGTCCAGCATGACGATCTGGTAGTCCGGGCCGTTGACGATGCCCAGGATTCGGTTGCGGGTGGTCTGGGGCTTGGGCGAGACAATGGATATCTTCTGGCCGAGCAGGCTGTTGAGCAGCGTGGACTTGCCCACGTTGGGAGGCCCGATGAGGGCGACAATGCCTGATTTGACCTGTTCCGGGGAGCTGTTCATGGGGGTCGTTGCGCTCGTGTGTGTTAGTAAGAAAAATACAGTGTTACATACCAGTATTCCTGATTTTCCGCATCCCCTCTCTTTTTAGCGGTTATGGAAAAAGATGACAACCACGGGAATAGCTGGTACACATTGGCCAGTTTTTCGTAATCGTTCAGCAGCACCACATCTGCTTCGCAGTCTCGCGGTGCTCGCTTAGCTGTCATCGGCCTGCTCATGTGCAAACAGCACACTTCGCAGGTCTCTTCCTCGCATCTGCGGCAGCAGCGAAGCGGCGCTGCTGAACGGTTACGTTTTTTCCCCGACATTAGCCGACCGCGCAGCCGGAATTTTCCTCAATTGTATCGGACAGAGTTTCCGGCGCGTTTTCTTTCATTACAAGGGCACATCACATGGGTTTGCAGGGCGCAATCATTGAATACATGGAGCAGGGCAGGTTCATCTGTGCCATGGTTCTTGATGAGGACAGCAAACGGCTGCGTTTGATCAATCAGAACGGCAGGGAGGTGAATCTTCCCCTTTCCCGCTTGCTGCACCAATCCGCAAAGCGCCATTCTCTTACGCTCAGCAGGGATGAGCAACTCCGTTTGCTCAAGGAGGCAGATCAGAACCGGCAGGCCATGCTGCCGCAGATCGATCTGGCCGGAATCTGGCAATTGGCCAGCGAGGAGGAGGGGGCAAGCTTCAGCCCCGCTTTTCTAGCCGAGCTCGCCTTTGGGGAAGACGCCACGGATAACCATGTTGCCGCCTTTCTCCGTTCCATTTTTGTGGATCGCCTCTATTTTAAATACAAGGAGGGCCAGGTGCTGGCCCACGGTCCGGAGGCGGTTGCCGGGTTGCGTCTGAAGCAGGAACGGGAAAAGGAGCAGGAGGCCCTGATGAGCACTGGGGCCATGATGCTCAAGCGCCTTTGGGATGGGGATACCGCAACGGAGTGGCCGGAACGCGACCGCTGCCTCGCTCTGCTGAGCGATTACTATGTGTTTGGCAACGAGGCCGAAGAGAGCGAGCTTGCCCGGGAACTGCTGAAAAAAGCAGGACTCACTGGACCGCACGATGTCTACCATCTCCTGATCAGGAGCGGGGTCTGGCAACCCCATGAAAATGTGGCCCTGCTGCGCTATGCAATCCCGGTGGATTTTTCCGGGGAACTCAGCGCTGCGGCTGCCCAGGCACCAGAGCCAGTGGCCGAAGAGCTTGTCGGCAGAAACCGGCGGGATTTACGGGAGCTTCCCCTGCTCACCATCGATGGCGAATCCACCCGGGATTATGACGATGCCCTGCATGTGGAGCGAAGGGGCGACGATTTCCTGGTGGGCATCCATATCTCCGACGTGGCCCATTACGTTATGCCCGGGACGCCCATTTATGCAGAGGCTGTCCGGAGGATGACTTCCCTCTATTTTCCCGAAACCCAGATCCCCATGCTGCCAAGAGCGCTCTCCGAGGGGGTGTGCAGTCTGGTCGCCGGCAAGGCGCGGGCGGCCCTGAGTGTCATGGTGCTGCTCAGCCCCCAGGGCGAGGTGCTGGAGTTTGATCTTATCCCGAGTCTGGTCGAGGTAAAGCGGCAGTTGAGCTACCCGGAGGCGGAGCGGCTGGCGGCAAGCGGCGATTGGGAGTTGCAGACCTTGGCTAGGCTCAGCGAGCAGCTCAAGCAGCGGCGCATAGAAAAAGGGGCGTTGCTCCTGCCGGTGCCGGATGTGAACATCAGCATCGATCCGGAAGGCAAGGTCTCGGTGGCTCTCTCGCCGGTGGACACCATCTCCCGCAGCCTGGTGGCGGAGTTCATGGTGCTGGCCAATACTCTTTCCGCCCAGTTTGTGGCGGACCGTCAGGCCCCCGGCCTGTTCCGGGCCCAGGACGATCCCCATCAGCGGCTGATCGCGGGCGGGGAGAAGGATCTGTTTTCGATTTTTCGTCAGCGCAAGCAGCTCAAGCCCGGGGAGCTTCTCGTCTATCCCAAGCCCCACAGTGGCGTCGGGGTCATGCAGTACACCACGGTCACTTCCCCCATCCGAAGGTTTCTCGACCTGGTTATGCAGCACCAGATCAAGCAGTTGCTCTCTGGCCGGGGGGCGATGTTTTCCGCCGACGAGCTCGCGGGGGTTGCCGGGGATATCAACACGGTGCTGGCCAGGGTCAGCCAGGTGCGGCGCACCCGGCACCGCTACTGGCTGCTCAGATATCTGGAGCAAAAGGTTGGGGCAAGGGTTGAGGCGCTGTTGGTCAACAAGGGGCCCAAGCGGATCAATCTGACCCTGCTTGATTGCCTGTTGGATGCCGATATGCCGCCGAGTCAGTCGTTGAGCGCAAAGCCGGGGGATGTCGTTTCGGTGCGGGTGGCCAAGGTCGATGCCCTGGATAATGTGCTGCGGCTGGAGTGGTAATCAGTCGTAGATGATGCAGGTCCAGCGGGAGAGGATCTCTTCGGTTTCCTCATCCAGTTGGTCCGCCACTTCGTGGATCTGGTATTCGTGTCCGCATTTTTGGCACCGCATGCGGACCCTGCGGCAGGACCGGGAAACCTCCAGCCTGCCCTTGCATTTCGTGCACTGCATTGCGTTATCTCTTCCGTATCCTACTGTGTAAAACTATTTTAATGCCGGAATTGGACTAACCCCACGGAATGTAACTGTTCAGCAGTGCCACAGATGCGAGGAAGAGGCCTGCGAAGTGTGCTATTGCACATGAGCAGACCGATGACAAAGCAGATGCGGTGCTGCTGGATAGTTACACTATTGCAGCAGGGTGTGCCGGGTAAAGATCGCTTCCAGCCGGTAGCCTTTCTCGGCCAGCGCCTCGGCGCCGCCTTCCAGCCGGTCCACCACGGTCACCACCAATCCCACCTTGAAGCCAGCCGCCTCCACCCGCTCGATCACGGTGAGCAGGGTGCCGCCCGTGGTGACCACGTCTTCGAGCAGGGCAACGGTGCAGCCCTGCGGCATGTTGCTCAAGCCTTCGATGTACTGGCCGGTGCCGTGGCCCTTGGATTCCTTCCGTACGATGAAGGCGGGAATGGGCGCCTGTTCCAGATGGCTCACCACCGAAACCGCCGTGACCAGAGGATCGGCGCCCAGAGTCATGCCGCCCACCGCGTCGATCTTTTCCGGGTTGTTCGTGATGATCTCGAAGATCAGCTTGCCGCAGAGGTACGCGCCTTCCGCGGACAGGGTGGTCTGTTTGCCGTCGATGTAAAAATCCGATTCCCTGCCGGAGGAGAGGGTGAATTTCCCGTGGCGGTACGATTTGGTCAGCAGCAGTTGTTTGAGTTGTTCTCTGTGGTTCACGATGCTTCCTTTTGTCTTGAGGGAATAGGCGGATTATTTCATCTTGGCAAAATAGGTGGTCAGGTTTGCCTTGGCGCTGATCTTGGGCGCCAGCAACCCGTCCTTTGAGGTCATGGCGATCATCACCCCCGGGCCATGTCCGGCCAGCACGCAACTGGCATGGACGACAATGCCGATCACCACGCCGCCGGTCTTATAGATCCGGCCATAGGTGGCGTCCGCGTCCAAGATGGCGACGAAATCACCGAGCCGCAGGTCAGTCAAGCCGTATTCCTTGACAATACCCTGGTCGAACATCTGGATGTCGTAGTCGCCGCTGTGGCTGTGGGAGGCGCCGATGCCGGAACCCATGATCTTGGCGGGTACGGTGTGGGTCACCGGAACCTCAAGTTTGCCATCTTTGAGTTTTTTTAGCGGCATGGCGGCAAGCAGGGCCGGGTCCAGGTTCAGCACCTTGATCCCGGGAAAATCCGGAAGGTTCAGCCCGCAGCCGCACGCCTTGATCTGGATCTTGTCGCCGATGGTGAGCCGCTCCAGCACCTCCGGGGAAAAATCCACCAGCACGTGTTCGATGCCGCCATGCTTGCCCGTCACCCGGCCGGTTTCGCCCTTGGCGTCGCCGGAAACCACCTTGGCGAGGTTGCCCACGCAGGAAAATTGGTTCAAGGCCCGGTTGGGGCCGGGCTGCCCCTGAACTTGCGTGAAGTTGCTGATGGAAACCGCAGGCTCCACATGGTCGCCGAATTTCTCTCCGGCCAGATCCCCGATTCGCAGGTTGTAGGTGATGCCGCCCACGCCGGGGTAGACGTCCGAATGCCCGTCCGGGTTGATCCTGTAGGGGTTGATCCCGCCCTGGGGGGAGGTGATCTCGCCGATCACGGACTGGCAGATCAGTTGTTCCGTATTGGTTTTAATCATCGTGCGTTCCCTGCTGTTAGACGTTGAAGCGGAAATTCATGCAGTCGCCGTCCTGCACCACGTATTCCTTGCCTTCCAGCCGCAACAGGCCTTTTTCCCTGGCCTTGGCCTCGCCGCCGCAGGCCACGAAATCCGCGTAGGAGATAACCTCTGCCCGAATAAAGCCGCGTTCGAAGTCGGTGTGGATAACCGCGGCGGCCTGCGGGGCCTTGGTGCCGCGCTTGATGGTCCAGGCCCTGGTTTCCTTTTCGCCCACGGTGAAGTAGTTGATCAGCCCCAGCAGCTCGTAACCGGCCTTGATCAGCCGGTTGAGCCCAGGTTCCTCAAGGCCGAGATCGGCCAGGAAATCCTGGCGCTCGGCTACGCTCAGGGCGCTCAATTCCTCTTCAATCGCCCCGGAGATCATGACCACGGAGGCGTTTTCCTCAGCCGCCGCCTTGCGGAGCGCATCCACCCACTGGTTGCCGGTGTTGATCTCCGCCTCGCTGACATTGGCCACATAGAGGATGGGCTTGGCGGTGAGCAGGCAAAGCTCCTTCATCAGCTTTTGGCCCGTGTCGTCGAGCTCGATAACCCGGGCAGGTTTGCCGTCATTGAGCAGCCCGTGCAGTTTTTCCAGGACAACCAGTTGCGCCTTGTAGACAGCATCCCCGGATTTCGCCTGGGAGGCGGTTTTGGTCATGCGCCGGCTCACGGTGTCGAGGTCCGAGAGGATCAGCTCGGTGTTGATCACCTCCCGGTCGCGCAGGGGATCGATGCTGCCCTCCACATGCACGATGTTCGTATCTTCAAAACAACGCACCACATGGGCGATGGCATCCACCTGGCGGATATGGCCCAGGAACTGGTTGCCCAACCCTTCGCCCTTGCTGGCGCCGCTCACCAGACCGGCGATATCGACGAACTCCATCTGGGCGTGGACCTTGACCTTGGTCTTGGCCATCTCGGCCAGGATGTCGAGCCGGGCATCCGGAACCGGCACCATGCCCACGTTGGGTTCGATGGTGCAGAACGGGTAGTTGGCCGACTCGATGCCCGCCGAGGTGAGGGCGTTGAAGATGGTCGATTTGCCGACATTGGGCAGGCCGACGATGCCACAGCGAAAGCCCATGGGGAAGTCCTTGTTGTTGCGGTTCAATAAAAAAAAGTGGCCGGAAAATGACCGAAAATTGTGAGCAGTATATAATGATTTCTTTGCAATGCGGCAAGGGTTGTTTACAATCCAGGGACTAAATCCCACTCAATCAGGCGCAAATACCATGGCTGCTCCCGAAAAAATCATCCGCATCGATTCCCTGTTTGCCGAGCTGTTTAAAAAAAAACAATGGGACAAGCGCTTGGCCTTGCACGCCGTATTCCGGAACTGGCCGCAGGTTGTCGGTCCGGAGCTTGCGGAGCGGACCGCACCGCAGGTGATTCGCGGCACGGTGCTCTGGATCGCGGTTTCCGACTCGGTTTGGATGCAGCAGCTCCATTTGCAAAAGCAGTCCTTGCTCGAACATGTCAATGCGAATGTGCGTGGTTCCGAGAAGATAAGCGACATCCGCTTTCAGATAGATGCGGCCCTTGGCGAGGAAAAGATGGTTGCGGAGAGCCCGCAGCCGCCTGCTTCTCCGCAGCCGATTGATCCTGAGGAGCAGAAGGGCTTTGAGCGGCTGATCGGCGCCATTGGTGACGCGGAGTTGCGAACGCGCCTGCTCGCCTTGTGGCGAAAAGCCCACCGGTAAGTACGGTTGCGATGAGTCGGTCCGAAGAACACCCGGACGGTGTTTTCAGGTCGCGTTCGGCGGGGAATTTTCGATGGAGCAAATGGCAAGGTAGCGTTCGAGATTTTCCAGGTCCGTGCCCCTGAGCGTGAACTGAATGCCGAATTCCCTGGTCTCCTGATCAATCTCGATAATCTGGCGGACAATGGCTTCCGGGGCGGTGGCTTTTTCCTCAAAATCGCCAAATTTTAAACGAAGGGTCATGCTGAGCGGGCTGAGTTTGTCTCCTTTCTGGATATGCTGGGAAAATTTCCCCACCACCCGTGCCCCCTCGATGGAGATGTTTTTTATCGTGCCATGATTGAGATACTGGCTTGCCTTGCGGGTGAACGTCGCAACGGAGCGCGGGCTTGTTGCATATCGGGGATGTTTCCTCCGTTGAATGATGATAATTGAGGTGGGGAAGCGCACTCCAAAGTCGCTGTTGGTTTCAAGCACGGGGGTAGCGTGGAAGCCGCGCATGGGTTGGTTCTGCTGTTGGTACAGAAGCAGGCACGGGTCTTTTGGCGCCTGGAAAGGGGCATTCTTGGTAAAAAGAAGGAGTGGTTCCGTTTCTTTGGTGAATATCTCGGAAGGCGTGAGTTTTTGCGGGTTCAGCCCCTTTTGGAAGAGGGTTACCGGGAGGCGCTGGCCGACAATCCGTACGATTTCTTCTCCAACGACCTTCGGGTCATCGGACCAAAGCTCTTGCATGTGAAGCCCCTCGCCGGGCAAGAAAGATACATGGTTTCGGGCGTAAACTGCGTCACCCGCATAGCTATAAATAAGCAAGAATATATAGCTATATTTGCAACGCTTGTAAAGCAGGGGTTGCAAATATATGGTGAAAGGAATGGGAGTGCGGCTAGAATTGCTTTTCCGTGTCCAGAAGCAGGGTCACCGGTCCGTTGTTTATCAGGGTTACGTCCATCATGGATTGAAACTTGCCGGTGGCCACGGTGATCTGTTTTGTGCGGATTTCGCGGATGAATCGTTCGTAGAGGCTCGCTGCCTCCGTGGGCGGCGCGGCTGTCGAATAGGATGGGCGTCTTCCCTTGCGGCAGTCGCCGAACAGGGTAAACTGGGAAACCACCAGCATCTCCCCTTGCACCTCGAGCAGGGAACGATTCATAAGGCCTTGCTCGTCATCAAAGATGCGGAGATTGACAATCTTGTCGGCCAGGAGCACCGCGTCCTGTTCCGAATCATTTTTCCCGACCCCGAGAAGCACCAGAAGCCCCGGTCCGATGGCGCCGCAGATCTGTCCATCGACTTGAACCGAGGCCTGGCTTACCCGTTGGACAACGGCGCGCATGGGCTTTTCTCCTGATCGTCCGGAAGAACCGGGTCGAGATTGCCAAGGGTAAATTGCAGAATTGCTGTTGCCGCAAGGGTTGCTGTCTCGGCGCGCAGAATGCGCGGTCCCAGGGAAACCGGGATAAAGCCTTCCTTCTGGGCGCAGGCAACCTCTGTCTCGCTGAATCCTCCCTCCGGGCCGAGAAGGAACAATACGGATCGGCAATCCTTGTTGTGGGGGGCAAGGACATCCTTTAATGTGTGCCGGGTCTCGTGCTCCCAGAAGATCAGCCGTGCGTCACAGGGGGGGGGCTGCGTTATGAGGTCGGTTACTTCTCTGGGGGTATGGATTTCCGGCGGCGTGGCCCGATCGCATTGCTTGCAGGCCTCGATAACGATGCGTTGCCAGCGATCCATCTGGGTGTCTCGTGGCTGTTTGTGGATTCCGTGTTCCGAGTAAAAGGGGTAGATCGCCTCAACGCCCAGCTCCGTGGCCTTTTGCAGGATGAGATCCATTTTCTGCCCTTTGAGCAGGGCTTGTCCCAGGTGCAAATGAACCTTGGGAGGAAGATCCCGGGTTTGCCCGATAATGGTTGCGGTTACCCGGTCTTTGAGGATGCGTTCGATGCGGGCCTGGTAGCGCGCGCCGGTCCCGTCAAAAAAAGTAATGGGATCGCCGGGACTCAGCCTGAGGACGGTCCGGAGATGGTGGGCTTCCGGGCCTGTCAACAGCGCGGTTTCTCCCGTGATATCTGCCGGATCTATGAAAAAGCGGCGCAGGCTCATGGGGTTATGGCCGTGTGAAGAGAAGGGCGCTCCATTCCCCTTCGCTGCGGGTTTCCAGATGCTTCAGGCCAAGAGCGGTATAGGTGGCGCGGATATTGTCGGTCTGGGGTCCGGTCAGGATGCCTGCCATGATGAGCTTGCCGTTGAGGGCCAAGTGCGCGGCAAGGGGAGCGGCAAGTTCAATGAGCGTGTCATGGATGATGTTGGCGATGACAAGATCGAACTGGCGGGGGATCTCTTCCAGGGCGACGCCATTTGCGGTAATGGTTGGCTGCAGCGCATTGCGCAGGATATTCTCCTCCGCCACCACCACCGCTTCCGGGTCGTTGTCGATGGCCAAGACCTCCTGGGCGCCGAAGAGGGCGGCGGCCATGGCCAGGATGCCCGTGCCGGTGCCCACATCGAGAACGGTTTTGGGCGGGGTGTTTTTATCGTGAAAAAGCGCCTCAATGAATTCAAGGGCCAGCTTGGTGCTGGCGTGGTGTCCTGTGCCAAAGGCCATGCCAGGGTCCATCTCGATCACCTTTTCCCCTGGGTTTGGCTGGTATGATTCCCAGGTGGGCTTGATAACAAGGTGGGCGGTGATCGGCAGGGGCTTGAATCGTTCCTTCCAGGCCTTGTTCCAGTCTTCGTCAGGGATGATTTCTGTTTCGAGCCGCGTTGTTCCCTCCCCAGGGGTGAGGTCGGCGAGTTCCGCAAGATACTCCGCGATTCTTTTCAGTTGTTCCTGGGCGTGGGGGCCATTTTCCACGTAGCCGACAATTTGTTCCTGGGCGGCATTGGCTGTCGCCACCGGGACCTGTTCGACTCCGCCGGTTAGTTGGCAGACAAAGTCGGCAATGGGGTCGGAGATGGTCTCGCCGGCGGTGATTGTGATTTTAAGCCATGATTTGGACGGTGGATGTGCTGGGCTTTTGGCTGGCATCGGAATCCCTGTGGGAAAGGTTGCGGTTGCAAGGAAATGCACTGAAAACTCTCTTAAAGTGCGTTACTCTACCGGATGCTGTATCCTCAGGCAAGATCTAGTTGAACCGAAGTGGATGATGGTTGTGTTTGTTTCTTATCTATATAAGGTGTCGAGGTTGCGGGATGGATGAAAAAAGGATGCAGAAGCTTCTTTACGAGGTGAGTTGCGGTGCGTGTACTGTTGCCGATGCCTTGGCGGAATTGAAGCATTTTCCCTCCGAGATGCTGTCCTGTGCCCACCTCGATCATCACCGGCGGTTGCGAACCGGGGTGCCTGAAGTGGTTTATGGGGAGAATAAGACCGCCGGTCAGATTGCCGATATCTTAAAAAAGCTTCTCGGTTTTTCTCCGGCGGTCATGGCCACGCGGGTAAGTCAGGAGAAGGGAGAGGCGGTTTGTCTGGAAATTCCGGGGCTTGTTTACCATGGGGAGGCCCGCATGGTGACGGCGAAGATGGAAGAGCCTGAACCGGAAGCAAATGGCGGGGAAGGTCTTATTGTGGTGCTCACGGCCGGGACTTCCGATATCCCGGTGGCGGAGGAGGCATATGTTACCCTGCGTTGCCTTGGGCATGCGGTCGAGAAGTTATATGATGTCGGGGTGGCTGGAATACATCGGCTGCTTTCGCGCCGTGATCTTCTCGACAAGGCGTGCGTATTGATAGTGGTCGCCGGGATGGAAGGAGCTTTGCCCAGCGTGGTCGGTGGTCTGGTGGATAAACCCATTATCGCCGTGCCTACCAGTGTTGGCTATGGGACAGGTCTCGGGGGCATTGCCGCGCTTCTGGGTATGCTCAATAGTTGCGCGCCGGGGATCGCCGTGGTGAATATTGACAATGGCTTTGGTGCGGCATGCATGGCGGCAAGTATCGGGCGGCAAATCCGCAGACAGAAGGGGAGATCTTGATTATTTTTTTTTCAAGACCAAGCCGAAGATGCCACTATTTCAGGTTTGGGCAAGGGGGAGATTCGGGAGGGGCTTCGCAGAAAAACAACGAGTTACAGAGCGGCTCTTTGCCGGGCCCGTGTTTTTTGAGATTTCCGTAATATTGCTGTTGACAAGGGGGGGCGGTTCGGCTATTTTGGCCCCCGAACGATAACCCGACACCATGACGAGAGGCTGTGCAAAACGTCAGAAAACATCTTGACGGGCTCCGGTGTTTCGGTTATCTTCTTTTTTTCGCTCCAACGAGTGGGCGGCCTCGGTTTTCCGGGGCGCAGCGATCATTGAAAACTGAATAGTGAGCAAAGTAAAAGATGGGCCCCAAGAAACCGGAGCTTTAAGCTTCGGGAGTTTTTATTGCATTAAAGAGATCAGAATCTCTGTTGAAGAATAACGGGTCTTTAAGACTTGTTAAGATATTTAACTGGAGAGTTTGATCCTGGCTCAGATTGAACGCTGGCGGCGTGCTTAACACATGCAAGTCGAACGAGAA
>NZ_JALKCW010000015.1:0-108240 GCF_046883345.1 Hydrosulfovibrio ferrireducens | reverse complement strand
GATCAGGTCTTCCGGCTTTTTGTAATCGGCAATCAGTTGGTCAAGCACTTCTTTGGAAATGGCCATATCTCTCTCCTTGGTTGGGGGCGAACTTTTCTACCCCCGGAATGGCCATTTACACAATCCTTTTTACACCCTCCTTTTTAGGGAATTAAGGTGACACCATACTTAATTCTCTTTTTCGAAATCAGCCATCCCAAAAGGGACCTTCCTTTCAATTCTTCCGTTTCCCCTTTGCCCCATGCATGGCGCCGAGCAGCTCCAGTACCTGATCCCTGGTATTCTTCGGCTGGTTGAGCATGAGAACAAAACTGTCCAACCCTCGCTCTCCGGCAAAATATCCCGCATACCCATACACCCCGGTCATAGTGCCGGATTTGCGCAGGCAGTTGTTCTCAAAAGGGAGCAGCCCGGAATGGGGCTTAAACGCCTCCAGGATGGCGAGCATTGCCCTGGGCGTTACCCGGTTTTGCCGGGAGAGGCCGGAGCCTTCGCGGACCACGATGTCCTTTTCCGAAAGCCCAAGCTCATTGCGGTAAAAAGCGGTCACGGCCCGCTGACCCTTGTCCCAGGTGGCGGGCCAGCCGTATTGTTTTGCGCCCATGGCCAGGAAAAGCTGGTTGGCGATGAAGTTGTTGGAATATTTGAGCAGACCGGTCAGCACCTCGTCCAGACTCTTGCTCGAACCATGCTCGTAGAATAGCTTGAGCCCCTCCGGCACCGGGCCGGGGATGATCTTGCCGCGCATTGTCATCCCTTGTTTCTTGCATATGGCACCGAACAACTCCCCCACATAGCGCAGGCTCTGGTTTCCGGTAGCCGTGGCGTTGATCCGGTGGGTGCCGGGCGGCAGCCCTTGCGCCAGTTCCCGCATCAGCGGCAGGGTAGGGGTCTGCTCTTCAGCGGAACGCACGCTGTTGTCCGCGCCTTTAACGAGGTTGATGGTGTTGAAGTTCACCGCCAGGCAACTGTTTTGGGCATCGTAGGGATTGAGGGTGTTGGTGGCGCCATCGGTTCCGTTTTCAAGCCGGCAGCCGCTGTCATCGACAACGATGTTGCGGATTGTGGAAAGGCCGCGGCTGCGGAGGGTGGCGACAATCTTGGCTACTTCCTCGGAAACCAGCAGGGGATCAGCCAAGCCGCGGATGTATAGATCACGGTCGCCATTCACGTAAAACCGGGTGGTAAAGCGATACTCCTTGCCAAGGATCCGGATACCGGCCAGGGCCGTGCCGATTTTCAGCACGCTGGCCGGGATGAATTGGCGGTCTGCGTGCTGTTCGTAAACAATAGCCCCGTTTCTGGTGACGAGAATCCCGCCGTTTTCCACCAGAGTTTCCAGGGACTGCCCTGCCCCGGCCCAAAGCGAAGCGGGCAGGGCGAGAGACAAGCCAAGGCCGAGAAAAAAAACGCGCCGCATTCCCCTCGGTTTCCGGAGCAGGGATGCGGCGCGCAGGATTGCCATGGGCAATGTCAGGCTCAAATCTTCGGCAGATGCTTCTTCGCTTCTGCCACTGCCTCGGCCGGATACTCGAAGTTGTGCAATTCTCCGGCAAAAAACTTGTCGTAGCTGGAAAGATCGAGGTGGCCGTGGCCGGAAAGATTGAACAGGATGGTCTTGGGTTCCTTCGGGTCCTTGGTGGCCTCGATGATCGCCGCCCGGATCGCGTGGCAGGACTCGGGCGCCGGGATAATCCCCTCGGTCTGGGCGAAAAGCACCCCGGCCTCAAAGCATTCCACCTGATGCAGGGCCATGGCCTCCATCAGATTTTCCCGGAGCATGGCGCTGACAATGGGGGACATGCCGTGGTAGCGCAAGCCTCCGGCATGGATGCCCGGCGGCATGAAATCATGGCCCAGGGTGTACATGTACAAGAGCGGGGTGCGCTCGGAAACATCCCCGAAATCATAGGCATAGATGCCCTTGGTGAGCGAGGGGCAGGAGGCGGGCTCCACCCCGATCAAGCGGATGTCCTTGCCTTCCAGCTTGTCGGGCAGAAAGGGCGCGGCCAGGCCGGCGAAGTTGGAGCCGCCGCCGCAGCAGCCGATCACCACATCCGGGCTCTCGCCGATCATGGCCAACTGCTTCTTGGCCTCCAGGCCGATTATGGTCTGGTGCAGGCAGACATGGTTCAAGACCGAGCCCAGGGCGTACTTGGTGTCCTCGCGGGAAACCGCGTCTTCCAAGGCCTCGCTGATGGCGATGCCCAAAGAGCCGGGGGTGTTGGGATCCTTGGCAAGGATGGCCCGGCCGGTGGGGGTGTCCGGGCTGGGGCTGGGCACGATCTCCGCGCCGTAGGTGTGCATCATCGATTTGCGGTACGGTTTCTGGTCGTAGGAAACCCGCACCATGTAGACCTTGCACTCCAGGCCGAACTTATGGGTGGCAAAGGCCAGGGCGCTGCCCCACTGACCGGCTCCGGTTTCGGTGGCCAACCGCTTGACGCCTTCCCGCTTGTTGTAATAGGCCTGCACCACGGCGCTGTTGGTCTTGTGGCTGCCGGAAGGGGAGACCCCTTCGTACTTGAAATAGATCTTCGCCTTGGTGCCCAGCTTTTCTTCCAGGAAATTGGCGCGCACCAGGGGGGAGGGCCGCCAGATGGACCAGATGTCCTGGATCTCTTCGGGGATGTCGATCCAGCGCTTGTCGCTCATCTCCTGCTCCAGCAGCCCCATGGGGAAGATGGGCGCCATCAGGTCCGGAGTCAGCGGCTGTTTGGTGGCGGGATTCAAGGGAGGATGCATGCCGCCGGGCATGTCGGCCATAACGTTGTACCACTGGGTGACGCGTTCTTCGTCGGGAAGAAGGATTCTTTTTTTCATGGTGTTTTCCTTGATTTTGACGGATACTATTTGGAAATAGGGCAACTCTCAAGCCGGGCCTGTCTTTTTCTGAGAAATTGAACCTATTTACCCATGAATAGTCTTTTTTAAAAGCCTTTTTTGTCCTGATCTCCCATTGTTTTTTCATGATGCGGGTCTTTTTTGTCAGGCCGCCGCAAACATATCATTTCGCACAAGGAGAAACCGTATGACCAAAACCGAAAAGAATCTTTGGGATGCTTTCGCCGGGGAATCACAGGCAAATCGCAAGTATCTGGCCTTTGCCGACAAGGCGGACAAAGAGGGATTCAAGCAGACGGCCAGGTTGTTTCGCGCCGCGGCCCATGCGGAAACCATCCACGCCCACGCCCATCTCCGCGCCCTCAAGGGTATCGGCGACACCGCAACCAACCTCAAAGAGGCCATCGGCGGCGAGACCCATGAGTTTCAGGAGATGTATCCGGCTATGATCGCCGCGGCCAAGGAGGAAGGGCACAAATCGGCGGAACGCAGCTTCAGCTATGCCAATGAGGTGGAGAAAATCCACGCCGCCCTGTACCAGAAAGCCTTGGACAGCCTGGCCAATCAGGAGGCAACGGACATGCATGTCTGTTCGATGTGCGGCTACACCTGCGAGGGCGAGGCTCCGGATACATGCCCGGTGTGCGGGGCCAATAAGAAGGCCTTTGACAAGATCGACTGACGGTTAGTTTGATATTGACTTCCCCCTCCCTTGACGGGAGGGGGGCAGGGGGAGGGTGAAGTTGCAACCTGCCGATTTAATAGTTATTCTCCCCTCTCCCTAACCCTCTCCCGCAGGTAAGCGCAGACTCCGAGGGGAGAGGGAATTTATTGAACTTTTGCAAAAAAAAGCCCCATTATTTTCCGTAAAAATCAAGGATGCTTTCCACCAGGGCCGGGATGGTGTAGGTCTTTGGCTGCACATCGATGGCCAGCCCGGCTTTTTCCGCGGTTCTGGCGGTGATCGGCCCGATGGTCGCCACCTTGACCCCGGCCAGCAGCGTATCACGCTCCGGGCCCAGCATTTCCAAAAAGTTGGTCACCGTGGAGGAGCTGGTAAAGGTGACCATGTCGATCCCGCCTTCGGCCAGTTCCTGGCGCACCAGATCGTAATCCTTGGGCCGGACATTCTGATACACCGGCACAATGGCAACCTCGGCCCCGTTTTCCTGCAAGATCTCCGGCAGCACCTCCCGGGCCTTCTTGGCTCTGGGGAGCAGAACCTTGCAGCCCTTCACCCCCTGCGCCACCATGCTGGCAGCCAACCCCTCGCCGGTGAATTCTTCGGGCACCAGATCGGCGGCAAGGCCGTATTCCTTCAGGATTTCCGCGGTGGCTGTGCCGACCACGGCGATCTTGGGCCCGGCCAGGGCGCGGCAGTCCAAGCCCCGTTCAAAAAGCCGGGTGAAAAAGAAACGGATGGCGTTGATGCTGGTAAACACCAGCCACTGGTAGTCGCCCAGCCGGTTCAACTCCGTATCCAAAGGCTCCCAACTGTCCGGCGGCGCCAAGGCAATGGTGGCCCCTTCCACGCAATCCGCGCCCTGATCCTCCAAAAGCCGGACCAGCTCGCTGGCCTGTTCGCGGGTCCGGGTCACCAGGATGCGCTTGCCGAACAGCGGCCTTTTCTCGAACCAGTTGATGGTGTCGCGCAGCTTGACCACCTCGCCCACCACGATGAGGGCAGGGGGCTTGATTTTTTCCTTCTTGACCACTTCGGCGATGGTGGCAAGCGTCCCCACCACAGATTGCTGAATCGGGGTGGAGGCCCAGCGCACTACGACCACCGGGGTTTCCGGGGAGCGGCCGTGCTTGATTAGATTCTCGGTGATAAAGGGGAGGTTCTTGATCCCCATGTAGAAAACCAGGGTGCCAATGCCGGTGGAAATTTTGTCCCAGGCGATATTGGAGGTCTCCTTGGTGGGATCTTCGTGGCCGGTGATAAAGGCCACCGAAGCGGTGTATTCCCGGTGGGTGATGGGCACGCCCGCATAGGTGGCCGCGGCGGTTGCCGAGGTGACGCCGGGCACCACCTCAAAGGCAATGCCGTGTTTGGCCAGTTCCTCAATCTCTTCCCCGCCCCGGCCAAAGATAAAGGGGTCGCCGCCCTTGAGCCGCACCACGATTTTTCCGGCGGCGGCATGATCCACCAGCATCTGGTTGATCTCTTCCTGGGTATGGGCGTGGCATTCCCCCCCCTTCTTGCCGGCGTAGATCAGCTCGGCGTCCTTGGGCACAAACTTGAGCAGCTTGGGGGTGGCAAGGTAATCGTACACCAGAACCTCGGCTCGTTTGAGAAGCTCCAACCCCTTCACCGTAATCAGCGTGGGGTCGCCGGGGCCTGCGCCGATGAGGTATACCTTGCCTTTGGAACGTGTTGGTGTGTTGTTGCTGTGTGCTGTCATGATTTTTTCTCGTTAACAAAAAACCGGCCAGGCCGGTAAACTCGAAATTTATTTTAAACAGGAATGCTTCGACAGGCTCAGCACGAACGGAATATTAATATATATCTAAGACAATGTCCGTTCGCCCTGAGCCCTTCGTCAAGCTCAGGAGAGCCCTGTCGAAGGGCAGCTTTTACGAGGCTATCAGTGCATTTCGTGACCGTACACCTCGGAAAGGATATCCTTGCCGCCTTCGGCCAGCAGTTTTTCGGCGAGCCGCACCCCCAACCCTTCAGGATCGCTGGTGTCGGCGGATAATGCAAGGCGGACCATTTTATCTCCGGTTACGGAAGCGACCAGGCCGGTCATGTGCAGCGTATTCTCCGCCAGCCGGGCAAAACCGGCAATAGGCACCTGGCAGCCGCCCTGGAGGCGGTGGAGGAAACCGCGTTCCGCCCGGACCGCCAGGGAGGTTTCCTGATGATCCATGAACAGCAGTCCGGCCAGCAGCGCCGCATCGCTGGTCCGCAACTCTATGCCCACCGCGCCCTGGGCCACGGCAGGCAGCATCTCTGCTTCCGTAAAGAAAGATTTGGCCCGGCCGCTGAGCGACAAGCGGTTCAACCCGGCGGCAGCCAGGATGATGGCATCGTACTTCCCCTCGTCGAGTTTGCGCAGCCTGGTGTCCAGATTGCCCCGCAGATCTTCGATGACCAGATCGGGCCGGATATTGGCCAGTTGGGATTTGCGCCGCAGGCTGCTGGTGCCCACCTTGGCACCCTGGGGTAGTTCGCGGCAGGTGGCGCAGATGTTCGAGATAAAGGCGTCCAGCGGGTTTTCCCGCTTGGTGATGATGCCGATGTGCAGCCCCTCGGGCAGTTCGGCGGGCACGTCCTTCATGCTGTGGACCGCGATGTCCACCTCGTTATTGAGCAGCGCCTCTTCGATCTCCTTGACGAACAACCCTTTGCCGCCCACCTTGGCCAGCGGCACGTCAAGAATCTTGTCGCCCTTGGTGATGATCTTCACCAGTTCCACCGTGGTTTCCGGGTATTGGGCCTCGATCAAACCCTTGATCCAGGTGGATTGAGCCAGGGCCAACAGGCTTGCCCGGGTACCGATTCTGATTAGTTTCTGCATCAACTGTTCCTTTGTATTGACTCTCCGGATAACGGCATTGTTGCCTTGCCGCATCATTAATGACAGGTGCCGCAGTTTCCGCCCGAGCAGCCGGAACACTTGGCGGTGCCCGAACTGCCCGCGCCGCCTCTGGTGGTGCGGCAGGCAAAGGTGGACATCTGCTTGGTCAGCTCTTTTCCGCCGCATTGCGGACAAACCGGCTGCTCCGTGCCCATGACCAGAGCCTCGAAGACATGCCCGCAACCGCGGCAAAGATAATCATGCAATGGCATGGAGATGACCTCGTTCTTTAGCTTTTTTCCGCAAATTGCGCAAGATAAGTCATCCGCCAGGCTTATTTTTTTGTGGGTAGGTACCTTTTGCGCAATCAAAACAACGGCCCTTCGACAGGCTCAGGGCGAACGGATGTCTTAACGCATTAATATTCCGTTCGTGCTGAGCCTGTCGAAGCACCTGTTTGAAGCGAAGTCTAAATTGCTGCAAACCCATCTTTCTCATGGAGCCGGTCGAGCAGGGTGGCGGCCAGCAGCGGGATCAAAAGCTCGTGGTGGCCGATGATGTTGTACCCCTTGCCGCCGCCCATGGTCGGCCGGTTCACCACGTTGGTCATGGTGCGGTAATGGCGGATGAAATCGAAGTTGGCCGTGGTGAAGTTGTTCACCACATGGCCCAGGTTGCGGGCCACGGTGAGGGCCTTTAAGAAAACTTCGGGCAGGAGCACGGCGGAGCCGAAATTGAGGTAGGCCCCGCCTTCCAGCTCGGCCACCAGGCCGCAGAAGAGCCGGAAATCCTGATGGCTGGTCTGGCCGATGGCCGCGCCGTTGGCCGTGGGGTGGATATGGACGATGTCCGTGCCCATGGCCACATGCACGGTGAGCGGAATCCCCAGCCGTTTGGCCGTGGCCAGCAGGCTCATGGTGTTGTACGGGAAATTTTGGGCCAGCAGATACTCGCCCAGTGCCTCGCCCAAGCCCTGTCCTTTTTTCGCGCCAAGGTTGATCCCGGCATTGACCACCTCGCCGGTTTCCTTGGCCGCGCCAAAGGCGCCGCTGCCCAGCACGTCGCCCACCTCTTCCGAGGTGCGGCCCACCATGGCGATCTCGGTGTCATGGACGATGCCCGCGCCGTTTAAGGCAATGGCGCTGATGATGCCCCGCTCCATGAGATCGATGAGGATGGGGTTGAGCCCCACCTTGATCACATGGGCGCCCATGCCGACCACGATGGGGCGGTCATTGTCGTGGCTTGCGGCCAGCCGGCCGACCAGCTCGGGAAAATCCAGCCCCAGCAACTGCTCGGGCAGGGAGGCGATGAATTCCTTGAGCGTGGAGCCGGGGGCAAGCGGCTTGGCGAAATTCTCCACCGTGACCTTGCTGTAGCGGCCGTGGATCGAATAGGTGTTGAGGCCGGAAAAGTCCAGGGGCTGGTATGTTTTCATGGGATTATCCAGGGAGTTACGCGGAAACGCCGCGTCCGTACAACGCCTCGTCCACGATCTGACAGAGCAGATGCTCCACCCAGAGATGCGCCTCCTGGATGGCCGGGGTTACGGGCGAGGGCACGTTGATGGTCAGATCGGCCAGGCTGATCAGCCTGCCGCCGTCCTTGCCGGTGAGCACCGCAGTTTGCATGCCCAGGGTTTTGGCCGCTTCCACCGCCTTGATGACATTGGGCGAATTGCCGCTCGTTGAAATGCCCAGGGCCAGGTCGCCTTCCTTGCCCAGGGCCAGGATCTGCTTGCTGAAGATTTCATCGAAGGAAAAATCGTTGCCGATGCTGGTAAGGATGGAGCTGTCCGTGGTCAGGGCGATGGCGGCCAGGGGAGGGCGATCGATCATGAAACGGTTGACGAATTCGGCCGCCATGTGCTGGGCATCGGCGGCGCTGCCCCCGTTGCCGAAGATCATCAGCTTGTTGCCGCGCTTGATGGTGTCGATCATCCACTGGGCCAACTGCTTGATACCGCCCATCTGGGTGGCCACCAGCGCTTGCTTGGCGGCAATGGAATGCTTCAGGCTTTCTTCGATAAGCTGGTCCATGGGGATCCTTTGGCAAGAGTCAAAAACAGCAGGGGAACACCGATGATTCCTTGGTGACGGCTCCTAAATTGTGGCAAAATAGTCCAGCTCCGTTTTTTTGTCAATACAAGCAGGGCAAGATGGCAAGGTCGGAACTGGGCTGATTTCTCTCCGGCCTCTTTCTTGCCTGCAAAAAACCGCAAACCGTCAATTGACAGCAGCGCATGGAACCGTCTATCATTATCCAGCGGCCGAGTACAGCGGAGCGAAACAACCACCTCAGGGAGAAACAGCATGCGCAGAATATCGATCAGACCTGCATTCTGGGTTTTTCTTTGTGTGGCGGCATGGGGCATGGCCTTGCCCCTCTCTTGCCTGGCCCAGGAAACAAGCGAACCCATCCGTTTTGCCGTGTTTCCCTACAAATCACCCAAGAGCGTGATCGAGGTTTTCAGCCCCCTTGCCGCCAGGATTGAAAAACGGCTCGGGAAAAAAGTGGTGCTCGTCTCCGCCACGGATTCAGAGGCGTTTTTGAAAAAAAGCCTGGCAGGGGAATACGATCTGGCCCTGCCCTCCATTGCCGTCTACTACAAGATGCTGCCGGCCGGATACACCGCGATCGCCAAAGGAGTTCCCTCCTTCTGGGGCGGGGTAATCGTCCGGCAGGACAGCAAGATCAAAACCATCGAGCAGTGCAAGGGGAAGAAGATCGCCGCCATTGGCGAACATTCCTATGCCGGCTACATGTTTTTCAAGGCCCAGCTTGACGAAAAAAGGATCGACTCGAAAAAGGATCTGGATATCCAGTTTGTCGGTAAGCTCGACACCATCATCTACGGGGTGCTCAACAAGAAATACGATGGCGGGGTTATCCGGCTCGACACCCTGGAGATGAAGGATTTCGCTCCGATCAAGGATCAGTTCAGGATCGTGTCCCGGTCCGTTGCGGTCCCCCAGTTTCCCTTTGTGGTCAAGAGCGGCATGGACCAGCGGACCGCCACCGCCATCCGTGAGGTCCTGACCTCTCTTTCGCCGGACAAGCCGGAGGACCTGGCAATTCTGAAGAGCCTGCAGGTCAAGCAGATCGTCGCCGCAACCAAGGATGATTACGACCCGTTCTACGACGTCATCAAAAACCACGAATTCTACACGCATCATTGATGACTTCCTTCCGCTTGCGCACCCACCTTATTGTCTATTGCACTGCCATCACCCTGCTGCTGACAGCCTCACTCGTCATCCTGTATTCCAATATTTTTAAAAAATATGCCATCAGCAACCTTTCCGCCCATGGCACGGCCATCGCCCGCACCACCGCCTTTGCCGTGATTGATCACCTGATCACGGAAAATTATGCGCCTCTCCAGGAATACGTCCGGGAATCTTCCACCCTTGTGGACATCGAATCCATCCAGATCGCCAACAGCCAGGGAAACATCCTGGCTGCCTCCGAGGTGCGGTTGCTCGGCACCATGATGGAGGAAGATCTTGCGATTACGGATAATGAGATACGGGTCAAGATCGATCCAGTCCATGATCAGTTGGTGGTTGCCGCGCCCATCGCCATCGGCGGCATGGTTTTTGGCGTCACCAGGGTTTCCCTGTCCATGAAGCCGATCCTTGCGCACCTGCATGAGATTCAGAAAAACGCGGCGATTACCGGCCTTGGCTTTTGGATCCTCTCCGTTGTAATCGGCTCGCTTCTGGCCCAACGCCTGAGCGGACCGGTCCAGCGATTCATGCAGGCAACCGACAGCATCACTCAAGGCGATTTCAATGTGGAGATCCCCATGCCCAGAGGGGTGCTGGAGTTGGAGCGTTTTTCCCAGACCCTGCATGTCATGGCCAGCACCATAGCCTCCCGGGAGCTGGCGCTGCAAAACTCCGAGAAAAAATTCAGGCATCTGTTCGAGCGGGCCATGGAAGGAATTTTCGTGGCCGACGAAAAAGGGGCGCTTCTTGATGTAAACCCCGCGTTTATCTCCATCCTTGGCGCTGACTCACTTGAGGAAATGCTCGGCAGAAACCTCTTTGCCAACATCTTCGAAAACGAGGGATCATTCGCCACATTCAAGGAGCTGATGGGCTCCCAGGGGTTTGTCAAGGACTACGAACTCATTTTAATCGCCAACAACAGCACACCCATCATCGCCGCCTTGACCTGCCATGCGGTCCGGGGTTTTGGCGGGAAGGTGAACAAATACGAGGGATTGATCCGCGACATCACCGCGCAAAAGGCCGCGGAGCGGGAGATTGCCCGGATGCGCAACTACCTCAACAATATCATCGAGTCCATGCCCTCCATGCTGGTCACCCTGGACGTCGATTGCACCGTTACCCAATGGAACACCGCGGCTTGCAAGCTTACCGGCATCTCCTCCCAGGAAGCGATCGGCAGAAAGATCTATGATATTGCCCCATTTTTTTGCAAATATACCCAGCAAGTCGACGAAGCCGGTCGAAACCTGAACACGGTGACCCTCCCCCGCGAACAGGTAAGCCAGAACCCGGAACATCTCTACAATTTGACCTTTTTTCCCCTGATCGCCAACGGCACCGCCGGCGTGGCCATTCGTCTTGATGACATTACCGAGCTTGAACGCAAGGAACAGCAATTGCGGCAGGCTCAGAAGATGGAATCCATCGGCACCCTTGCCGGCGGCCTGGCCCATGATTTCAATAATGTTCTTGCCTCCATTCTGGGCAATCTCTCCCTGCTCCAGTACAAGATCAAATACCACCAAGCCCTTTCCCCAACCGAGTTGAATGAATATCTTGAGCGCATGGAAACAGCGGGGCAGCGGGCCGTGGACATGGTCCGGCAATTGCTCACCCTGTCTCGCAAGCAGCAGGCCGATCTGGTGGCCGTGGACCTGAACCTCTCCCTCAAGCATGTGTGCAAGATTGGAGAGAACACCTTTGACAAGTCGGTGAAGGTGGTGGAGCATCCTGCCGCGGAACCGGCCTATGTGCTTGCGGACACCACCGAGATGGAGCAGGTTCTGCTGAACCTCTGCATCAATGCGGTGCACGCCATGACCATCATGCGCGAAGATACCCAATGGGGCGGCACTCTCTCCGTGGCCATTGACAAGATCACGGTGGATCCGGTGTTTCAGAAAAAACACCCCGAGGCAATCGCGAATGCGTATTGGCGTATTTCGGTGAGCGACACCGGAGTGGGCATGGATACCAAGACAGCGGCCAAGATCTTCGATCCCTTTTTTACCACCAAGGAGCCGGGCAAAGGCACCGGCCTTGGCCTGGCCATGGTCTACAATATCGTCCGCCAGCAACTGGGCTTTATCGATGTCTATTCGGAGCCGGGGCTTGGCTCCACCTTCAACGTCTATCTCCCCTCCCTGGTCCGCTCGGAAGACTCGCTCGCAGGCGGGCAGAGCCTTGATATTACTCGGGGAGCAGGGTTGATTCTGGTGGTGGATGACGATGAACTCGTCCGGAGCATGGCGGAGGATGTTTTGCTGGCCGTGGGCTATTCGGTGCTCACCGCAAGCAACGGCCAGGAGGGGGTGGAGATCTACCGGCAGCATCAGGCAGAGATACAGGCGGTGCTTCTGGACATGGCCATGCCGATCATGTCCGGCAGGGAGGCTTTTATCGAGATGCAAAAAATCAATCCCGCGGTAAAGGTGCTTCTTGCCTCGGGATTTCGCAAGGACAACCGGGTGGAGGAGATCCTTCGCCTCGGGGTAAAGGATTTCCTGCAAAAGCCCTACACCATTAGCAGCTTGGCCGCTGCCATCAAGAAGGTGATCGACGCGTAACCGCTTACACGCTCAACCGCATGCTGATATCCATGGCCCTGGCGGAATGGGTGAGAGCGCCCACCGAGATGAGGTCAACCCCGGTTTCGGCAATCTCGCGGACATTGGCGAGATTCACCCCGCCGGAGGCCTCAACCAGAGCGCGGCCACCTATCAGGCCCACGGCTTGGCGCATCAGGGCAGGGGCCATGTTGTCGAGCATGATGATCTCCACCCCGCAGGCAAGGCATTCTTCGACCTGGGCAAGGTTTTCGGTTTCAACCTCGATCTTCAGGGTATGGGGCGCCTTGTCCCGCAGGATGCGCACCGCTTGGGTGATCGAACCTGTTGCCGCGATATGGTTGTCCTTGAGCAGAATGCCGTCGGCCAAACTGAAGCGGTGGTTGTGTCCCCCCCCGGCCCGGACCGCGTATTTTTCATAGGCCCGAAGACCGGGGGTGGTTTTGCGGGTGTCGATGATTCTCACCGGCAGCCCCTCCACCGCATGGACAAAAGCGGCGGTGAGGGTGGCGATGCCGCTCAGCCTCTGCACCAGATTGAGGGCCAGCCGTTCGGCGCTGAGCAGATCCCGCACCGGACCCTGCGCGGAAAAGATGCGCTCCCCCGCATGTGCCGTTTCGCCGTCTTTTTTCATGGACGTACAGGCAATTCGCGAATTGCGCGTGGTGAAAACAAGGGGGGCGATTGCATCAAGGCCGGCCACCACGAATTCCTCCTTGGCGACAAATACGGCCGTGCCCTCCTGCATGGGGCCAAACACGGAATCGGTGGTGATGTCGCCCAGGCCGATATCCTCTTCAAGAAACTGCTGTATTTGCCGTGCCGCCTGCGTATCCATATGCTCTCCCGGAGTGCCCTGTTTTCGCGGTGCGAAAACCTCTTGATAGCTGTCCGGCGTGCCCCGTGTCAAGAAGAAAGGGGCTGTCCGGGGAGATTCACCGTGTGTTGAAATCGCAAGAAAACGCGATTACAACGGGTATTGCTTTATAACTTATTGAGTGGTGTCGCGGACCTGGGACTTCCTGATGGTGTTGCGAGACCTCCACTGTTTGCTGGCATATTGTCCATCCCTGTGGTACAGAGAGATTCTGTTTGAGTAAAGCCAATGACTTCGGGAGGTTGGATGCAGGAGTTTTCCGTGCTCAATATTTTTCTGCCAGTCCTTGGCGGCGGACTGGCCGGGTTTGCAGCCCTGGCCGGCTACGACCTCTTGGTGAAATAAGCCATGTTCACCTTTCTCCACGCTGCGGATATCCACCTCGACAGCCCCTTGCGCGGCCTGGAAACTTACGCCGATGCACCGGTTGGCCAAATCCGTCAGGCAACGAGAAGGGCGTTCGACAACCTGATCGACCTGGCCATTGCGGAACGGGTCGCCTTTGTTCTGTTGTCCGGCGATCTCTACGATGGCGAGTGGAAGGATTACAACACCGGTCTTTTCTTTGTCAATCGTATGGGCATGCTGCGCAAGGAGAATATCCGGGTCTTCCTGGCCTCGGGCAACCATGACGCGGCAAGCCAGATCACCAAATCCCTGCGTTTGCCGGACAATGTCCATCTTTTTTCCACGAAGCAGCCGGAAACCTTGCTCCTCGAAGAGTTGGGGGTTGCGGTGCATGGCCAGGGCTATGACAAAAGAGTTCTGGCCGAGAATATTGCCCGCACATATCCCCAAGGTCTCCCGCATCACCTGAACATCGGCCTGCTCCACACCTCCCTCACCGGCAGACAGGGGCATGAGCCCTATGCCCCGTGCTCCCTCGACGATCTTATGGCCAAAGGCTATGACTACTGGGCCCTTGGTCATGTCCACCTCCGCGAGGAGGTGAGCCGCTCCCCCTGGATCGTTTTCCCCGGCAATATCCAGGGCAGGCATATCCATGAGCCCGGAGCCAAAGGGGCCACCCTGGTGCGGGTGGAGGAGGGGCGCATCGCTACGGTCGAGCACCGCGACCTGGATGTCCTGCGTTGGTCCCTGTGCCGGGTTGATCTCACGGACTGCACCACAATGGATTTGGCCATTGATGCGGTCCGGCAGGGGATGGAAACGGAACAGGCCGAAGCCGAGGGAAGACCCCTGGCAATCCGGTTGCAACTGGTTGGGAAAAGTGAACTCCATGCCGAACTCCACCGTGATTCCGCTCTCCTGACCGAAGAATTTCGCGGGCTTGCCGCAGGGCTCGGCGAGATGTGGCTGGAAAAAGTGGTGTTTGCCACCCAGCGGCCCGTGGCGCTTGCGGTGGACCTCGGCGAGGAAACACCCATGGCGGAACTGATCCAGGCCATTGAGGGTCTGGATTTTGAACCGGCAGCGCTCATGGAACTGGTGCCTGGGATCGGGGAGCTGCAGAAAAAACTGCCCCCGGAGCTCCTGCACGAGGGCGGCCTTGTTCCCGCATCAATTTCCGAGGCAAGCGATCTGCGCGAAGAGATCAAGGAAATGCTCATCGCCAGACTGCTGGGGCAGGGGGGACGCCGGTGAGGATTGCCCGACTCGAACTCAAGGCCTTTGGCCCCTTCACCGACCGCACCCTGGAGCTTGGCCCTGGCCTGCACATTGTCTACGGTCCCAACGAGGCCGGGAAGAGCAGCACCCTCCGGGCGCTCAAGGCCTGGCTCTTCGGTTTTGACCACCAAACCCCCGATAATTTCCTTCATGCCAACGATCAGTTGCTGGTGGGCGGCTGCCTGCAGGCGGCGGACAGCCGGGAGCTTGCCTTTTACCGGCGCAAAAAGCGGAAAGGCGATATCC
Source organism: Hydrosulfovibrio ferrireducens (assembly GCF_046883345.1). Taxonomy (NCBI): domain Bacteria; kingdom Pseudomonadati; phylum Thermodesulfobacteriota; class Desulfobulbia; order Desulfobulbales; family Desulfobulbaceae; genus Hydrosulfovibrio; species Hydrosulfovibrio ferrireducens. Next base: position 93,317 of record NZ_JALKCW010000015.1, on the reverse strand, counting down.
TTGACCTACACGGCAATCCGCTTGCCCCGGAAGCGTTGGCCGGATTTTTGCCCATCGCCGAAAAGTCGGTGTTCGAAGCGCTGTACGGCTTAAGCCATGAGGATCTCATCCGGGGCGGAGAGGATATCCTGGCCCAGAAGGGCGAGGTGGGCCAGGCCCTTTTTTCCGCCGGGGCCGGGGTTTCTTCCCTGCGCGGGGTGCTTGCCGGGCTGGAGAACGAGGCCGAGGCGTTGTTCACGGCCCGCGGCACAAGGCGGGAGATCAACGAGGCCCTGGCCGCCTACAAGGAGACCCAGAAAATCGTGCGGGAGGCCTCGCTTTCCAGCCGGGAGTGGCACGAATTGAACAATGAGTTGCAGGCGGCGCAGGTTGCCCTCAAGAATATCGAAGAGGAGCATGGGCAAAAAGAGCGGCGTAGGCGGCAACTGGAACGCATCCACCAATTGCTGCCCCAGCTTGTCCGGCGCAATGCGCTTCGGCAGCAACTTGCCGAGTTGGGCGAGGTCGTGGAACTGCCCAATGATTTTTCCGTTCGGCGCCAGGAGATCGACAGAACGCTCCACACCCTGGCCCACAAGGAAACCGTTGTTGCGGCCAAGCTCACGGAGATGCAGGGAAAAATGGCGGCTGTTTCCGCCCGTCAGCCGGTACTTGAGGCGGAGGATGCCATCGAGGAGCTGCACCAGCGTTTGGGGGAATACAAAAAGGGCCGGGAAGACCGGCCACGTCTTGAAGGCATGCGGATCAGCAACAAGGGGGAGGCAGCCGATTTTCTCAGGCTGGTGCGGCAGGATATCTCTTTGGAGCAGGTGGAGACCCTCCGGGCTGTTTCCGGCAGAAGAAAGATTATCGGACATCTGGCTGCCAAACACGAAGGCTTGCAGCAGGGCCTGAGCCAGAGCGAAAAACGGCTGCTGGAGATTGGCGGGGAACTGGGGAAGATCGACAGGGAGCTGGCCGGATTGCCGTTAGCCAAAAACACGGCGGGCCTGAGCCAGGCCTTGCGGATGGCCAGAAAATCCGGGGGACTCGATGCGGACCTGACGGACAAGGCCAGGATTATAGAAGAAAAAAGACGCACCTGCCTTCAGGGACTGGAACGGCTGCCCCTCTGGTCCGGCAGTCTTGCGGAGTTTCTTGCCCTGCCGCTTCCCCTGCCGGAAACGGTGCGAAAATACGAGGCCGCCCATACTGAGCAGACGGCGCGGCAACGGGAGAGCCAGCAGGAAGGGGAACGGTTGCGCAAAAGGCTGGCAGAGGTGCAGGCAGACATCCGGCAACGGGAAATTTCCGAAAATGCGCCCACGGAGAAAGAGCTTGTCCTGATCCGGACCCAGCGCGACAAGGGGTGGGAGCTGCTGCGCCGCCAGTGGCTCAAGGGCGAAGACCTTGCCGGAGAAGATGTTGCCTTTGGGCAGGACCTGCCCCTGCCCGAGGCCTATGAAAAAAAGGTGGCCCTGGCAGATACGGTGGCGGATCGTCTCCGGCACGAGGCAGACCGGGTCCAGGCCTTCGCGGCCTTGCAGGCAGAGCAGCAGAACCTCGAAGGGGCGCTGGCCGAACTGGAGAACAACGCGGCCCAGCTCAGCCTGGCTTTTACGGCCATGGATACGGAGTGGCGCAGCCTGTGGCAGCCCTGCGCAATCACCCCCCTTTCTCCGGCGGAGATGCTGGCCTGGCTGGGCGGGGCCGCCGCTCTCCGGCTCAGCGCGGAGGAATTGCAGGCAAGGGAAGTCGAACTGGAAAGAAAAAGCTCGGAGCGGGAGAAAATCAACGCGACCTTGCTCCGGGAACTTGCCGGACTTGGAGAACGCCCCTCGCCCCAGGGCAAGGAACTTGAGCCGCTCCTGCTCCAGGTTGAGGATGGACTGGAACGGCTCACGGCCATTGAAGACAAGCGGCAGAGGCTCCTTGAAAAGAAAGCGGCCCTGGAAGGGGAACACCTCCAGGCGGAAAATGAAAAAACCCGCTTCACGGAAGAGCTTGGACTCTGGCGGCAGGAGTGGCAGGAGGTGGTCGGCAGCCTTGGCGGCAACCGGCAGATCCACCCTGCCGAGGCCGGGGATGTGCTGGAAAATCTGCACAACTGTTTTGCCAGACTGAAAGAGGCTGACGAACTCCGCAAACGGATTGAGGGGATCGACCGCGACGCCGGGCGATTCGAGGAGGCGGCTCTGGCCCTGGCGCGAGACATCGCGCCAGGGCTCATGGGACAGCCGGCCGGGCAGATCGTGGCGCAGCTCAAGGCCCTGCTCAATCAGGCGAGAAACGACCGAACCCTCCACGCCCGGTATGCCCAGGAAACACAAGCGGCCACGGAAGAGAAACTTCGTTTGGCGGAAGAAATGCTTTTGGCCAGGCATCAGCTCGCGGAACTCTGCCGCCTGGCCGGAAAGGTTTTGCCGGAAGAATTGGAGGCGGCGGAGAAACGCTCGGCCCAATACCGCAGTCTGTTAGACCATCTCGCCCAAACTGAACACAACCTGATCGAGGGCGCGGGCGGCCTTTCCCTTGCCGAACTGGAAGACCAGGCCGCACGGATCGACCCGGATGCACTCCCCGAAGAAATCGCCCAACTGAGCCAAAAAATCGAGCAGGAACTGGCCCCGGAAGGCAAGCACCTCTCCGTGCTCATCGGCGAAAAGAAAAACCAGCTCCGGCAGATGGACGGCAATGCCAGGGCCGCCGAGGCTGCGGAAGAGGGCGCCAGGCTGCTCGCCAAAATACGACGGCTGTCGGAGCGCTATGTCCAGCTCAAGGTGGCGGGGTACGTCCTGAACAGCGAGATCGAGCGGTTTCGCAGCGAAAATCAGACCCCGGTGCTGGCCATCACCTCCCGGTATTTCAGCGAACTTACCCTGGGTTCTTTTGCCGGATTGCGTGCCGATGAGGATGACGAGGGCCAGCCGGTGCTGGTGGGAACACGGTCAAACGGCACCAGGGTTTTGGTGGAACGGATGAGCTCCGGCACCAGGGACCAGCTTTATCTCGCCCTGCGGTTGGCCTCTTTGGAATGGCGTCTTGCCAGCCATGAGCCCATGCCCCTGATCCTGGACGACATCCTGGTGAACGCCGACGATGCCCGGTCCAGGGCCGCCCTGAAAATCCTCGGGGAACTGGCCGAAAAAACCCAGGTCATCCTCTTTACCCATCATCGCCGTATCGTTGACGAGGCCCTCCAGCTTGCGACCGGATGCACCCTTTTGGTGCATGAGCTGGGCAGATGACCCGATTCGTGCATTTCCCCCGGAACATTTATCCTCCCGCGCGTGTCACAGAAGCGTGGCAGGGCGTAACAATTGTTGTTCATATGTATGTAACGGTTTGACCCGAGCGCACTACTCAACCCAAATCAAGGAAGGAGGCTTCACGCCATGGCATCACAACCCGAACAATCTCCAGCAGGTGGCTACAAAACGGAAATCGTGCTTGTTATCGGCCTCTGCTGCCTGATCATCGGCTTTCTCTCCGGGATCGTCTTCAGCATCTACAAGAGCCCGGCAAGCGGAGGAGCGGCCAAGGTTGCCACCGGACAGCCGGAAGCGCAGGCCGCAAAGCTCACGGCCGAACAAACCCAGCACCTGTTGCAGCTCGAGCTTGAGGTGCAAAAAAATCCTCAAAACATCGAGGCCTGGACCAGCCTCGGCCATCTCTATTTTGACTCCGACCAGGCGGACAAGGCGATCAACGCTTACAGCAAGTCCTTGGCCCTGGCCCCTAATAATGCCGATGTGCTCACCGACCTCGGGGTCATGTACCGGAGGGCGGGCAATCCGCAACAGGCCATCGCGTCCTTTGACCGGGCCATCCAGGTGAATGCCAAGCATGAAACCGCCCGATTCAACAAGGGCGTCGTTCTGCTTTACGATCTCAAGGATCAGTCCGGCGCCATTGGCGCCTGGCAGGAACTGATCAGCCTCAACCCCATGGCCACGGCGCCCAACGGTCAGTTGGTCAGCGAAATTCTCAAGGAAATACAGGACAAAAAAATGAATTAACGGGCTTTTTCCCTGGGAACCGGGAAAATTTTCTTTGACATCAACGTGTTACAGGAATATCTTATAATGGTATTGCTGGGGAGGAGCGAGCGGCATTGCACGGCATGGGGGCAGGATATTCCCCGGGGCGAAAAAGTATGGGGCAAGAACAGCGACGGGCAAGACGGTTCAGCGTCAGCATGGCGGTCACGCTTATTCTGCGCGACACGAAAAACAGACTGATTCTCGCCGATCCTCTGCCGGGAACCTTGTTAGACATCTCGTTCTACGGAGCCCGTTTGTCCGTGCCCCACATCCGCACCGGCCGCTACCATCTTTTTTATGCCTGCAACGACGATCAGGACAAGGTCATCCAACTTGAGGTGATTGACAAACACGGGGGAGAGCGTCTTGTTCTTCCCGCCCATCCCGTCTGGTTCGACCATGTTTTTTCCAGCCCGAGCAAGCATTTTGAGCTCGGGCTGGAATTTCTTGTCCCCCCGGAAGACCCGAACATTGCCAAATTGCATGCCTTTCTTGCCGACCAACCCCCTGTGGCGGGCGGCTGGCTTAAACGGCTTTTCCGCCTTGCCTAAGGCACGGCGGAAAACAAAGCTCTACGCTATTATCTTCCGCAAATGCCGCACCTCCGGCAATCTCCGTCGCAACCCCGCTATCTCGGGCGCCTTATCCAGCCACTGATCGACCAGGTTGAGCATGGTCCGGCCCTGTTCCGGACACTCGTCGTTCAGCCGGTAAATAATCCAGTTCCCCTCCTTGCGGAAAGAAACCAGACCGGCATCCTCAAGGATGCGAAGATGCTTGGACACCGTGGGCTGGGCCACGCCAAGAAGCGCGGTCAACTCACAGACGCACAGCTCACGCACCCCCAGCATCGTGATGATCTTGACCCGATTCTGGTCGGACAGCGCCTTCATGAGGCGGACAAATTCTTTCATGAATATCCCTATTGTTTACGGCTACGGCTTTTTATCAGGTTCGGGTGTCGCCTCTGGTAAAACCGGGGAAAGGATATGGAACGGCAGCAGCAATGTCCGCTTGACGATATTCAACAATCCCTCTCCCACAGCGCTTGGCGGCAGCAGGGTAACCTGGGGGTCGCTTGCCTTGCCGGTGACTCCGACCGGAAAGGTGACCAGGGTGGCGGTTTCCCCGCCGATGATCCTACCCACCAGAGGCACTCTGCTGACAATGGCGTCAAGACTTTTAAACGGAGAAATCATAACCACGATGTCCAATTCAAAGGTACTGAGATTCATCTTGCCCCGGGCAAAAAGATTCAGCCCTTCGCCCCGCACCACCGCCTCGTCGATGATCAGCTCGTTTCCCTTGACATACGCTTTCAAGAGGAGATCCGAGTAGGGAAACCCCCGGGAAGACATCTCGGGTCCGCCTTCGCCCTGGTCCACGCTGAAAAGATCCGTGATATTGACCACACTGAAGATTTTTGCCAGAAGCTTCATGCGGAGAATCCGCCCCTGGTGGGAGTCTATCTGCAGATGCCCCTCCTTCCAGTTGTCCAACACTCCTTCCAGGCGGCCATTGAGGGAGAATTCCCCTTCAATGAGGTCTTGCGGGTAGCCAAGGCACGGCAGGACGGTTTCAAACCGAGGCGGGGTGGGGCAGGCGCTGATCACGGAAAAGTGATTTTGCCCAAGCTCGGGGGTGGAAAACCATTCGCCGGTGGTGTCCAGGCAGCAGAGACGGCCATTATTTATGAGCGCGGACAGCCGCCACTGGGGATGAATCCGTATTTCTCCCCTGAGTTCCTGCCAGACCAGGGTGGCGGAAGCACTCTCCCCGGTTTTGCGGTCGAAAGTGAATTCATCCACATCAAAAACCACGGTGCCGGTAATATTCCACGGCGACGCCTCCTGGTGCGGTTTCTCGGAAGAAGAGGCGGGCGTGCCGCGGTCCTTGATCCGCGTCAGGGTATCTTTTAGATCCAACAAGGTTTGGCGGGAAAGCGCGGGCGAGGCGAGATCGAGCTTCAAGGCAAGTCCGCTGCCACCACGCGAGACCATACCGTTGACCACCACGGATTCCCTTTCGTTCAAGGCACAGACCAAGCGTCTCACCTTGAGATCCTTGCCAACCCCAGCAAGGCGAAGCTCCTGGATATCGATAAAACTGTCATCCCTCCCGTCAAGGTACCAGCGCAGATCCGTGGCCTCGATTTCCCCGGTAAAAGCCACCTTGTTGGGGTCTTGGGGCAGGTAAAGCTGAAAATTCCCGGTAATCCGGCCCCTTAGCAGGTTTTCCTTCTCCAGCAACTGATCGACGGTTTTCTTGGACAATTCGCCCTTCCAGGAAAAAAGAAAGGTTTCCCTGGTGTTATCGAGAAAATCCAGGGAGATCGTGGCCTCTTCCTTGCCGCTCGATACGCGGGCGGACATTTTCAGGGGATCGTCCTTGGTGAATTCCACCGAAAAATCAGCCTTGGCCGGACGCAAGATCGAACCCTCCGGCCGGAGCACACCCTTGGCCAAGGTTTTTCCTTCCAGCAGGTCGATCTGCAAGGTCTCCATCCGAAGGGGGAGGCGCGGGAAAAGGGCGGGGGAAAGGAACTGCTGCTCCTTGAGCCATTGCCCGAACTCCTGCCCGACCTTGCCTTGCAAGGAAATATTCCCGCGCAAGGCGGCGAAAGCCTGGTGGGTCAGGGAAGCGCCCAGGGTGAACGAATCGCCGAAAAGGGAGCCCGTGGCCTCGGAAACCGTGATTGCAGTGTTTGAAAAATGTCCCTTGCCCTGCTGTATCCGGATCGGTACCGGGAGATGCGGCGTTTCCGCGACAAGATTTTTCACCATGACGTCCGCGTCCGCTTTCCACAGCTTCGGTTCCGAGGCCTTTCCTGAAATTGCCGTGTTCCGCAGTTCTATCCGGCCATCGACCCGGGTGAGGTTTTTTCGCAGCGTTTCGCTGATCTCCTTGAAATAGGAAAGGTCTTCCTTTTCCAGTTCCTTGGCGACCAGCACCCCGTCAAGCTGGGTTATGTCGAGAAAAACGTCGTCCGGCCACCGCACCTGCCCGGTTGTTTTCTTCACCGCATGGGGGCCGTACTCGCCTCGGACGTTTCGCCATTGCACCAGGGGAGGGGCAATGGTCATCTCCCCTGCGTCCACGGCAAATTCCCACGCCATCGGCGCGTAACGGCCCTTGCCCTGCATGGAGGCAACCTCGACGGCAACCTTGAAATCCCTCAGGTCATCGCCCAGGTGAAGACGGCCGGTCGCCCGGCCCGATACGCCGCTGAACTGGGCCAATTCAGCCTGAAAGGGAGGGTGGTCGACCAGACGCGCCAAAACCGCGGGAAGTTCGGCCAGATCCGCCTCAAGATCAACATCGAGCTTGAAGGTGAAATCATCATTCGGAAGACCAAGAACCAGATGGCCATTGCGGCCACGGCTCTTGCCCATCTCGGCTTCCTCTCCATCCACGATGAGCAACCCCTTTTCGATCCGCAATTTCCCCTTGACGTTGGTCAGCAGCAGATCGACTTCCGGAACCTTGACCGAGGCGTCGATGTCTTCGGCAATGACATGCATGTTGCGGACATATTCAAGATCAGCCGCGGTACCCTTGAAGCTGTAACTGGCCTTGCCGACCGTGCCGCTCTGCACTATTTGCCCCAACTCTTCGACAATTTCGTTCTCCCCCCACATGGAGAGAACAGCGGCGCGAATGCGGGTCAGATCAAGCTCCTCCCCCTTGAGATCGACCTGCCACACCGGCGCCGCGCTTGTCTCGGCTCCGCCGGAACGCCGGACCGTGCCGGCGATTTTTACCCCAGGCTCCTGCATTTCAAACTCATTGAGCGTCAAGAGCAGATCGTCTCCATCCTTGGCAAAGGCCACATCGACAACCCCGCAGCTCAGCAGGATCTTTTTATCCTTTGGCAAGGCAAGCAGGCAGGAGGAATCCCCCGTGATCCTGCCGGTGATTTTTCCAAGCCCGCGGCCTTCAACGCTACCGCTGAGATTGAGCGGAGAATCGCCAGGCGCCAGGGCTCCTTGGGCAAAAGAGAGGAAGATCCTATTGAGATTGAAATTACGGCAGGAAAATTGAAACCGGTAGGAGGCATCCTTGCGCAGATACTTGCCGGAGAGGGAAAGATCTTCGTCAGCCGCGGGTTTGCCGGAAAGATCGAGATCAATGGCGGCAAGGGTTACAGCGATTCTGCCGTTCAGCGATCGCAAGGAAAAATCCCTGCTTTGCAGCGCAGGCCACTGGCTGTTGGCGGCAACGTGCAATGTCCCGTTGCGGATCACCACATTCAACCCGGCAAGTGCGGGATCAGGGGGTTCGGACAGCGAGGCGGGAAACTTCTTGATATGGAGTTCCGGGTCCACCAGCAGAACCTTGCCGATCCGGACCTGGCCACGGAACAAGGACCACCAATCCGGATACACCTTCGCCATGGGCGCGGCCAAGGAGGAATCAGCGCTGGCAAAACGGGTGTTGTACAGGTTCAGATGGGGGAGCGGGAGCCATGCCCATTCCAGCCGGTCGGTGTCCAGGGTGCCCTCCAGCCTGGCGTTTACCTGGGCGCTCATTCGCGCCTTGAGCGCGTCAAGATCAATGAGCCGCGGAAGCAGCAGGCTGGAACCGATGCCCACTGCCAGCAAAAAAACAGCACAGGCAAGGATTATTCTGGTTCTAAGGCGCAAGGTGGCAATTCGTGACAGATTCATATAATATCGATGGCTGGGCCGATTGACGGCCGGCATATGGCTGGAAGAGATACGAACTGGAACGGAAACCTGGGCCTGGCAGTTCGCCAATACATCAATGGGATAGTAGCATAATACAATAAAAGGTGAAAGGTCCAAGGGCAAAGGCGCAAGGAGGAAAGCCTGTTTTTTTGCCCTTTCCCCTTGAGCCTTTTACCTTGCCAGTTTTCGCGCAATGGCGTAATTTCTCAGGAAATTCAAGCTAACAAACAGGCATACCATATGGCACAGACACGCATCGGGGTTATCGGGGTAGGGTATCTCGGCAAGTTTCACGCCCAAAAATACATGGCAAACCCGGAGGTGGAGCTGGTGGGGGTGGCGGATGTCAATCCTGCCTATGCAGCCGAGGTTGCCAAGGCATGCAACACCACCGTCTTCGGTGATTATCAGGCGCTGCTCGATCAGGTCGAGGCGGTGAGCGTCGTGGTGCCCACCAGCCTGCACCACGAGGTGGCAAGAAGATGCCTTCTCGCCGGAAAGGATGTGATGCTGGAAAAGCCCATGACCACAACCCTGGCCGAGGCGGACGAACTCATCGCCCTGGCCGAGGAGAGGGAACGCATCCTCCAGGTGGGCCATATCGAGCGGTACAACCCGGCTATCCTGGCCATGGCCGAACATCTCACCCAGCCCCTTTTCATCGAGTCGCATCGGATCCATGTCTTCAAGCCCCGGGGCCTTGATGTTGACGTGGTCCTCGACCTGATGATCCACGACATCGACATTGTCTTAAGCTTGGTTAAATCGCCCATCGCCTCCATGCACCCGGTGGGCATGCCGGTGTTCACCCAGACCACAGACATCGCCAATGTCCGGCTGATCTTCGAGAACGGCTGCACCGCCAATCTCACGGTGAGCCGCGTTTCGCGGGAAAATATCCGCCGTCTCCGCGTGTTCCAGCCCCATTCATTTCTGGCGGTTGATTACGGCAAGAAGGAGATCACCGTGATCAAGCCCGGCAAGGAACTGGACGCAAACTCCATGCCCCAGGAGGAGATTATCTCATCCTGCTATCTGCACCAGGATGCCCTGGAGATGGAGCTCGCCGATTTTGTCAAGAATGTCCGCAACCGGACCCAGCCGATGGTCTCGGGCAGGGAAGGGCGGTTGGCCCTGGCCGTGGCCCAGGAGATCATGGCCAAGATCAAGGGACATGTCGCCGCCCATCCCCAGCTCTTCGATGTCTGAGACAAACAAAAACATGCCGGCTCTAAACTCGCCCCGGATCATGATCGTTGCCGGCGAAGCCTCCGGCGACATGCACGGGGCCAGGCTCATCGCCGCCCTCAAGGAGCAGGCTCCCGGGGCGCAGATCTGCGGCATCGGCGGCCCGGAACTGACGCGTCAGGGCGTGGAGATTCTGTACGACGCCTCCCGGCTGGCCGTGGTGGGCATTGTCGAGGTCATCAGCCATTTCCGTTTCATCCGCGAGGCCATGCGCGCCCTTGAAAAACGGCTGCGGGAGCAGCCTCCCGACCTGTTGATCCTCATCGACTACCCCGACTTCAACCTGATCCTGGCCAAAAAAGCCAAGCGGCTCGGCATCCCGGTATTCTACTACATCAGCCCGCAGGTCTGGGCCTGGCGCTCCGGCAGGGTGAAAACCATCAAGAAACTGGTGGATCGCATGGGGGTGATCCTCCCTTTTGAGCAGGAATTTTACCGGAAATTCGGGATGAACGTCGATTTTGTCGGCCACCCCCTGATGGATGCGGTGCAGCCGACCCGGAGCCGGGAGGATTTTCTGCACTCCCTTGGCATTGCCCCGGAAAGCACGGTGATCGGCATTTTGCCCGGCAGCCGGAAACGGGAGATAGCCGGGATGCTCCCGGTTTTTTTGGCGGCGGCAAAACGGATGCAGGAACAGATGAGGCCCAAACCGGTCTTTGTCCTGCCCCTGGCCCCTACCTTGAGCGAGGAGGATCTTCTGGCCAACGGCTTGGCGGAGGCGGGGGTCGAGGTACGGGTGGTGCGGGAAAACCGCTACGACCTCATGGGTGCCTGCAGCGCGGTGATGGCGGCCTCGGGCACGGTTTCCCTGGAATTGGCCATCCTGAATGTGCCCATGGTTATTTCCTACCGGGTTTCCCCGCTCACCTATTTTCTGGGACGGCGCTTGATCAAGGTGCAATACGCCTCTCTGGTCAACCTGGTGGCCGGCCGGGAGGTGGTGCCGGAATTGCTGCAGGATGAGGCGGTGCCCGAAAAAATCGCCCAGGCCACCATGCGCCTTATCGAAAATCAGGCGGAGCGCACACGCATGCTGGCGGGTTTAGCCGAGGTCCGGGAACGGCTGGGAGGTCCAGGGGCCTCGGAGAGAAGCGCACGGCTGGCCTTGAACCTGGCGCGGTCCGCGAGCTGAACTCACTCCTTCTTCGGTTTTAACTCGCGGATCGGCTGACTGTTTTCCGCTATTGCCTTCTCGTAGCAGTGCGGGCAGATGCCGTGGGTAAAGATGATGTCGGTATGCTGGTGCAGATAGGTCTCCAACTCGTGCCAGGCGTTTTTATCGTCCCGGATCTTCCGGCAATAGGAGCAGATGGGCAGCAGGCTCTGGAGATTTTTTAGCTCCATGGTCCGGGCCCGCACCAGCTCTTCCAGTTCGAAGTTCTTTTTCTCCAGGGCTAAGAGCAGGGCCAGGTTTTCTTCTTTGAGCTGATGCCGCTCCACCGCATGGATAATGGCGATACGCAACTCTCCGCTGGTCCAGGGCTTGAGGATGTACCGGTACACCTGCCCCTGGTTGATGGCGGCCATGATGTCGTCGGGTTCGGAATAGCCGGTGATCATAATCCGTTCCGCCTTGGGCGCCAGCTCGCGGGCCCGGGCCAGCACTTCGGCCCCGGAAATCCCCGGCATCCGCTGGTCGGAAAGGATCAAGGCGAGGTTGCTTTCCCGGGCCATGATCTCCAAGGCCTCCTCCCCGGAACCGGCCAGCAGGATTTCATACTCATCCCCAAAGGTCTCCAGGAAGTTACTCCGGTTGATCTCCTCGTCGTCGATGAACAGCAAGCGGGGCCGGTTCATCCTTTCTCTCCCTCCAAGCTCCGCATGCGCTCCGCCATTTGCTTTCGTCCCTGTTCCACAAACTGTTTGATCTCCTGGCCCAGGGCATAGGTGCCCACTGCGTTGCCGATGGTGAGCCGCAATTGGTCTTCCTTCCAAGGCTTGACGAAATACCGGTACACCTCCGCCTTGTTGATGGCCTCGATCAGCTCATGGATCTCGGTGTAGGCGCTGATGATCATCCGGATGGTGTCCGGATACGTTGCCCGGACCTCGGACAACAGCTCGATGCCGCTCATCCCCGGCATCCGCTGATCGGAGACCACCAGGGCCATCTCCCCCTCCCGCTCAAGAAGGGCCAGCGCCTCTTTGCCGGACCCGGCGGTGAAGATCTCAAACTCGTCACACAGGGTCTCCCGGAAATTCACCAGATTGATTTCCTCGTCGTCCACATACAGCACCCGCCCTTTTTTCGCGCTCATCGTTCCTGCTCCTCGTGTTGTGCCATGATCGGTTCTTGCCCTGTTGGGAGGATCACCTCGAACTCCGCTCCCTGGCCGGGTTCGCTGCGCACCAGAATTTTGCCCCGGTGCCTGCTGATAATGCCAAAGGAGACGCTCAGCCCCAGGCCAGTGCCCTTGCCGACCTCCTTGGTGGTGAAAAACGGCTCGAATATCCTTTTTTGAATGTCCTGGGGAATGCCCATCCCTTTGTCCGCAAACACCACATGCACGCCGTCTTCCGCGCTGAAGGTGCGAACCAACAAGAAGCCCTTGTCCGGCTGGGCATGAATCGCATTGATGATCAGGTTCATGAATACCTGGCAGAGCTGCCCTTGGGAACCCTGCACCGGCGGCAGATCCTCCGCAAAATCCCTGGCCACCTCCAGCTTGTGTTTGTACTCGGGAAGGGCCAGGGAAAGGGTGGTTTCCAGGCAATGATTGATGTTTATCGGGCGGGCGAGGTCGTTGTCCGGCCGGGAGAAATTCTTAAGATCGGTGACGATCTTGCTGGTGCGCCGCGCCCCTTCCCGGACATTACCCATGAGCAGGTCGATGCTCGCCATCAACTCGGTCACCCGGCCCGCATCCGGGCAACACTGCTCCGCGTACCCATCCAAAATCCGGCGCAGCTCGCCCAACCGTTTTCCCAGGGGCGGCAGGGCGCCGGTAATGAAATTGGTGGTATTGTTGACCTCGTGGGCCACCCCCGCGACCAACTGCCCCACGGCGCCCATCTTTTCCGACTGCACCAGCAAGGCCTGGGCCTCTTTGAGCTCGTGCATGGCCCTGGTGAGTTCGGCGGTGCGGGCGGCGACCTTTTCCTCAAGCCCCTCGTTCATCCGGGCGATGGTATCAAAGGATTGCTCGAGCCGGGTGACCAGTTGCTTCATGCGGCTATCGAGCTGGCTCAGTTCATCGGTTGTTGTTATTGTTTCTTCTTCCTTTTCTTCTTTTTCTTTCCCCAGCCGAATGCTCAAGGTTTCAACCAGGGCGCGCAACGGCCTGACCACGTCCCGCGCCAGCATCACGGCGGTAAACAGAGAGATGGGCAGAAAGAAGAGAAAGAGCAGCAAGACATGCCGGATGATCCGTTCCATACCCCGTGTGTATTGGGCCTGGCTGAAGACGATCTGAACCCCGCCAAGGTCGGTGACTTGGCGGGGTTCTACCTTGCCGGTGTCGAAATAGAGGGAGGTCTGATCGCGAGAGTAACCGGCAATGCTGATCCGCTTACAGAACACGAAATAGTGCTCCTGGCGCCAGCGGGGGTTGGTGTCATCTCCACCGGCGGCTAAATGTTCCACCATGATTTGGCCAAGACCGCCCATTTCCTCAACCAGGGGCGCGGCTCCTTCCGCCTGGGGCGCAAAATGGGAAAAAATCCGCTCGCCCTTCTTGTCGTAGATAAAAACGGCCACCAGATCGGTTGCGCCAAAGATGGCCTCCACGTTAGCGCTGATCTGCTCGGTGTTCATGAAAAAAAGCGGGGTTTCCAGGTTGCGGGCCAGGATCGTGGAAACGAAGCTCCCCTTGTTGTATGTCTCGTCCAGCAGGGTTTGCCTCTGAATCTGGCCGAAGAGCACAATCAGGCCGGCGCCGCAAAGAATCAAGACCCCCAGAAAGGTAAGGACCAGCTTCAGGCGATAGCCTCGGGGGAACCGAATTTTTTTCTTTAGCCAGTGCAGGTCCGGGAAATTCATCGCCCACCCTCCGGGGTGTAGGTGGCGTCGATACCTTTGGAGACAGAAGGAACACCCAGCCGTTCAAGCACCGTGGGGTTGGCCACCACTCTGACCTTGCGAGGCGGGGTGAGAGCCGGGATGTCTCCGCCCAGGCCGTCTCGGGCAATCCTGGCCCCAAGCTCGGCGGCCTGGGCGCCCATGTCAACGGTGTCGAAGGTCACTGCCACGGCGGCGCCCTGCGCCAGGTACTTCTCCGAAAAGCTGATGATGGGAATGCGGTGTTTCATGGAGAATTCCAGCAGGCTGCCCAAGACCTGAGGCGCGGTAAGCAGGGGATCCGGCAGCAGCCAGTAGGCGTCGACCGCGCCGGCCATCTCCTGGAGCGCCCCGGGCAGGCTGGTCTGGCTGTCGAACTTTTTGAAGAGCAGGGTCTGCACCGAACCCACCGGCGAGAGCAGCGCCTCCTGCATCCACTGGCCGGACTGGCCGGGGTTGTAGAGAATGCCGATGGATCGGACCTTGGGCAGCGTCTTGTTGATCGCGGCAAGCTGGCGGGAAGGCTGGATGCGCATCTCGATGCCGATGAAGTTTTTGGGCAGCGATGCGGCCGAGGGCGCCAGCAGGTAGATTACCGGCACCTCCCGCAGATCACGGACAAACTCCAGGGCCTGATCGCCGATGGCCACCACCAGCCGGGCACTCTGCAACTGTTTTTTCAGGGCAAAACCACCGGTTGTCTGTTGCTCGGAAAGCAAGACCTGTGTTACGGTATTGCCGCTAATGCTTTTCGGCCCCGTGGCCGAATGCTGGGCGAGCCAGCTCTTTTCAAAGCCCTGGCGAGCTTCTTCGTAAGGCCTGAGCGGCGAAGACTGGAGCAGGACGCAGTCCAGCGCCCAGGCCGGAGCAGACATGACAAGAAGCAACAGGAATATGAGGGGAAGACACTTCTTCAAAGGCACACCACGTATGAGGTTACCCAACATTCTGTAATCCTAGAACCTTGCGCGCCATTGCGCAAGCTTGAGATCAGGTCTCCCCGCAAGCGGGAAGACCACCTGCAACCCGGGGGGGACAGGCCAGAGAGCATAACCATTCAGGATTATGCGTAATGTTATATGTATTACCTGGGAGACCCGCATGCCATATCCGTATTTTTTCTGTAATCGCACCTCCGCCGGAACCGCATTTTTTCTCCTCGCCCTGCTGCCAACCCCGAGCAACGGTGCCGAAACGGTCGAAGCCCCCATGTCCATGTACTTCGACGACTCCCAGTTGGTTGAGGTCGCCACCCGCGCGCCCAAACCCATGCGTCAGGTGGCGGAAAACGTCTCCATCATCACGGCCCAGGAGATCGAGGAGATGCACGCCCAGAGTCTGGGGGAAGTGCTGAGCCGACTGCCCGGCGTCTTTGTCTCCGCTACTCCGCCGGATTTCAACGGAAACAGCTTTGTGTATATCCAGGGCAGCAATGAGGAGCATGTTTTGGTGCTCATCGACGGCGTGCGCCTCAATTCGGCCATGTCAGGGGCTGCCGATGTGAATCATCTTCCCCTGCGCATCATCGAGCGGATCGAAATCATCAAAGGCCCGGCTTCCTCAGCCTGGGGCTCTTCCCAGGGCGGGGTGATCAACATCCTCACCAAGAAGACCGGCAGTGCCGCCAAGCCCATTGCCACCGTCAGCGGTTCCTTTGGCGAACGTCAGGTTGCCCAATACGAAGCGGACCTGACTGGCAAGGCAGGCAGGATCGGCTACTATCTCTATGCCGGCCAACAGGATTCAAACGGCTTGATGAACGACCGTTATTACGACAGCGGTCGCGTTTACGGCAAGCTCGGTGTCGACTTGCCGCGCAGCTCCACGCTCACCCTCACCGGCAGCGCCCTTGACCCGCATTACCGCACCACGGATATCACCCTCGGTTCCGCGTGGTCTCCTGATTATAACCAGGACATCCGTGACCGGAATCATTTTTTTACCGCCAACTACGACACCCCGCTCACCGACTCCCTGCACCTCAACCTCGGCGCCCGCCAGTACGAGCGGACCTTTATTGATAACCGGATCATCCTGCCCACCACACTCACCGGGACGCCGGATGACTTGTTCTATAAGGCCAGATGGCAAGAGAAAAGCAAGGGGATGAACATCCATCTGAGCTGGCAGGACGACTGGCAGCAGGTCTCTCTGGGCGGCGAAATGAACCGCAGCGAAATGTCCACCATAACCGACTACGGCCCGTGGGCCCAAACCAACTGGTGGGTGCCGGCCCAGGACAATTCCAAACCCGGCTATGAAGAAACCTGGGGGGTGTATCTCAACGACACCATGACCTTTGGCAGGCTGACCCTCACCCCGGGTCTTCGTTACGACCACCACAGTATCAGCAAAAGCATGCTAAGTCCCAGCCTGGGCGCCACCTTGAAGCTCCGCGAGGATACCCTGCTGCGGGCCATTGCTGCACGGGGCTTCCAGCACCCCATTCTTTCCTATCTCAGCGGGGGCGGGATCTGGGACATCCGTAATCCAGCCCTCAAACCGGAGGTCGTCACCTCCTGGCAGATGGGGGTAGAGAACCGGAGTCTGTCTTTTCTCTCCTTCAAGCTCAACACCTTTCTGCACAGTATCAAGGATACTTGGTGGGTAGATGGATTCGGAACCTATTGGAATGGCGGCGTTACCCAACGTCAGGGTTTTGAGGTCGAGGCGGCCACTACTCCCTGGCATAACCTGAGCCTGGTGGCGAACACCACCTACGTTCTGATCAAACCGGAGGATAATGGGGAGGATGTTGCCTCCACCGCCGCCAACCTGATTGTGCGCTACCAGGACCAGCAGGGCTGGCGGGGAGAGCTGGCTGGCCAATATATCTGGTGGGATACCAGGCATACCGGAGGGGATGGACAGTACGGGCAGACAGAAAATATGGTTTGGAACGCCAGTCTGGGCCGGACCGTGTACAGCTCAGAGTGGGTCTCCTGCGATCTGTACGGCAAGGTGTACAATCTCTTCAACGGTGCCCAGGATAACAGTGTCTGGTACCAGAGCCCGGACCGCTGGGTATTGGCCGGAATGAAGCTCACCTTTTAGCATTCTGCCAATACGGCAGGGTGAAACCAACAACCCTTCACCATAAGGAGAGTATCATGCAGGAAAAAATCATCGTGCTGGACCAGGGGGTGGATGTGGCCAAGGTGGCTGCCATGGCAGGGTGTTGCATCGGTAGGCCTTCGACTGCAGCCACGTCCTCACCTGCCAAGTAGGACAACCTCACCAAGAGGGAGGCGCAAGCCTCCTTCTTGGTCTCTGCCATGCATCTTTCCCCCTTTCTAAAAATCTTTTCCCTGCCGGAAAAAAAAGAAGCTCGCCTTCTTTTTTCAACCAAGAGCTGCGCCCTGACCCTGCTGAGCGACGAGACCCTTGCCGCCGTGCAGGCAGGCAAGGCTGCCCCGGAAACCATGGATACCCTTGTCCGGCTGGGCATGGTGGTTGCTGACCCGGCCAAGGAACAGCAGGAGATGCATGACTACCTGCCCACGGTCAACCGCCTGAACCCCAATCTGCGGGTCTCGGTGATCCTGGGCATGGCCTGCAATTTCGCCTGCGTTTATTGCTACGAGGGCAGCCTCAAAGGCAGCGTAGCCATGAGCGACGCCACTGCCGACCAGTTAATAGCTCACCTCCTGGCCCGCTTTGCCGCCGACCAAAAAAAACGGCTCATCCTGGACTTTTACGGCGGCGAACCGTTGCTCTATATCAGCCGCATCATATCCCTGGCCAGCCAGCTCAAGCCAGCCATCGAGGCGTTGGGCGGCACATTCAATTTCACCTTGGTCACCAACGGCTCACTCTTCACCCCGGTGGTGGTCAAAGAACTCGTGGCGCTGGGGCTTGTAAACGCCAAAATCACCATCGACGGCCCAGCCGACAACCACGACCGCTTTCGCCCATTCAAAGGCGGGCAGGGGAGCTGGGATGCCATCGTCGCCAATCTCATGGCCTGTCGGGGGCTCTGCGCCATCACCCTGAGCGGCAATTACACCTTGGAAAGCCACACTGCCTTTCCCTCCCTGCTCGACACCCTGGCCGCGGCCGGTTTTGCGACCACCGACTTTGACAGCGTCCAATTTTTCCCGGTGATGCAGGTCAACGACCGTTTTGCCAATCCGGAGTTCACCGGGGGCTGCTGCTCCAACGACGAGCCCTGGGTGCATGCGACCTCGCTCATGCTGCGGGAGGCGATCATGCAACGGGGCTATAACTTCCCTAAACTGCAACCCGCAACCTGCATGGTGGATATCGATGATGCCTTTACCGTGGACCACGACGGCGCCATCTACAAGTGCGTCACTCTGATCGGCCACCCGGAGTTTGCCTGCGGCGATATCTGGCATGGCATGGCACAGGGCTGGCAAGAGAAGTACTGCGTGGACCACTGGCAAGGGAAGGAGCAGTGCCGGGAATGCGAATACCTGCCCCTCTGCTTCGGCGGCTGCCGCTACATGGCCCTTCAGCGGGAGGGGAGCATGGCTGGGGTGGATTGCCAGAAGGATTTTTTGGATGCGACCCTGGAGAAGATGCTGATGCAGGATCTCAAGTACCGGTACCCTACCAAGTAGGATTTTGCGTTAAGCTCCCCTCCCTATCACATCCGGCACGTTCCCCCTCACCCTGACCCTCTCCCGCAAGGGGAGAGGGGATTCATCTTCCCCGGCCCCGCTTCGTGAACAAGGTCGTTCCTACCGCAAATCCCGCTGCCTGATCGCCTCGTAGAGTACCACGGCCGCGGCCATGCCCAGGTTGATGCTTCTGATGTTGGGATTGGACATGGGGATGGTGGCGCACCGGTCCCGGTAGAGGGAGATGGTTTCCTCGGGCAGCCCTTTGGTCTCGCGGCCGAATACCAGATAATCGCCTGGCTGGTAGGCTACCTCGGTATACGTTCGCTCTACCTTGGTGGTGAAAAAGTGCAACCGCAGCTCGTCCTGGGCTGCGAGAAACTCCTCGAAGCTGTCCCAGTAGCGGATATCGACAAACTTCCAGTAGTCGAGACCGGCCCGCTTCAGGTGCTTGTCGTCGGTGGAAAAGCCCAGGGGGCGGACCAGGTGCAGAACGGTGTCCGTGGCTCCGCACAGCCGGGCGATGCTCCCGGTGTTGGGAGGAATCTCCGGCTGGACCAAAACGATATGAAAGGGGGGAGGAAGCAAGAAAGGCGTATCCGGCCATCAGGCGTATTGGGCCGCCCTTCGACAGGGCTCAGGGCGAACGGGATTGCACATTAGAGCATGGAGATCGGGTTGTCCGGAGTCACCACCACATTTTTTACCACAACGACCTTGGGATCATCCAAGCTGCTGGCCAATTGGGTGAGCGACTGAAAGTCCTGCCGGAAAAGAACCAACTGGGTTCCCGACAGTTGGGAGCGCGGGCGAAATTTGACATTGAAGGGGTTGGAGAATACGCCGTTCTGCGCCATCCGGTAATCGAGATGCGGGCCGGTGGAGATGCCGGTGGAACCGACATAGCCGATGATCTGTTTCTGCCGCACCTTGGCCCCGGCCTTGATACTGTTGGCGAAACGGGAAAGATGCCCGTAGTAGGTCTGGTAGCCGCCGCCGTGGTCAAGGATGATCTGCTTGCCGTAGCCGCCTTTCCAGCCGGCAAACCTCACCCTGCCGTCGGAGGTGGCCATGATCGGGGTGCCCATGGGCGCGGCGAGATCAATGCCCAGGTGGGGGCGGACTATATCCAGCACCGGATGGCGGCGGTTATAGGAAAAACCGGAAGAAACCCTGGCCATGGGCACGGGGGAGCGGATAAACGATTCGCCCAGTTCGTAGCCCCGGTGGTCGAAATACGCGGACTTGCCGCCCTGGTCAAAATAAAATCCTTCAAGCGGGCCGACTTCCTTGCTGTTATAACGCGCCACCAGAATCTTTCCGTAGCCGACAAACTCGTTGCTTTTGTAATATTTCTCGACGACCAGTTCAAAGGTGTCGCCAAACCGGGTTTCGGTGTTGAAATCGATCTTTGAGGCAAAGATGTCGGCAAAGGTATAAACCAGTTTGGCATCTTCCTTAAAGGCGGCCAACGCGGCAAAAAGGGAGGATTCGATCCTGCCTTGCAACTTCACGGTCCGGCAATCAAGCGAGACGTCAAGCTTCTTGGCCGCCAAGGAACCTTGGGGCGTGCGCTCGATGGCATGAACCTCGAGCGGGCCTGATTCGTACAAACACTTGACCAGGCTGCCGTCGTTATCAAGGGTCAGGGTGTAGCGGTCATTGGGCTTCATCTCCCTGAAATCCATCACCCCGTCAAAGGCGGAGATCACCGATTCCCGCACCTCCTCATCAACCCCGTTGGAGCGGAAGGATGAGCTCAACGAATCGCCCGGGCGGATCTCGCCGACAATCTCCCGGACGTTGGGCAGAAACTCTTCGCTTTCTTCGGAAGCGTAAGCATCTTCACCCTTGACGGGACGCCCATCCACGGCATAGAGAAAAAAGGCGACCACCAACGCGAGGGAAACACCAATGGTAAGGAAATGGGCGGTGTTTAAAAAGAGGACCAACTGTCTTTGCGTGTTACTGTGGAAACGGGCCAATGCCCGGGAAAGGGCGGCGAGACACGGCGGGCATATCCGGAAAAGGGAGGCCTTGCAGATGCTGCGAACATGGGCGAATATGTTTATTTTTTCTGCCATCGTAATGCTCCATTCCATAGGATTGTGGGGACACTCACGCAGTCATATGGATGCGCCTAGCCGGGATCACATTGGATAAACCCCTATTGTTTAGCAAGATCGGGCAAGTATTACAAGTTTCTTTTGCCGGTTTTTTTCCCAAAAGCAAGGATTTCCCCAGCACAACGGGAAAATCCTGCGTTAAACAATTTGTTCGGTTGAAAAAAAAATAAAAGTGGTGCACACTGCGTTTTCGAATTTTTTTCCGGCCCCAACACGGGTGAGCCGGATTTTTTTAACATTACATATCAGGAGCAGCAGGCACCAATGGCGTTAATCGTGCAGAAATTCGGCGGGACCTCGGTGGCGAACCCGCAAAAAATCAAGGCGGTGGCCGAACGGGTCATGGGGTATCACCGCAAGGGACACCGGATGGTGGTGGTGCTCTCGGCCATGGCCGGCGAAACCAACCGTTTCGTCGATCTGGCCAACCAGATGCAGGCCATTCCCGACCCTCGGGAGATGGACATGCTCCTGGCCACCGGCGAACAGGTGACCATCGCCTTGTTCGCCATGGCGGTGAAAGAGGCCGGGCTTGACTCGGTGTCGCTCCTGGGCGATCAGGTGCGGATTGTCACCGACACCATGCACACCAAGGCCAGGATCAAAAAAATCGACACCACCCTGATCAACCGCCATCTGAAAAACGGCAAGATCGTGGTGGTAGCGGGATTCCAGGGGGTCACCGAGGACGGCGACCTCACCACCCTGGGGAGGGGCGGCTCCGACACCACGGCCGTGGCCCTGGCTGCGGCGCTCAAGGCGGACGAATGCGAGATCTACACCGATGTGGAGGGGGTGTACACCACCGACCCCAACATCTGCAAGAATGCCCGCAAGATCGACCGCATCTCCTATGATGAAATGCTGGAACTGGCCAGTCTGGGCGCCAAGGTGCTGGACATCCGCTCGGTCGGTTTCGCCAAACGATATAAAGTTCCTGTCCATGTTCGTTCCACCTTCACGGAAACCGAAGGAACATGGGTGGTAGAGGAGGATAAAGAAATGGAATCGAATCCGGTATCCGGAGTTACCTGCAGCAAGAACGAAGCACGCATCACCATCGCCAGGGTGCCGGACGTACCGGGCACCGCATCCCGGGTTTTCAACCCGATCACCAGCCAAGGAATCGTGGTTGACATGATCATCCAGAACACCCGGGAAGGCGCGCTCACCGACATGACCTTCACCGTGCCGCGCACCGATTACAAGAAAACCATGCAGATCATGAAAAAGGTTGTGGCGGATATCGGCGCCGAAGGGGTGACCGGGTCGGAGAACATCGCCAAGGTTTCCATCGTCGGAGTCGGCATGCGCAACCACGCGGGCATCGCCTCCACCATGTTCAAGGTGCTCTCCGACGAGGGGATCAACATCCTGATGATCTCCACCTCGGAGATCAAGGTTTCCTGCGTCATCGAGGAAAAATACACCGAGCTCGCGGTGCGGGCGTTGCACGACGCGTTCGGGTTGGAAAAGGGCGGGGCCAAGAAGCGGCCGGCCAAGAGTGCTGCCCCGGCGAAGGCCAAGGCGGCACCCAAGGCCAAACCGGCAATGCCGAAAGCCAAAAGCAAGAAAAAATAAGGATTGAGAATGGCCAAAAAAGTCGCCATCTACGACACCACCCTGCGGGACGGTACCCAGGCCGAGAATTTCAACCTCTCGCTTGAGGACAAGCTGCGCATCACCCTCAAGTTCGACGAGCTGGGGATCGATTTTGTCGAGGGCGGCTGGCCGGGCTCCAATCCCAAGGATGTGGAGTACTTCAAGGAGATCCAGAAGTACGAGCTCAAGCACACCAAGGTTACGGCCTTTGGCTCGACCCGAATGTTCGCCAACCCGGCTGAGCAGGACGGGAACCTCAATGCCTTGCTGGCCGCGAAAACCCCGGGGATCACCATCTTCGGCAAGACCTGGGACATCCACGTCAGCGATGCCCTGCGCATCGGGCTTGACGACAACCTGCTGATCATCGAGGAGTCGCTGCAATACCTGCGGCCCCATGTGCAGCATCTGTTTTACGATGCCGAGCATTTTTTCGACGGCTTCAAGGCCAACCGGGAATACGCCCTGGCCACCCTGGACCGGGCCATTGCCGGTGGGGCCGACTGCCTGGCCCTCTGCGAGACCAACGGCGGCACCCTGCCCACCGAGCTTGCCGGGATCATCGAGGCGGTGAAGGCGCACCTGAAGGCGAAAAAATCCAAAATAGAGTTCGGCATCCACGCCCACAACGATTCCGAGTGCGCGGTGGCCAACTCCCTAATCGCCGTCTCCATGGGCGCCACCCAGGTGCAGGGCACGGCCAACGGCTTTGGCGAGCGGTGCGGCAACGCCAACCTCACCTCGATCATGCCGGCCCTGGCCCTGAAAATGGGCTACGACTTTACCGCCGCGGCCAACCTGCACCGGCTCACCGAGGTTTCCCGCTTTGTTTCCGAGCTGGCCAACCTCTCGCCCAACAAGTACCAGCCCTACGTGGGCCAATCCGCTTTTGCCCACAAGGGCGGCATCCACGTCAGCGCCGTGCAGCGCAACCCCCTGACCTACGAGCACCTGGAGCCGGAAAAGGTGGGCAACGTGCGGCGGGTATTGATCTCGGATCTTTCCGGCAAAAGCAACGTGCTGGTCAAGGCGAAAAAATTCGGCCTGGATCTGGACAGCAAGGATCCGGTGGTCAGCGCCATCGTCAAGGAATTGAAAGACCTGGAGAATCAGGGCTTCCAGTACGAAGGGGCCGAGGCCTCCTTCGAGCTGCTCATGCGCCGCGCCCTGGGAACCCCGAAAAAGTATTTCGATTTGCACGGCTTTCGGGTGATGAGCCAGAAGACCCCGGACGGCGTGCTCCAGGAAGAGGCCACCATCCGGCTGGCCGTGGGCGGCGAGGAGGTGCACACCGCGGCCTTGGGCAACGGCCCGGTCAACGCCCTGGACAAGTCGCTCAGGAAGGCGCTCACCCGGTTCTATCCCAACCTCAAGGAGATGGAGCTGCAGGATTACAAGGTGCGGGTGCTGGCCAGCGAACACGGCACCGAGGCCAGGGTGCGGGTGTTGATCGAATCCCGCGACCAGGACAGCCATTGGGGCACGGTGGGGGTTTCTCCGGACATCATCGAGGCAAGCTGGCAGGCCCTGGTGGACAGCATCACCTACAAGCTCATGAAGGATGAACAGCACAGAAAGTAATCCCGGGAGAAAGGATCTGCGCCCGCTGGCGCTGCTCCTTTTCGCCCTGATCATCTTGACCGTTACCGCAGTACGCCTGGGCTGGCTACCGATCCTTTCTCGGCATGAAGTTCCCGCCCCGCAAAAACTTGCCTGGTGCGATGGTTCCGTCGCCACCGGCCTCTACCGGGTGCCGGCCGATGCCGCTTATCCGGCGGCGGAGGAACAGCCCCAGGTTGAAACAGCGCCAGGACAGGAAGCCAAAGCTCCCAAACCTCCCCCGGCCAGACTGGCCCCTCTTTTTTTCAAGCCCATCCCCATCAATCAGGCCGACGAAGAGCTGCTGACCACCATTCCCGGAATCGGTCCGGCCTTTGCCCGGAGAATCATCGAGTTTCGCGTCCAACAGGGCAGGATCAACGCCATTGAGGAACTGGACGCGGTCAAGGGGGTGGGCCCGGCCAAGCTGAAGATACTCAAGGCCCATCTGGTGGTTGATTAGGCTTCTTAAAGCAGTGCTTCGACAGGGCTCAGCACGAACGGAAAACAATAAATTCAAAAAACTACCGTTCACCCTGAGCCTGTCGATGGGTGTTTTGCGAGCACGTCAATGATTTGCTCCTACAAAAACAACCGCCCCTGAGCCAAACACTTCCCCAGCTCCCAATACACCTCCCTAAACCGCTCCCGGTCTGGTGTATCGCCAAGCGCCCGGATGATCCGCCGGGACAGCGGCCCCTGCGCCAGGATGGTCTCCACGCTCTGCTGGATACCAGGCCCGGCCCCGGCCAGTTCGGAAGCACAATCCGCAGCCAGCGCTTGCCACAATTCCCCCGCAGTCATGCCCGCCTTTCCCCCTCTGCCAAACAGGGCAAGGTAATCCTGGTTATCGATCATTGCCTGTTCGCCGTTTTGTACCGTGGCGGAAAAGATCTCCGCCAGCCCCCCTGTTTCCGCCGCCTTCTGCTCTGCCAGCCCGGACCAACGCTCTGCGCATAACCCCTTCAGCACCGCGCAGATCAGCACGGCCAGGGACACATCAGCCAGCGGGCACTCCTGGATGTCCAGCACCCGGATCTCGATGGCGTTGCGGTCGAACCGGGCAATGGCCCCCCGGGAGTTGAGCCATTCCGCTTCCAGCACCCCGTCCGGATCATGGGGCGCGATGTCCCGACGCAGCCGCTGGTAAATTTCCCGCTCGTACTCGGCCTCGCTGAAAACCGCCTCCGGGATGACCTTGCCGGTGATGGAGGGAATCCGCTGCTGATTATTCCGGTAATAGTGCAGCCGGGTGTCCAGCCAGCCGGTGAGCGCGCCGTCCGCTGCGGGCGAGCTGGCGGCAATGGCCGGGAGGATGGGGAGCAGCACCCGGATCGCCGCGTGCAAGCACCCAAACCCCGCATCCGTTGCAAAGCCCAGATTGAGATGGGTGGATTGCACGTTGGACCAGCCATGGCCTTGGCAGTTGAAGATCCGGTTGTAGGTATTATAGATATCCCGGTTGCCGTGGGGCCAGAGGAGGGTTTCGCTATGCGGGTCCATCCAGGGATGCATGGCCGTGGGCAAAAGGATCGCCCCCTGGCTTGCCGCCAACCGGCCGAGTTCTTCAACCTCGTGCTGGAGCTTGTCCACCAGCATCGGTAGATCGGAAACCGGCTCGCTGTTCTTGATCTCGATCACATGCAGGGCCAGCTCGTTGGACCAAGCCATGATCCCCCGTTCCACCTCGTTGGTGATACTGCCCGTTGCCAGTTCCAGAATCCGGTCGGCAATGGGCGCCACGTCCAGGGAGTCGTCGCGGACCAGCATGTATTCCAGCTCGATGCCGAATTTCTCGAACAACCCATCCCGGCTCATGCCCACAGCCCTCCGCCCTTGCGCTCGTCCACCCTGCGGGCGAAAACCCGCATCAAGCGCAGGTAGAGCTCGTCTTTCAGCACCCTGTCTTCCACGCCCGCGTCGATATTGGGGTTGTCGTTGATCTCTACGAGATAGAAGCGGTTGCCCACCTGTTTGATGTCCACCCCATAGAGGCCGTCGCCGATGAGGGCCGAGGCCTTGAGCGCAAGCTTGATCAACCCCGGCGGGCAATGCTCCACCGGCAGGGTTTCGGCCTCGCCGTCGGTGAGCTTGCGCCCGGCGGAATCGCGTTTGATGATCTGCCAATGCTTGCTGGCCATGAAATACTTGCAGGCAAAGAGCGGCTGCCCGTCAAAGACCCCAACCCGCCAGTCAAAGGTGGTGGGCATGAACTCCTGGGCGATGACCAGCTCTGATTTTTGCAGCAGGGCCGGAAGTTCGCGGGCCAGCTCCGCCTCGTTTTCCACCTTGACCACCCCTTGGGAAAAAGAGCTGTCCGGTTTTTTGAGCACGCAGGGAAAACCCAGCTCCGCGGCGAATTGCTGCCAGTTGCCCTGGTGGACGATGCGGGTCTTGGGGATGGGAATCCGGTGCCGGGTGAGGATCTCGGCCAGAAACACCTTGTTGGTGCAGCGCAGGATCGATTCCGGGTCATCGATCACCACCAGCCCCTCGGCCACACCCCTGCGCGCGAAACGGTAGGTGTGGTGTAAAACGTTGGTTGTTTCCCGGATAAACAGGGCATCGAACTCGGCAAGCCTGCCGTAGTCATCCTTTTGGATGAATTCCGTGGCGAAACCCACAGCCTCCGCAGCCTTGACCATCCGCTGCAACCCCTTGGCGTTGGAGGGCACTTCCGCCTCGGCCGGGTCGTGGAGAATGGCCAGGTCGTAGCGGGCGGTGCGCCGCCGGTGAAAGATGCGATGCCGTCCCTTGAAATACTCACGGGCCATCTCCACGGCGAAATCGCGGTGGTCTTCCGGAATGTCGCTGGCTGCGATGGGGGTGATCCCGGCCAGTTGCCATTTGCCGTCTTTTTCATTGTGGCTGAAGCTGGCGCGCAGGAAAGGGGCCTGGAAGATCTTGAACAACTGCTGGGCCAGCTTTTCGTGTCGCTTGGCAACATTATGGCCGAAATAGATACTCACCACGAACTCCGGCGATTTTATCTGGCCCAGGCTCTGCTGGATGATCTGGTCCAGGTCGTCGGAGGCGATGCGAATGATGGCCTGGGTCTTGAAATCCTGGATGGTGGCCACATCCGGCAAGGGTTTGTGCCCCCTGGCCGCGGCCAGCAGCGAGACATAATAACCCGTGCTCTGGTAGCGGTAGGATTTGCAGAGGTTGAACACCCTGGCCGAGGTCATTTCCGCATAGGCGGCATCGGTGAGGTAGGCGCGGGCCGGGACAATCTCCACCTCGCTGATCGCCAGGGGCCAATCCTTGGGGTCGTTGACGACAATGAGAACCTTCATGCCTGCACCGTATGGTTCGCCCGGCCATTGGCCTTTTTCCTTGGGGGCTCGATGATGAGGAGATTGGCGTCATAGGTGACGATGCCCAGCAGGATGGAGCAGATGACTCGGTCGATGGAAACCTCGTATTTCTGGCCGACGGCCAGGGGATTACCCATGTGCGGGTCGGCGATGGCCACCAGCCGGTCGGGCCGGTTGTAGCCGCAGAGCAAAACAAAATGGCCGGAGGGATGGCCGCGCACATCGTCATCCTCGCAGAGATCGCCGTACTCGCGCATGCTCCGGTAAAGATAGGTGGAGCTCAAGCCGGTGAGCACCGGAATGGAGCGTTTCAGGTATTTGCGGAGCAGGGTAGGGGTGAGGTCGGCAAAACGCAGCTCCCCGCCGAGGTTGAGGAAGTTGAGATAGCCCCGGGTGGCAAGATGGAGCTTCGCATCGTCCTTGGCCTCCATCTGGGCCAGGAGCCGCTCCTCGATATAGTCCGGGTCGTGGAGAAACCAACTGGGGTCGAAGACCTGGAGGTTGTAAGTGTAGATCCGCGCCTTGTAGCCCCGGCGCAGGGCGTGGCAGGCAAGGAAGACATCCAGGGTGCCGCCGGTTTCCAGGCGTTTCACCTCATCGATCACTTGAGCCAGCGGGATGTCGTCGCCGTAGTATTGGTACACGGCATGGAGACAGGTAGGGCCGCAGGTGGTGTCGTCGGGCTGCGGCAGGATGGTCACATCAAGGAAGGTTTCCACGGTGGTTCTCCTCCTGTCGATGTCGCAAATGTTTGGCGGCGGATCAGCCTGCCACCTTGGCAACCAGCGCCGCCATGTCTGCCCGAAGCCGGAGGTAGTCCTCCGGGGAAAGACCCGCTCCCAGAGCCACGGTTTCCGCCATTTTCGCGGTGAGAAAGTCGCCGGGCCCATGGGCGTCGGCGTTCACCGCCAGACCCGCGCCTGCGGCCAGAGCCATCTTGGCCACATGCCCGTTGGTAAGCGAGTGCCCCCTGCGGCCGGAAAGCTCAATAAGGATACCCTTTTCCGCGGCAAGCTGCGCCTCTGCCAAGGTGATAAATCCGGGGTGGGCCAAAACATCCACGCCAGCCTCAAGGGCGGCCCGGTTGGTGCCAGGCCGCACCGGCTCCACCGGGGTTTCCCCGTGGCCGACCACGATCTTTGCCCCAAGCTGCCGCGCCCGGCGGGTGAGTTCCGCAAACTGCTCCGGCGGCACATGGGTCAGTTCGATGCCGGGCAGGAGTTGGGTTGTGGAGTATTTATTCAAATCAGCCGCCGCCTGCACGATGCGGGGGATGATGAAATCCAGGTTGGAGGAGTCGGCGTGATCGGTGATGGCAATGGCGGAATAGCCGAGGATTTCCACCCTCCGCAAATGCTCGGCCGGGACGAGTTCACCGTCGCTGAACAGGGAATGAGTATGCAAGTCGATCATGGGGGGTCTCCATTTTTTAACCACGATTATTTTTGCCACGAACTGATGCAATAGAGTAGGTCGGGTAGAGCAAAGCGAAACCCGACATTTCCTTACTCATTTCCAATATTCGTATCGAAACCAATTGCTTTATCCTCGCCCCAATCGCCAGGATAAATACCCTGCGTCACAAAACGATGGAAAGTGGAATGCGGCCAAGCTTTGGGCGAAGTTGCCAAGCCATGTTTCACCGGGTTGTAATGAATATATTCAACGTGGCTGACAA
Source organism: Hydrosulfovibrio ferrireducens (assembly GCF_046883345.1). NCBI lineage: Bacteria > Pseudomonadati > Thermodesulfobacteriota > Desulfobulbia > Desulfobulbales > Desulfobulbaceae > Hydrosulfovibrio > Hydrosulfovibrio ferrireducens. The sequence continues at coordinate 64,454 of NZ_JALKCW010000015.1, read as the reverse complement.
AGTCAGTTTCATCCCTGATTTGATGTTCCCAAAAACGGTGCTGCCAGATGGCCTGTTTGCCTGTGCTAAGAAGGGCATCCGCTTGACCACCCTTGAATTTATCACGGCATTTCCTGCTGAAATAACTCTTTATCTGCCGCCACCGCATCGAGAAATCGGAATCGTTTTCCGGCAAGGTCCAAATACAATGGAGATGATCGGGCAACAGCACAAAAGCATCTACGGTAAAGGGGTGGCGAGTGACAACATGTTGAAAAGCTTCTCTGATCAGCTTGATATTCGTCTCATCACAGAGAAATCTTCGCCGTCCGTGGGTCACGACGGTAAAGAAAAAAGCCGCGCCTTTTGCCCTTGACCGCCGGTATTGCATGATTTGCCTTCTGCGCTAAGCGTTAACGTGTCGGGTTTCGCTTTGCTCTACCCGACCTACTGGTTTTGTTTCGGATGTGGGGCATAGCTGGTAGGTCGGGTAGAGCAAAGCGAAACCCGACATTTTCCTTACCGCAATACAGGCTGAAATTATCTACATCATAACACAAGCATTGCCAGAATATTTCCTGACATTCGCGCCCTAAATCATTTTCCCCCGCAAGGAGTTCTGGCAAGCACTCTCAATCTCAACCATGAGCAACTGCCCAGGCACCAGCTCGGCCTCGCAGGAAAAATTCACAATCTGATTCCCACCGGTCCGGCCGCTCCATTGATTGGCCGGAGCCTTGCTTGCCCCTTCCACCATGACCTCCACCGTTTTCCCGATAACCGCCTGCTTGAGTTCCAGGGCAATCTCCTCCTGCCGCGCCTGCAAGCGGGCCAGCCGCTCGGTCTTGACCGCTTCCGCGACCTTGTCGGGAAAATCAGCGGCCTTGGCATTGGGCCGGTCGGAGTACTTGAAGGAATAGGCGCCGTGGTATCGCACCGTCTCCACCACCTGCATGGTGGCTGCAAAGTCCTCGTCCGTTTCCCCAGGGAAACCCACGATGATATCGGTGGTCAGGGCGATGTCCGGCCGGTATTCCCGCAGCCTGGCCACCTTGTCGAGATATGCTTCGATGGTGTATTTGCGGTTCATTTGCTTGAGGATACTGTTTGAGCCGGACTGCACCGGCAGGTGAAAATGCGGGCAGAGCACGGGAATTTCGGCAAAACAGCGCATCAAATCCTCGGAAAGATCCTTGGGATGGGAGGTGGTGAACCGGAGCCTTTTCAGGCCGTCAATACCGGCCACCGCCCGCAATAGTTCGGGAAAACTTTTGTGCTGCGCAGCATCCCCCTTTTTGCCGTAGGAATTGACGTTCTGGCCGATGAGGGTGATCTCCTTGACCCCCTGGCTCACAAGATGGGTTGCCTCGGCCAGAATATCACCAAAACTCCGGCTGATCTCGCGGCCCCTGGTGTAGGGTACTACGCAGTAGGTACAGAAATTATCGCATCCCTGCATGATGGTGATAAACCGTTTATGCGCAGGGCCCTCTGCCAGGTTGGGGAGAAAAGGGGGGATGACAAAATCGGCGGAAAGATCGGTGGCCACCTGGGGCTTTTTCTCGCGACGGGCTGCGGCAACCAGGGAGGGCAGGGTGTAGATGGCCTGCGGGCCCATGACGATATCGATATAGGGCATCCGCTCCAGCAGGACCGCGCCATCCTGTTGGGCCACGCAACCGGTCACGGCCAGGATGAAGTCGTGATGCTTTTCCTTGAGCTTCTTGTAGCGGCCAAAGCAGCTATACGCCTTGTGCGCGGCCTTGCCGCGGATACTACAGGTGTTGACCACCACCACATCGGCCTGTTCGGGCTTGTTGGTCAGGACATAGGAATGCTCGCCAAGAAGCTGGGCCATGATCTCGGAATCACGCTCATTCATCTGGCAGCCAAAGGTTTCTATGTAAAGAAGCTGGGGCATGCTTAATGTTTTACCTTAGATAATATTGGACTTGTAAGGAAACAAAAGCCGCTCCGTTCCGTCATTCCCGCGAAGGCGGGAATCCAAGGAGTGGATGTCCGACTCAAGCATTCGGACATGACGAAAAAGCTGGACCCCGGCCTTCGCCGGGGTGACGACCTTTGTTGTGAGACTATCAACCGTTACAACTCTTCCAGCTTAAGCCGCTGGGCCATACTCTGCAGCACCCCTTTCACATCCTGTTCCAACTCCGGGGGATACTTCAACTCCATAACCCCCTCGATCCGGTCCACGGTGGACATGATGGTTAGATTATCATAGGCCTCGAGAATAAATTTCAGGAAATATATCTGTTCCGGGTCAATGCGAATACGGCAACTGGCCAGGGAACGTGCCATAGCATTCATCACACGGACAAAGCGGAATCAACCCCGCCCAGGATATCCTTATATTGGGCAAGCCGGGGCATAACCACCTCATCGAGGAATTCATCGGTCTGCTGCGGGGCCCGGCCGACAAACTCGCTGCCGTCTCCGACCAGCTCTTGCAGCTCCTGCACATTGAAGGGGACAGCCGGATCATTGGCAAGCCGGGTGAGCAGATCGTTGGCCAGACCTTCTTCCTTCACCACCTTGCCGGCGGCAACGGAATGCACCTTGACCACCTCGTGCATCTCCTGACGGCTCTTTCCTTTCTCCACGCAGGCCATGAGAATCTTCTCCGTGGCCATGAAGGGGAGCTCCTGAGCCAAATGGCGCGCAATTTGTTTCGGATAAACAACCATTCCACTGGAAACATTGAGAAACAACTTCAGGATTGCGTCGGTGAGCAAAAAGGCCTGGGGAATATCCATGCGGCGGATGGCCGAATCGTCCAGGGTGCGCTCAAACCATTGATTGGCGTAGGTTGCGCCGAAATTGCCTACCAAGCCCATGAGCTTTCTCGCCAAGCCGGTCATTCTTTCGGAACGCATGGGGTTGCGCTTGTAGGCCATGGCCGAGCTGCCGACCTGATTCTTTTCAAAGGGCTCTTCCTGGACCTTGAGGTTACTGAGCAAGCGCAGGTCCACGGCAAACTTGTGGGCCGTGGCGCCGATGCCGGCCAGGGTCTCGATGGTCTTCATGTCGAGCTTACGGGTATAGGTCTGGCCGGTAACCGCAAAAACATCGGTAAATCCAAGCTTTGCAGCGACAAGCTCATCCATCTTGCGCACCTTATCGTGGTCTCCCTTAAAGAGTTCGATAAAGGTGGCCTGGGTGCCGACCGTACCCTTAGCGCCCCGCGCCTTGATCTGCGCTTCCAGGTGCTCAAGGTAGTCGAGATCCATGAGAAGATCCTGAATATACAGGGTGTTACGCTTGCCAACCGTGGTGGGCTGGGCAGGCTGATAATGGGTGTAGCCCAGGGTTGCCAAGCCCTTGTGCTGGCGAGAAAAGGCCGCCAGGTTGGCAATGACATTCACCAAGCCCTTCTTAATGAGCTGCAAACCTTTTTTCTGGAGAAGCAAATCGGTGTTGCACCCGACAAATTGCGAAGTTGCGCCGAGATGGATAATCGGTTCGGCAGTGGGGCACTTGAGACCATAGGCATAGACATGGGCCATGACATCATGGCGGATCTCCTTTTCCTTGGCCGAGGCCACCTCAAAATCGATATCCGTGGCATGGGCCCGCAGTTCATCGAGCATCGCGCTGGTAACGATATCGGAAAGACCCATCTCATGCTGGGCCTCGGCCAGGGCGATCCAGCAGCGGCGCCAGGTTTCAAACTTGGTGCGTTCGGAAAAAAGCTCCTGCATCTCGCGGCTGGTGTAGCGGCTGACCAGAGGCTCCTGATAGATATCACGATTCATGACCATCTCCATTAAGAATTATAAAGTAACGCGGAGCGCAAAAACTCTATGGTTCGACAGGCTCACCACGAACGGAAAAAAGCTAATCAATTATAAAAATGACTACCGTTCATCCTGAGCCTGTCGAAGGATGCGCCGCTATATTTATCCCGAGATTTCTTTACCAAGAAATACAAAAAATTGCTCGTGAAAGGGGGGCTGCAGCGGCCTCAAGTTCCGTCTTAATACACAACGTCGCATAATGTATATTATGTGTAGTTAAATAAAAATAAATAAAATCAAACGGATATCTGCTTAAAATCCACCGCTTCCACCTGCCAGGTGGTTGTCTCGCGGTAGGTGTTACGGCGAAGTCTGAAGGCCACGTTTAACGGTTGACCGCTTTCCAAAAGACTCTGAAAATCTCCGGCCATCCCGAAACCGATCCCGCTGAGAATCGCGCCGTTGAATCGTGCGGAGAACTTCAGATGATTGACGCCAACCTCACGGGGTTTCTCCGGGATACCCTGGGCGCTGAAAACCGGCTCCGGATTGCCCATGCCAAACGGCGCCATCCTTTCATAGCCCCGCAAGAATGCCGGGTCAAAGATCCCGCCGTCCTTGTCATGCCAGGCAATGCCAACCTTGGGCGCCAGCATTGTCTCGGTGACGATCTCGTTGAGCCGTTCCTGAAAATGCGCTTCCAGCTTGGCGAGATTCTCCACCGGCAGGGTCAGCCCCACGGCCGCTTCATGCCCGCCAAAAGCACTAAAAAGCTCATGCTTTTCCTGAAGTATCCCGTGCAAGTTCACGCCTGGCACCGATCTTCCGGAACCCTTGGCCATACCATCCTTCAAGGTAAAAAAGAGCGTGGGCCGGTTGAACTTCTCAACCATCCTGGCCGCACCGATTCCGATCACCCCTGGGTGCCAGCCCTCCCCAACAATAATCAGGCCATTTTTCCCAGCCTGCACAGCGGATTGGGCCTGGACCTCTCCCTCCTGGCACATGGCTTCAAGCACGGATTTCCGCAGCTCGTTTTCGCTGTTCAGTTCCTGGGCCAGCTCCCTGGCGCGCCCAATATCCTCCGTCACCAGCAACTCCAGAGCCCGTCCCGCATCCCCCATCCTCCCGGCCGCATTGAGACGGGGTCCCAAGCGATAGCCGATATCCTCGCAGCTCACCCCGGATTCTCCAATGCCTGACACTTTACAGAGTTCCGCAAGCCCGGGTCGCACAGAGCCGGACAAAACCTCAAGTCCAGCCTTAACTAATATTCTGTTTATACCTGTAATTTCGACCATATCAGCAACAGTGCCAACGGCTACCAGGTCAAGAAATCCCTTGAGGTTGGGCATCTCCGCCCCAGCCCCATAGGTCCCCTGTTCATGCAGCGCTTTCCTGATCCCCATGGCCAGATACAAAGCAACCCCGACCCCGGCCAGATGCTTTTCCGGAAACCCGCACCCTTTTTGCCATGGATTCAACACCGCCTCGGCCTGGGGCAGCTCCTCGGGCGCTTGATGATGGTCCGTGACAATGACCTTGCATCCCAACTCCTGCAACTGCCGGACCTGCATCCGGCTGGAAATCCCGCAATCAACGGTAATTACCAGGGGCGCCCGCTCCAACACCCCAGCGGGCACAATGCGCCTGATCGCCTCAAGATGCAGCCCGTAACCCTCATGTAATCGATGCGGTTGGCATACGTATCTTTCTGAAAATCCGATCTTTTCAAGAAACAGAAAAAGAAGGGCCGCCCCGGTGGTGCCGTCAACATCGTAGTCGCCATAGACAATCACCGGTGCCTGCCGGGCCAGCGCCTGCAAAACACCATCCACCGCCTCGGTCATTCCCTTCATGAGAAAGGGCGAAGGCAGATCGGCCAGGGAAGGCGAAAAAAACCGTTCCGCCTGTTCCCGGTTTTCCACCCCCCTGCTCAAAAGCATCGCGGCCAGCGGTCTGGGCAGGCCAAGTTCCGCTGCCAAAAGGTCCACCCGGGCGTGGTCAACAGGCGCTACCTCCCAGATTTTCTCCATTCTGGACAAAGAATATTCCTCATGTTTTACTTTATGTTTTGTGCGTATTGGCTTGAAAATAAATGAAATATAATACCACCTGAAAAACAATGCTTCGACAGGCTCAGCATGAACGGTATTTTTCTCTTCCAGAGAGTCTCCACCGTTCGCCCTGAGCCTGTCGAAGGGGATCTCTTAAGAAAACTATTCGTCTTCCTGGCGTTGCGTAGCGGCTTCTGGATCGCCAAGAATATCTAAGCCTCTGACGATGTAATGCACCCCGGAGAGGATGGTGAAACCAGCGGTGGGATACAACAGATAGATGCCCATGGGGAAAATGGGCTGCAAAAAGTCGTGGCCAAGATAAAAAACCACGGTGAGCAGTTGCAGGAAGGTGGTCACCTTGCTGACCAGGGACGGTTTGATCTTGAAGTCGCGGTTGTAGAGCATGAGGATGCCGATGCCCCCGCAGATGATCACATCCCTGCTCACCACGACCACAGCCAGCCATTTCGGCAAAATACCCAGAACAGCCAGGGTTATGTACGAGGTGATCAGCAGCAGCTTGTCGGCAATGGGATCGATGAACGCGCCGAATTCGGTTTTCTGTTTCAGCACCCTGGCCAGGAAGCCGTCCAGGGCATCGGTAACCCCGGCCACTACAAAAACCCAGAAGGCTGCCATCTCCCTGCCGTCCAGAAGAAAGATGACCAAAAGGGGGACCAGCAGAATCCTGCCGATGGTGAGAAGATTGGGGATGTTCATGGGATGCTCACGTTCCTTGTACTCCGGACAGTATTTTTTATTCCCCCCTTTAGCAAAGGGGGGCGAGGGGGGATTTTACGAACGGGACCGTTAAATTCCGGCGATTTTAAATCCCCCTCAGTCCCCCTTTGCTAAAGGGGGAGACAACGAATGCATAAGAAAACCCTCAACACAGTTAAAAATCGCCTCCGTCTCGGAGAGCGCGAACCAATGGATATCGGGACCGTTGCCAAACCAGGTCATCTGCCGCTTGGCATAGCGCCGGGTATCCCGGGCCAGCAGAAAAAGGGTTTCTTCCCAGTCCCACTCCCCCTTGAGAAACTGGACCATGTGCCGGTAGCCGATGGATTGCATGGCTTTCAAGCCCGGATCATACCCCATGGCCAGCAATTTTTCCACCTCCCCCAGCAACCCCTCTCCAATCATCTGTTCCACCCGCAGGTTGATCCGCTCGTAGAGCACGGTCCGTTCGCACAACAAGCCAAGCTGCAAGACATTGCTCAAGGCGGGCTGCACCTTTTGCTCGCGGAGATGCTCGCTCCAGGTGCGGCCGGTGGCCTGGAAGATCTCCAGGGCCCGCAACAGCCGATGGGTGTCGTTGGGATGGATGCGTTCGGCGGATTCCGGATCGCACTGGGAGAGTTCCGCAAAAAGCAGTGCCCTGCCCTCTTCCGCCAAGCGCTGGTTCAGGGAGGCCCGTATCGTCTCCGGCACCGGAGGAATCTCAAACAGCCCTTCAAGTAAACCCTTAAGATATAGACCCGTGCCGCCAACCAACAGGGGACGATTGCCCCGGGCGATGATCTGACGACACGCCTCGGCGGCGTCCGCCACATAGCGGGCCACATGGTATTCTTCATCGGGATCAACCACATCGAGGAGGTGATGGGGCACCCGGACGCGTTCCTCTGGTGTGGCCTTGGCAGTGCCGATATCCATATGCCGGTAGATCTGCATGGAATCCAGACCCACGATCTCGCAGGAAAACCGCTCGGCCAGGGCGAGGGAGAGCGCAGTCTTGCCCACGGCCGTGGGGCCGATGAGAACGAGCACGGGTTCGGTAAGCAGCGCTTCGATGGCAGGCCGATCCATGGGGGGCAACGTATCCTTATATGAGCAAAGAAAAGAATTGTTCTTCGAGCTGGTTTCCGGTACAAATACAAGTTTGCAATTCAACCGGACGGCAGGGAACTCCGGTCCGAAAAAACCAGCATTATCAACGCATAACAAACCAGCAACGGCCCTTCGACAGGCTCAGGGCGAACGGATTATCTTAATGCATTAGCTTCCGTTCGTGCTGAGCCTGTCGAAGCACCTGTTTTATAACAAATTCCGAATTGTTGCGTCCCCTTCAACGAAACAAAACATCTATATACCAATATATCCAACAAAGGAGAAGATCATGCCCGAGAGAATTTACAACTTCAGCGCCGGACCGTCCACCCTCCCCGAGGAGGTTCTCATCCAGGCCGCCAAGGACATTGTAAACTTCAACAACAAAGGCATGGGCCTCATCGAGATGAGCCACCGCTCCAAGGATTTCATCGCCGTGGTGGACGAGTGCGAGGCGAACCTGCGTGAGTTGATGAAAATTCCGGCCAACTACAAGGTGTTGTTCCTCCAGGGCGGCGCCTCCATGCAGTTCGCCATGATCCCCATGAACCTGCTGGCCGAGGGCAAGACAGCCACCTACCTCAACACCGGGGTCTGGGCCAAGAAGGCGATCAAGGAGGCCAAGCTGTTCGGCAAGGTGCAGGTCGCCTATTCCAGCGAGGAATCCACCTTCAACCACGTGCCCAAGGATAGCGACTATACCGTTGATCCGGCGTCGGAATACCTCTATTTCGTGACCAACAACACCATCTACGGCACCCAGTTCCCCACCATGCCCAAGAGCGAGAAGATGCTGATTGCAGACATGTCCTCGGACATCCTCTCCCGCGAGTTCGACATCACCCCCTTCGGTATCGTCTATGCCGGAGCCCAGAAGAACATGGGCCCTGCCGGGGTAACGGTGGTCATCATCCGCGAGGATCTGCTGGACCGCGCGCCGGAAACCCTGCCCACCATGCTCAAGTACAAGACCCACGCGGACAACGGCTCCATGTTCAACACCCCCCCCTGCTTTTCCATCTACGTGGTGGGCTTGGTCCTGAAATGGCTCAAGAAACTGGGCGGCGTCGCAGCCATGGAGAAGATCAACCAGGAGAAGGCAGCTATCCTGTACAACGCCATCGACGCGACTGATTTCTATCGCGGCCACGCTAAAGCAGGTTCGCGCTCCAACATGAACATCACCTTCAACCTGCCCACCCCGGAGCTGGAGGCCCAGTTCATCAAGGAGGCCACGGCCAAGGGATTGGACGGCCTCAAGGGGCACCGCTCCGTGGGCGGCTGCAGGGCGTCGATCTACAACGCCTTCCCCAAGGCCGGGGTCGAGGCGCTGGTTGGTTTCATGAAGGAATTCGAGAAAAAGAACATCTGATATTTTTTTGCCACGTGTCAATTATCGGCAGCAGTGCCGATAAATCCACGAAAGACACGAAAAGTCAGCAAAGTCAGCATTGTCCGCCTGGAAAATCGCAGAGTGCAAGAAAGTCCCCTCTCCCCTTGCGGGAGAGGGCTAGGGTGAGGGGGAACATGCCGAGTGCGATGCCCTTGCAACTTCACCCACCCCTCAATCCCCTCCCGTCAAGGGAGGGGAGGTCTAATGCAAAAAAACTAACCGAACCCTGCGAAGTTAACGGTACAATCAGCGGCGAATACACAACACATCGCCCCTCTCTTTTTCGTGAGTTTCGTGGATTTATCGGCACTGCTGCCGATAATTGACACATGGCTAATAATTCCTATGCATTACGAAGGCGCCCACATCATCCGCCCGCCCAGCGAGGCGGACAGCATCATCCTCCAGGTGACGGTGGGCTGCTCCCACAACCGGTGCACCTTCTGCGGCACCTATAAGGAAGAGCGCTTCCGCATCAAGGACCAGACCATCGTTGATGCGGATCTTGATTTTGCCGCCAAATATTGCCTCCGGCAATCCCGGGTTTTCCTGGCCGATGGCGATGTATTGGCCCTGAGTCAATCTCGGTTGGTGGAGCTGCTCACCAAGATCAAGCACAAGCTGCCCTGGGTGAACCGGGTCAGTCTTTACGGCAATGCCAGGGCCATCCGCAACAAAAGCGTGGATCAGCTCCTGGAACTGAAAGGGCTCGGTCTGCACCGGGTGTACATGGGGCTGGAAAGCGGCTTTGATCCGGTCCTTGTTGCCATCGACAAGGGCGCCAACGCCGCGCAGATGATCGAGGCGGGCCAGCGGGTGAAGGCGGCCAATCTTTTCCTCTCGGTCACGGCTCTCCTCGGCATCGCAGGCGGTGCACTCTCCCAGGAACATGCCAAGGCCACCGGCCAGGTGCTCTCGGCCATGGAGCCCAACCAGACCGGCATTCTCACCCTGATGCTGCTGGAAAACACCCCGCTCTATCAGCTTGAACAAGCGGGGAAATTCGAGCTGCCGGATCAACACTCCCTGCTGGCCGAGCTGCGCACCATGGTGGAGCATCTGGACCTGAAAAAGGGCCAGCTCCAGAGCAACCACGCCTCCAATTACCTGGCGATCAACGCCAGGATGCCCCGGGACAAAGAACCGGTGCTGGCGGCCATCGATCAAGCCCTGGCCGGGCAGACCCGACTCAAACCCGAATACCTGCGAGCCCTGTAATGGACACAATCGAACTGAAAAACCTCACCCTGGCCCAGATGCGCGATTGGGTCAAGGCCCAGGGTTGGCCGACATTCCGTGCCCAGCAGATCTTTGCCTGGCTCTACCGCACCGGGATCAGCGAATTTTCGCAGATGACCGACATCTCCAAGGAGGTCCGCGCCAAGCTTGCCCAGATCGCCACGATCACCCGCCTCTCCCCGGCCATGGAGGAGCGCTCCCAGGACGGCAGCGTCAAGTACGGCTTTCGCTTGGCAGACGGGGCGGTCATCGAATCCGTGCTCATCCCCGAGGGGGATCGCTTGACCCTGTGCGTCTCCTCCCAGGTGGGCTGCGCCATGGGCTGCAACTTCTGCCTTACAGGCACCATGGGCTTTGTCCGCAACCTGAGCGGAGCCGAGATTGTAGGCCAGGTTCAGGCCATCACCGAGATTGTCCAAGCCCAGGGCAAAAACCGGATCAACAACCTGGTCTTCATGGGCATGGGCGAGCCCCTGGCCAACTTCGACAACCTGATCGACGCCCTCAACATCCTCATGGAGCAGACCGGCCTTGATTTTTCCAGCCGAAGGATCACGGTCTCCACCTGCGGCATCATTCCCAAGCTCAAAGAATTGGGCGAGGCGGTGACGGTCAATCTCGCCATCTCCCTGCACGCAGCGGACGACGAAACCCGCACCCAGCTCATGCCCATCAACAAGACCTACCCGGTGGACGATCTATTGGCCGCTTGCCGCGCCTACCCCCTGCCCAGCCGCCGCAAAGTCATGATCGAGTACATCATGATCAAGGATCTCAACGATTCCGTGCGCCACGCCAAGCTGCTGATCAAAAAGCTGCACAAATTGAGTTGCAAGGTCAACCTCTTGCCCTACAACGAGAACAAAACCTTCCCCTACCAAAGCCCGCCCAGAGACCGGGTGGAGCTGTTCCAGCAAACCCTGCGCAACTCCGGCATCACTGCTCTGATCCGCGAATCCAGAGGCGGGGATATCTCCGCTGCCTGCGGCCAGCTTGCCGCAGAGGCGGACGACGAGGAAGAATAGCCCCCTGCCCTTCCTTGCCCTTTCAGGTTTTTCCCATTGACTTCCCCACCCCGTTGGGCATAACATTCCGATGAAGAAAGCAGTGATAACGAAGGCGGTGTCAAAAGCCCCCCTTCGACAGGGCTCTCCTGAGTTTGTCGAAGGGCTCAGGGCGAACGGAGATATCTTTATAACGTATTAAATTTCCGCTCGTGCTGAGCCTGTCGAAGCACCGATTGCACCAGTTCCCCAAATAACCCCTTCGCATCCTGAATTTTCCTCCCCTCCCTCGGAGTCTGCGCTTACCTGACGGGAGGGGACCAAGGGGTGGGTGAAGCTGCCGATAGCGTCAGGTCTGGCAAGTACCCCCGCCCCCCTAACCCCCCTCCCGCAGGTAAGCGTAGACTCCGAGGGGCGGGGGAATTAATAGCAAAACGAGCATCTAACATAAAATTACGCACTGCCGGACCAAACCCGGCACAACGAATACGAATCCAATCCAAGGAGAACCCCATGAAACATTTCACCACCCGCCGTCGCAACCTGCTGGCCTTTGGCCTTATGGCCCTGCTTGTCCTCGGAGGCTGCACCACCTACACCCGCCAGATTGTTCTGCGCTACGATCCCATAACCACCACCCGCTTCGGGGGCGGCGACCTCTATGTGGTCAACCCCGAGCTGCAGCCGCCAACGGCATCCGGGGCCTGGGCCATCGGCAACACCAAGGATTCCCATGGCGTGCGGATCGATACCCTGTGGAGCGGCGTTTCCCCTGCCGGCTTGGTGCAGAGCGCCTTGCAGCGCGAGCTTGGCCAAACCGGCTATCAGGTGATCCCGGCGAAACAAGCCCCAGCCCTCTCCAACAAGGTGGTGGAAATCACCGAGGCCAGGGTGAATATTGACCAAGTCTCCAAGATACCCCAGCTCGACGCCGTCTGTACTGTCAGCGTTTCCCTCACGGTGCTGAAGAACGGCGTACCGGTGCGCAAGCTGCACTACGAGGCAAAGGGCAGCGACCTCTCCATCAAGGACCGCGACCGGTTGGCAGAGACCATGCTCCGCAGCACCATGCAGGATGTAATGAGGCAGGCTATTCCGGATATTGTGTCTAATCTGGAGCAGTAAGAAGCGAACGGATTCGTCACGGCCATTGTTCCCGAGGACTAGCTGAACCGTGGTCCGCGAGATTATCAGGGTGGCAGATAACACCCGACTATTTTTAGCCAGAAATATCCACCCAGCTAGATAACACCCCTCTCCGGGGGTGCTATCTAGCCATTTAAGCAATTAATGGCCCCCAAAATGCCATTTTCTGGCCATTTTTTTAGCGAAATAATGGATGGAAAGTTGCAACTCGAGCTAGCTCGATAATAAATATGTTAGGCCCTAGATGAACGTCCCAATCGAATCCGAAGATCTTGCAATGCTGCGCCATCGCTTCGGTCGCGCAATCGAGGTCTCTACTGCGTACCACGCGTTTAACAACCACGAAGTTGCGGTAGGCCCGGACAAAACATGCATCAATGAGGTAGTGCGCTTTCAGGTGACCCACACCCTGCTTATAACCTACTACTCATTTATCTATAGCCTCTTTGACCCAAGCGGGGTCAACTTCACAGAGATATCCAAAAGCGTCGTGCCGCACCTCCCGCAGGATGGAAAAGCGGCAGCTGCACTCGCCATTGCGGAATGGGAGGAAATCCGCACCCCTATGTCCATCATTCGCTCCAACATTGGGTTCCATCATTCGGAGCGCGAAAAAGGGGCAAACAAGGGCTACGAGAGTTACGGAAGAATTCACCCCTTGGCACCCGAACTCATAATGCAGGCTTTACGGGTGTTCTTTAGGCATGCGGCTGAAGTCTTCGAGCCGCGGGAGCCTTATGGTGTAAAGCCCTCTTCGAGTGACACGGATGAGCTTATGCGCTTTGTATTGAGCATGAAGGAAGAAATCGAGGCCAGTCCTCATGAGGACATCATGGAACTATTTCGTAGTGCGTTGGCTAGGGCCTAACAATTCGTCCAAGCCGACGCCGCTTCGCGGCGCGGCTTAACTCAAGCGTTGAGCCTGTAGAAAAACTCAACTCATTGTAATTTCGAATTTATTTATGCGTCTAAGCACTGTACAATGACTGCAATATCCCGGAACAAAGCCGCTTAACTACAGCACAAGGATATTGCATCATGGCCCGCTACAAACCTTACTCGTACGCTCAGGGCAAGTTCATCCCCGTTCACTTCGCCAAGCAGATTCTGCCCGGCACCTTCGAATACTCCCTGGACCACCTCATCAATCATGAGCTTGACCTTTCCCTGTTCGACGCCCGCTTCGGCAACGACCAGACCGGCGCCACGGCCTACGATCCCCGGATTCTTTTGAAGATCGTGCTCTACGCCTACTCGCGGGGCATTGTCTCCAGCCGGAAGATCGAGCAGGCCTGCCGGGAAAACGTGATCTTCATGGCCCTGTCCGCAGACACCCGGCCCCATTTCACCACCATTGCCGATTTCATCTCCTCCATGGACAAGGAGATCATCCATCTGTTCCGGGATGTGCTGCTGGTCTGCGACGATCTGGGGTTGATCGGTAAGGAGATGTTCGCCATCGACGGCTGCAAGATGCCTTCGAATGCCAGTAAGGAATGGAGCGGCACCAGGGCGGATTTCGAGAAAAAAGCAGCCAAGCTGGAGAAGGCCATAGCCCACATCATCACCACCCACCGGGAACATGACCGGAAGCAGACGGACAAGGATATCGTTGCCAGGGAAGAGCAGTATGTGGAAACCCTGCGCAAGCGGGCCAGCAAAATCAGGGAGTGGTTGAAAGACAACGACGACAAACCGGGCAAAACCGGCAAGCCGAAGAAGAGCAATATCACGGACAACGAATCCGCCAAGATGAAGACCTCCCATGGCGTGATCCAGGGCTATGACGGGGTGACCACCGTGGACGGCAAGCACCAGATCATCGTGCATGCCGAGGCGTTCGGCGAGGCCCAGGAGCATGATCTGCTGAAGCCCATGGTGGACGGAGCCAGGGAGAACTTTCAGGCCATCGGCAAGGATGAGGATGTTTTCACGAAAACCAAGCTCTCGGCGGACAGCGGATTTCACACGGAAGAGAACATGAAGATGCTGTCTGACGAGGAGGTGGACGCCTACGTGGCGGACAACCTTTTTCGCAAACGCGACCCCTGTTTTGCGGGTGCGGACCGGTACAGGGAGCGCCACCGGAAAGAGCGGACGAAACTCGCGGGAAGAAGTAGCGGCTTGTTTTCAACCGCCGATTTTGTTTTCCCCGAGGATCTGAGCTACTGTCTCTGCCCGGCAGGAAAACGGTTGTACCGCAGCGGCAACAATGTCGCGGTCAGAAATTTTCTGGCTACCAAATTCAAGGGGCCGGAATCGGCTTGTGTACCCTGCAAGCTCCGCACGCAATGCCTGCGGCATCCCGAGCGGACGAAAATCAGGCAGGTGGCTTATTTCCATGGCCGGTCCGCCAAGGGAAAGGAAACATTCACAGAAAAGATGAAGCGAAAGATCGACTCCACCGCAGGCCGTGCCCTGTACAGCATGCGTGTAGCCATCGCGGAGCCGCCTTTTGCCAATATCTGCCACATCATGGGCCTGGATCGTTTCACCTTGCGGGGCAAGAGAAAGGTGAACATCCAGTGGAATCTGTTCTGTATCGTCCATAACCTAAAAAAAGTGGCGCGATACGGGCCACTTTTTACGTGATCAGCAGGGAAAAGCTGAAACTGTTTGACAACAAAGCGGATTCTGGCAAAGTAATGGAGCCGGAGGGCAGGAGCAGCCAAGAAAGAAGCTGGAAACAGAACAGATAAACCGGAAAGCCAGATCGGAAGCGGCGAAAAAATAAATCCGCCCTCATTCGGCGAACCATTTGAAATCGAGTTTTTCTACAGACTCGTTGGCCATCTGTACACATGGGGCAAAATGGGGGACGGAGCCCGATATTTTGATTTCTTCCATCAACTCTTTTCCAGAAAACCGGGCTCTGTCCTCCATTTTTCCTTTAAACAGCGCGGGCCGGTTATTTAAAACCCTTAGGCATCACATGACACAGCCATCTGAACAATTCGATGTAACATCACACTTTGACGAAAGCCTTGCGGCAAAATACGACCGCAGGATTCGTCTGTTTTGTCCAAACTACGACGCCTTACACCAAATGATTGTGCCCTGGCTTCAAGGGTTGCCGGAAGATTCTACTTTTCTTTCGGCAGGCGCAGGCACCGGAGCGGAAATAGTCACCCTCGGCAAATGCTTCCCATCTTGGCGCTTTGTCGCTGTTGATGTCTCGCCCGATATGCTCAACGCTTGTCAAAACAGGGCGTCCGAAGCTGGGATGGCAAACCGAGTCACATTCTTTAACGGTCGGTTGCAGGAGTATCAATCACCGGCCCCGTTTGATGCTGCATCCTCTGTCTTCGTAGCCCACTTCATCAAGGGCCGAGAAGAGAAGCTCGCTTACTTCCGTTCAATTGCTGCAAGTCTCAAACCCGGCGGCTTGCTTGTCCTCGCCGATCTTTTCGGTGACAAAAGCTCTCCTGACTTTTCCAGGTTGTTGCACACCTGGCTGCTGTCTTATGCATCTCACGGCATTTCTGCCGAAGAGATGGCTCAAGACCGCGCCCATATCGAAAGAGATGTGGACTTCATCCCAGAGAGCGAGCTAGTTGCCCTCTTGAGTGCAGCGGGATTCGCCAGCCCTTTGCGTTTCTACCAAACCTATTTGTTTGGTGGCTGGGTGACCACAAAAAATTTCTAACAGTGCTGTCGTGAAGGAATAAATCATGGAATTTTTCGAATACGCCAACATCCTGACCACCCAGGAAGAAATCAGAAACAAGGTCTCCATAGACACCCTGCCCTTCTTTTGCGAAGAGATTGATGATGTGGATGCAGCGGAGGAGTTAGGGAGGGTCATTTACTTCCGCCACTGGGGCCGTTTTCACCTCCGGCAGGAAGAGGTCATGGGCGGGGTGCGTTTTTCCGTGCCGGATTGCCCCAACGCCCTGGCCTGGACCGTGACCACCGGCTATCCCCCCTGCCCCGAGAAGATTGTTCTGCATGCCACCATCAACAGGCGTGACCACGATGCGGAATTCATTGACGCGACCAAGGCGCTCCTGGCCACCTTGAAAACCGGCCTGGAAGAAAATTTCAACAGCGAGCCTGCCAATGCGGAGCCCCGGCCTTTTCTGATGGCAGACTTGCGAGGCACCCCCTAAATCTCTTCTCCAGCCAGGCTCCCCATCGACGGAACCTCCAGCGAGGCGCCATGAAGCACAAACCGCGAAAGCCAATGGTTCCCCGCACTGCCCAGGAGACGACCCGTCAGGCCATTGTCGCGCTTCTCACCGAGGGGCCGGTCTCGGCCAAGGATATCTCCACCGCTGTCCACCTCCCGGAAAAAGAGGTCTCCTCCCATCTCGAACATATCCGCCGCAGCCTGCATGCCACAGGCGCGGTACTTGCGATAACCCCGGCTGAGTGCCGGGCCTGCGGGTTCGTTTTTGCCAAACGCGACCGGATGAGACGCCGCCGGGCAAATGCCCGGTCTGCCGCAGCGAGGCCATTGACGATCCGCTTTTCAGCATTCGGGGGGGGCAGGAGCATGAGCCTGATTGACACCTTGCGATTTCAGCAATAGATTGGCATAAGAATAATACTACTTTCCCCTGCGGGAAAACCTCACTGAAACAGTCCCAACGGAGCCTCTGCCCATGCCAGTGTTCGACCCCTACACCCCGATCTTCTGGCAGCGCATCGTCGTGGCCATTATCTGCGGCGGCATCATCGGCCTGGAGCGCCAGTTGCGCGGCAAACCGGCGGGTATCCGCACCAGCATCCTCATCTGCCTGGGCACCGAGGTTTTTGTCGCCCTGGGCGCTCTGCTCACCACGGATATTGCGGGCGCCGACCCCAGCAGGGTTGTGGGCCAGGTAGTCACCGGCATCGGCTTTCTCGGCGCGGGGGTGATCATGGCCAAGGAAGGATTGGTGCAGGGTGTCACCTCGGCGGCGGTGATCTGGATGCTCGCGGCCATCGGCTCGGCCATCGGCCTGGGCCATGAGCATGGCGGCGTGGTTTTGGCCGTGCTTACGGTGGGGGTGCTCACCGGGGTCGAGCTGCTGGAAACCAGCTTCCTTCTGTTGCGCGAAGGCGTGCATGCCCCGCATCTGTCTTTTCGGCGGCGGCGCGATGACGACACCCCCTCCCCGCGGGATCCGAGCTGACTCCCCCTGCGAGCGCTTCTCAACGATTATCCCTTTTGATCGAAGGCTATTTCTCTGCTACAATTGGGGCAGGCTGTCCGGACGCCTCCGTGTTCCGGCCTGCACCAAACAGGAGAAACGGTAATGCAAGATGTGCTGACCACCTGTGTTTACTGCGGCTGCGGCTGCGGTCTCTACCTGCATGTGGAAGACGGCCTGGTTTGCGGCAGCCAGCCCAGCCGGCATCACCCGGTTTCCCGGGACAATCTCTGCGTCAAGGGCTGGCACATCCATGAATCAATCAACCATCCCGACCGGCTCACCACCCCGCTGATCCGCAAGAACGGCGTGCTCGCCCCGGCAACTTGGGAAGAAGCCCTGGATTTCACTGCCCGGCAGCTCGGAAGCATCCGCGACCAGCACGGCGGCAAGAGGATCGGCGTGCTGGCCTCGGCCAAGTGCACCAACGAAGAAAACTACCTGCTGCAAAAATTCGCCCGCACCGCGCTTGCTACCAACAACGTGGACCACTGCGCCCGGCTCTGACACGCCCCCACCGTGGCAGGTCTTGCCACCACCTTCGGCAGCGGGGCCATGACCAACTCCATCAACGAGATCGAAAACGCGGAGGTGATCCTGGTTTCCGGCTCCAACACCACCGAGGCCCACCCCCAGGTGGCCCGGAGGATGCTGGCGGCGGTGGACCGGGGCGCAAGGCTGATCGTCATCGACCCGCGCCGCACCCGGCTGGCAGAATGTGCCCATCTCCACCTTGCCCTGCGCCCGGGCACCGACATTCCCCTGCTCAATGCCATGATGCGGGTGCTTTTGGACGAGGGGCTGGCAGACGACCTGTTCATCGAGATGCGCACCGAGAACTTCCTGGCCCTGCGCGACATGCTCAACCGCCTTGATCTTGAAGCAACCGCCGCGCTCACCGGCGTGGAGCTGCCCCTGATCCGCCAGGCCGCCCAGCTCTATGGCCGAGCCCGCAAGGCGGTGATCTGCTACTGCCTGGGCGTCACCCAGCACGTCTGCGGCACCGAGAACGTGCAGTCCATCGCCAACCTGGCCATGCTGGCGGGCCACATCGAAAAGGAAGACACCGGGGTCGATCCGCTCCGGGGCCAGAACAACGTGCAGGGCGCCTGCGACATGGGGGCGCTGCCCAACATGCTGCCCAGCTATCAGGGGGTGGCCAACGAGGATTTCCGGGAGAAGTTCGAGCGGGCCTGGGGAACTTCCCTGCCCGAGGCCCCGGGCCTGACCCTGGTGGAGATGACCCACGGCGGCGCGCAAGGGTCGATCCGGGGCATGTTCATCATGGGCGAAAATCCCATGCTCAGCGACCCCACCCTGACCAAGGTGGAGGAAACCCTGCGCACCCTGGATTTCTTGGCGGTGAGCGATATCTTCCTCACCGAGACGGCGCAACTCGCCCAGGTGGTCTTCCCGGCCGCCTGCTTTGCCGAGAAAACCGGCAGCTTCACCAACTCGGAACGCAGGGTGCAGATGGTGCGCCAGGCAGTGCCGCCGCCGGGCGAGTGCCGGGCCGACAGCGAGATCATCATGGCGCTCTCCGGCCGCTTGGGCTATCCAATGGAATATGAGACAAGCGCGGAGGTAATGGAGGAGATCGCCCTGCTCTCCCCCATCTACGGCGGCATGTACCACGACCGGCTGGAGCGGGGCTGGGGGTTGCAATGGCCCTGCTGGGACCGCGACCATCCGGGCACTCCTTTTTTGCACAAGTACTACTTTACCCGGGGACGGGGCCACTTCATGCCTGCCAGCCACACCCCGCCCGGAGAGTTGCCCGACCCGGAATATCCCTTGCTGTTGATGACCGGCCGCATGTATCACCAGTACCACACCGGCACCATGACCCGCAAAAGCGAACGGCTGAGCCGGGAATGCGATCACGCGGTGCTCCAGATCAACCCGGAGGATGCCAAGGCCCTTGGCCTGCGCCAGGGCGAAACGGTGCGGCTGCTCTCCCGGCGGGGCGAGATCACCCTGGCCGCGTCCATCACCGGCCAGGTGGCCTGCGGCATGGTCTACACCACCTTCCATTTCCACGAGGCGCCCATCAACCAGCTCACCAACGATGCCTTTGACACCGGCTCGCGCTGCCCGGAGTACAAGGTGTGCGCGGTGCGGGTGGAGAAAATGGTGGACTCGTAACAATTCAGAATTTGCTTCAAACAGGTGCTTCGACAAGCTCAGCACGAACGGAATACCAATACATTATCTGATTAGCGCTAATCTCCCGCAGACGTAATTTGTACATACGGAGAGCCATGCGAAATCTCCCTCTCCCCCGCTTCAGTCGGGGAGAGGGCCGGGGTGAGGGGGTAAACGGTGGCTTTCCACCCTCTCCCTAACCCTCTCCCTCAAGGGCGAGGGAATTTACGGAAGATTAGCGCTAATCAGGAGACGTTAAGACAATGTCCGTTCGCCCTGAGCCTGTCGAAGGGCTGTTGTTGCGATGCCAACAAAAAATCAGCCCCGTAACACAGAGAAGAGAAAAGGGATTACCCATGGTCCACACAGCCGCCACCGACAGCCACCTTCTCAAAAAAGACCACCTCAAGGGGTTCCTGCGCAAGCTGGCCAAGGAGTACCGCTTGGTGGCGCCGGTGCGCAACCGTCATGGCGACGTGCTGTTCACCGTGATCGACGACCTGGACGCGGCGGAGATCGAGCTGAGCGAACCGCCGCAGAACTCGCTCAAGCAATTCTTCCTGCCCCAGCAGGAGCAACTCTCCACCTATACCGTTACTCCGGAAGGGTACGATTTCCACCCGGTTCAGGCAACCATTCCGCCCACCATCTACTTTGGCGTGCATCCCTGCGACCTTTCCGCGGTGCTCTACATGGATGTGGTGTTCTCCCGCCGCCAGCGCGACCCCTTCTACCTGCGCCGCCGCCACGGCTCGGTGCTGATCGGGGTCAACTGCAACTCCCCTTCCCCGAACTGCTTCTGCAACGCCACCGGTTCCGGCCCTTTTCTGGAGATGGGCAGCGACCTGCAGCTCACCGACCTGGGCGACCGCTTCCTGGTGGAAACCGGTCGGGCTCCTGGCCAGGCCCTGATCGAGCGCTGGCAGGGGTTTTTCTCCCCCTCCGCAGACAAAGACCGCGCCGCCCATTACCAGGCTTTTCTCGAAGCGCGCGGCCGCTTCAGCCGCCAAGTGCATGTGGAACAGGCCATCCGGCAACTGGAAGCGGACACGGTGGAAGAGAAGATCTGGCAAGAATTGTCCCTGCGCTGCCAGGATTGCGGCGGCTGCGCCTACCTCTGCCCCACCTGCACCTGCTTCACCATCAGCGACCAGCCGCTCGATGCGGCCAGCGGCCAGCGGTTGCGAAGCTGGGACGCCTGCACCTTTGCCGGCTTCACCTCCATGGCCGGTGACCACAACCCGGTGCAAGCCAAAACCGCGGCCATCCGCCAGCGTTTCACCCACAAGCTCCGCGACGACGTGCGCCTCAACGGCCGGCCAAGCTGCGTGGGGTGCGGCCGCTGCGTGTCCATCTGCTTCGGCGGCACCGACATCGTCCGCTTTGTGGAGCGCGTCTGCCAGGGCAGCCTGTAACCATCAACCCAAACCGGAACCACGCCATGCCGCAGCCCATTGCCGATATCTACCTGCCCAGGCAGGCCAGGGTGGAACAGATCGAGATCGAGAACTCCCAGATCGCCACCTTTGTCCTGGCCTTCAGCGACCGCCGGTACAACGACGCCTTCCGCTACCAGCCCGGCCAGTTCATGCTGGTCTCCATGCCCCATTGCGGGGAGGCGCCCATCTCGATCTCCTCCACCCCCACCCGGCCGGGGAATATCCACCTCAGCGTCAGAAAGGCGGGAAAGCTCACCACAGCCATGCACGGGTTGCGGGTCGGCGACACCATCGGGTTGCGCGGCCCCTACGGACGGCCATTTCCCATGGAACAGCTTGCAGGGAGGGATCTCCTTTTTGTGGCAGGCGGTATCGGCTTGGCGCCCTTGCGGGCGGTGGTCAACTCCTGCCTTGACCAGCCGGACCGTTTCGGCGCGCTCACCGTGCTTTACGGCAGCCGCACCCCCTCGGACATCGCCTTTCAGCCCGATCTTGCCCAGTGGCACAATCAGGGGGTGGATTGCCGCCTCACCGTGGATGCGGCCGAACCCGGATGGGACGGATCGGTGGGGCTGGTCACTGCTTTATTGGATGATCTCGCCCTCAAGCTGGACAAAAGCACGGCCCTGATCTGCGGCCCGCCTCTGATGTTTCGGGCGGTGCTTGGCAAACTGACCAACATGGGCTTTAGCGACCATCAGGTGCTCACCACCATGGAGCGCCACATGAAATGCGGGGTGGGCATCTGCCGTCACTGCCACATGGACGGCAAGCTGGCCTGCGTGGACGGCCCGGTCTTCAGCCTGGCGGAACTGCGGAAGTTGAAAATTATGGAGCTGGATGGCTGAAAACGTACGCCATTATCCTGAATGCGCCAACCGCTTTTGCGTGCCCAATATTTCTCTTGCCGCATTAGAGTATTTATTCTAACATAGAACAAATACTCTAACGTCAGGAGAACCCCCATGAAAGTACTGCTCATCCAGCCTCCCAGCCACAACCCTCTTATTGATCAGTTTTTCTTGTTTGAACCGTTGGCCTTGGAATATCTCGGAGCCGGCCTCACGCTGGACAATCACACGGTGGAACTTCTTGATGCCAGGCTGGAACCGGATATCGAGGGGGCTTGCCGCAGGTTTCAACCGGAGATGGTGGGCCTTACCGGTTTCACCAGCCACGTCAACATCATCAAGGACATTGCGACCCGCCTCAAGGCCATTTTCCCGGAACTCTTCGTTGTGGTGGGAGGGCATCATGCCACAGTGCAGCCGGAAGATTTCAACGAACCTAATATTGATCTTGTGGTCATCGGCGAAGGGGTGTTTACCCTGCGCGAGATCGCTGCGGCCTTGCAGGCTGGAACACGCCTCGCGGAGATCGCAGGGATCGCGGTTCCGTGTTCCGAAGGCATGGTGTTCAGCACGCCGCGGCCCTACACGGATCTGAACGACCTCCCTTTTCCCGACCGGACGCTGACCGCCCGCCACCGGAAGCATTATTTCAGCGAATGGTTCAAACCCCTGGCCTCGGTGCGCACCTCGCTGGGCTGCACGGCCCGGTGCAACTTCTGCGCCCTCTGGTCCATCACCGGCGGCAAATACCTGCGCCGCGACCCGGAGGCAGTGGTGGCTGAACTCAAGACCATTGCCGAGCCGAATGTTTTTTTCTGCGATGACGAATCCATGTGCGATGCCAAACGCATGGACCGGCTGGCCGACCTGATTGACGAAGCGGGAATACGAAAGAACTACTTTCTCTACGGACGGGTGGATACCATCATCAAGTACCCGGAGTTGTTTGCCAAGTGGAAAAAAATCGGCCTGGCCCAGGTATTCGTGGGCATGGAGGATTTCTCCGACCAACGGCTCAAAACCATGAACAAAGGAATAACCACGGCGCAGCAAGAACAGGCCGTGACAATCCTTGACGGCCTGGGGATCATGATGTACGCCTCGTACATGGTCAATCCGGACTACAGCCGTGAGGATTTTCGCGATTTGCTGGCCTATGTGCGACGCCTGAAGCACAAGTACGCCACCTTCACCGTAATGACCCCGCTTCCCGGCACCAAACTGTATGCCGAACGCTATGAAGAGATCAGCAGCCACAAACCGGAACTCTACGACATGGTCCATGCCCTTCTCCCAACCACCCTGCCCCTGGCGGAGTTTCATCAGGAGATGGCCAACCTCTGGGCCAAGGCAGTGCCGTTTTACAGGATAATCCCCACCCTGGCCCGCTTCGGTTTGCAAGGCATGCTCCAGCGGATACGGTTGTTCGGCACCGTTCTCAAAAAGATTCGCCTGGCCCATTTGGATTATTGAAGCAGGAGGCTTTACAATGGCCATCACGAACGCTTTCTGGTACCATGCCACACCATGAAAACCCGTGACAAAATCATCGAGACAGCCATCCAGCTCTTTAATGAGCAGGGCACCAAAGGGGTGACCACCAACCATATTGCCGCGGCCGTCGGCATCAGCCCCGGCAATCTCTACTATCATTTCCGCAACAAGGAAGACATCATCCGCGCCATCTTCGAGCAGATGGACGCCTACGGCCTGGAACAGTACCAACTGGTCCTGGACACCTTTCAGCCCGGCACCCTGGAAACCATGGAACAGACCTTTGCCATGATCCAGGCGTACAACTGGCGCTATCGATTTTTCAAGCGTGAGCTGACCGCGCTGATCATGAACGATCCGCTCCTCAAGGAGCGTTTTCTCCACACCCACCGCACCATGCTCACCGTTGTCCGGCAATCCAACGACTGTTCCGTTGCCAGCGGAACCTTAAAGCCCATGCCCGAAAAGGAGATGGCCCTCTTTAGCGAAGAGATCTGGCTGGTGGCCCTTTTCTGGCTCAACTACCTGGAGGTGGGAGGAGAAGAGGTCAATGACGAGACGCTCCGACGGGGCATTGACCTGCTTAGAAACATGGTCAGACCGCACCTCACAAAGAAAGCCTTGGCAGAACTGGCACAACGGGAAGGGACACCCTTGCCGGAAACCAAGCACAAGCCGTCCTTCCTTCCCGGTTTTCTCCGCCCGCCATCATAAAAAAAGGAGGTGCGAACAACTATCGCACCTCCCGTTACCATCTCTTCTTCCGTACTGTTTACAGCGTTTACTTCTTGGTTGCTGCCTTAGCGGCCACGGTCATGATCATTGCCCTTGCCATGCCCCTTGCCGTTTTTCTTTTGCTTCCCATGGTCATCATCCCTGTCATTGTCACGATGGCCATCCTTGCGGTCACGGTGTTTTTCCTGATACCGCGGAACATATTCGCGTTCGTACCAGTCGTCTTGCACAAAAAAGACGCGCTCGCCGCAGGCATTGTATTCGCGGCAGTGCTTTTTCCAATTTTTGGCATGTCCCGGCGGGACGCGCAGATAGACCGGGGGCCGGACAACCTGGACCCGTTCAACGATTATCGGCTGACGGTAGAGTACCCGTGGCTGCGGGTAGTCGCCGATATCAATATGGCCATAGAAACCGGGTTGGCCAATGCTGACCGAGACGCCGACGTCGGCAGCCAATGCAGGGGTGGTAACGGCGGCCGCGGCCACCGCTATTGCGAGCAAAAAACGTTTCATGTTCAATCTCCTATTGTTAAGGCTTTAATGAAATTACTTATACCATAAACGGATGTGCTTGTGCATTTTCATTCGGCTTTTGCCCATCCCCCATCCTGACCACAACCCGATGTTTCACCAGCTCCCGTTCAAGGGAAATCACGCCACCGGGCACGCGCTGGCCGTCCATCTCCATCCAGGCGACACCGCACTCACAGCCAAGCGGATTTTCCACCTGGATGTCGTAGATCGTCTCCCCATGCCGGTAGCGGAGGCTGAAACCCGGCCACGTCGCGGGTATAACCGGATTCACCCGCATCTCTTTGCCCCGCACCTGTAAGCCCAAAACCTCTTCCACCCAGGCCCGGTACATCCACGCCGCCGCCCCGGTATACCAGGACCAGCCCCCCTGCCCTATCCTTCCCGGAAGCCGGTAGACGTCGGCCGCCACCACGTAAGGCTCAACCCCGTAATGCCAGACCGATTCCGCATCGCGGGCGTGCTCAATGGGATTGAGCATGCGCAGCATCCGCACCGCCCGCTCGCCATCTCCTTTGCGGGCCATGGCCATGGCCATCCAGAGGGCGGCGTGCGTATACTGCCCGCCATTTTCCCGCACTCCGGGGGGGTAGCTCTGTATATACCCGGGCGAGGGTTCGGATCTGTCAAAGGGGGGTGTAAAAAGCAGCACCAGTCCTTCATCCTGGCGGACAAGATGCTGCCAGGCCGATTCCAGCCCCTGTTCGGCCCGCGCAGGCTCCGCAGCGCCGGAAAGCCAGGCCCACGATTGGGGCAGGGAATCGATCCTCGCCTCCGTGTTTTCCGCGGAGCCAAGAAGGGAACCATTGTCGAAAGTTCCCCGCAGATACCACTCCCCGTCCCAGCCGGCCTGCTCCACCCTCTGGATCAGATCCTGCCTCTCTTTTTGGTAGGTTCGTCCCAGTTCCGGTTTTTGCAGCAGGTTGGACATTTCGACCATCCCCTGCAGCAGCTCGCAGAGGAACCAGGCAAGCCAGACGCTCTCCCCCTTGCCCCCGGCGCCCACCAGGTTCATGCCGTCGTTCCAATCCCCGGTTCCCATCAGGGGAAGGCCGTGGGGTCCGATGGTCAGGCCGCGGCTGACCGCACGGCGGCAGTGTTCGAAGAGGGTGGCGCGCTCCAAGGTGACCTCCGGGGTGGAGAATACCTCGTACTGATCGTCGGTCAGCGTGGGCGCATTGAGAAAGGAGACCTCCTCCTTGAGGATATCCGCATCGCCGGTGGTCCGGACATACTGCGCCACCACATACGGAAGCCAGAGCAGATCGTCGGAAATGCGCGAGCGGATTCCGGCCCCGGCAGGTTCATGCCACCAATGCTGGACATCCCCTTCCTTGAACTGCCGGCTGGCGGCCAACAGGATCTGGGCGCGGGCAAGCTCCGGCTTAACGTAGAGAAAGGCCATGACATCCTGCAACTGATCGCGAAAACCAAAAGCGCCGCCGGACTGGTAAAAAGCGGAACGTGCCCAGAGACGGCAGCTTAAAGACTGATACTGCAGCCAGCGGTTGATCAGCAGATCAGCGGCCAATTCCGGGGTATGCACTTCAACGGTGCCGAGCAGTTCATCCCACCAAGACTGGGTTTGTTCGAGCGCCTCCTCCAAGGCATTCTCCTCCTGAAAACGGAGTATCAATTGCCGGGCGTGGTTCAGGGACTCGGCTTGGCCGAGCATGCAGGTGATCTCACGCTGCTCGCCCGGCGACAATTCCAGTCCAACCCGGAGCACCGCGCAGGGGTCCAGCCCCGCGCCGGTCCGTTGTGAGAGCGTGGCCAGTTCCATGGCTGCCGGATTGGCCAAGGTGCGGTTGCGGCCGATGAAAGCGGTGCGGTCGCCGCCGTAGGAGTCGGCCTGGGGAGTTACGGCCACGAAGGCGACCCGCTCCGGGTACTCTGGGTGGTAGCGATTTTGCGCCAGCACGGCCTGGGCTTCGTCATCCCAGTTGGTCATCACATGCATCTGGGAGGTTTCGCGGTTCTCGCCCAGGGTTAATTCCACATAGTAGGTCAGCGAAAGTCTGCGCCTTCTGGAGGAAGCATTGGTGAGCCGCAACCGTTGCAATTTGATCGGCATTCCCCCGCTCTCGTCCACGGGGACAAAGACGGTCAGCTCCTGCTCGATCCCGTTGCTGTTATGTTCGAAAACCGTATACCCCGCCCCATGCCGGGCCCGGTAGGCGGTTGCTTCCCGGATCGGCGCGGCGGTGGGCGACCAGAATACGCCGCTTTCCTCGTCGCGGATGTACATGGCCTCCGAGGGTGGGTCCAGCACCGGGTCGTTGGACCAGCCGGTCAGACGATTGCGCTGGCTGTTGCCGCACCAGGTGAAGCCGGAGCCGGTTTCGCTGACCATGGTCCCGAAGGTTGGATTGGCGATAATGTTCACCCACGGGGCCGGGGTGTTGGTGTTGGGGCCGAGATAGATCGCGTATTCACGGCCGTCCGGGGTAAAGCCCCCCAGGCTGTTGAAATAATGCAGCTCCATGAAGGGCAGCGGCGCCGAGGGCTCCCGGACCGCTCGCTTCCAGGCCAGCATTTCCAGCCGTTCGGGAACTTCAGTCGACACTGCCAATTGCTGGGGAAGCGTGCCGCGGGCCGCCACCAGCATGACGCTGGCCACGCACTTGAGGAGCTTGAGATCTTCCTCGGGAATAAGCGCCGCATTGCGCAGGAAGATCGCGCCCGGCTGGTCCGTCCCGTTCATCAGGGAATGGGCCTGAATCAACCGTTCCAAGCGTTCCTGAAGCGGACGCTCATAACTGCCGGGTTCCTCGTTAAGGATCACCAGATCGGTGGACAGGCCGTGCATCCGCCAATAGGTGTAGGCCTGGAGCATCTGCCGGGCCAGATTGATATCCCGCGCCTCCCCAATAGTAACCAGGGCTATGGGCAGGTCGCCCGAGATGCCGTAGGGCCACAATCCGGCTTGCCCCTTGCGATTCTCGGCGAGTTGCTCTTCGGCCGCACGCAAGAGAGGGTTGGGAAACAGCAGGTGACTTGCCAGTTGCTGGAAGCGGCGCGCTTCATCCGGTTGAATGTGCAGCATCTGCAACTGCTGCTGGGTCGAGACCCAGGCAAAATCCATGGCCCGGTTGATCTCCTGAGGCTCAGAGTATTTATCCATCAACAGCAAAACTTTTTCACGGCTTGAACCGGCGGCGAGCACCAGAGAAACCTGGGTGTGCTGGCCCGGCTGCAAGGTGATGCTCCGCCGCAGGCTCAAGCTCGGGTCAAGGACAAATCCCTGGCTGTTGCCAAGCTCTTGCGTGGCCCCCATGGGTTTGGCCAGGGGATGGCCACGCCCGATGAACCGTTTCCGGTCGGTTTCAAACTGCCAATCTTTTTCAAGCGGGCTGTCAACCCCTGCCGGCTCATAGGTCAAACGATGCGCCACAAACAGAGGCAGTTCGTTCTCGCTGCGTGACCGCCGGCAGGCAAGGAGAACGTGTTGCTCGGGGAGCGCTTCGGTCTGGATGAACAGCTTGTTAAAGGCAGGGTGCTGGCGATCCGCCCGGTGGGGGGCCATGGAGAGCTCAACATAGCTGGTAAGGTTAAGAATGCGGACGCGGGTTGTCCTGTTAATCAGGGTAATCCTGCGAATCTCCACGTCATCTTCCGGCGAGACGATCACCTCTGTTTCGGTATGCAGCCCGTTATCGTCACGCCGGAACACGGCACGGTCGGGAGCAAAATTGACCGAATACCCTTCCAGCTTCCCATCGGCAGGGTGATAGGTGCTGGACCAGACCCGATCCGAATCGGGCTCATGCAGGAAACAAAAGGTTCCCATTGCATCACAGGTCCGATCCGACCGCCAGCGGGTGAGTTCCTGGCCGCTCCACTGACTGTAGCCGCCTCCGCTGTTGGTGACCATCACGCCATAGCGGCCGTTGCTGAGCAGCAGGCTGTGGGGAATGGCGGTATGGGGCGTGGTATAGATGCTTTCCGCCGGAGCAATCTGGTCTACGCCCAGCAAGGTGGGCTCATTCTCCCGCGTCGAGGTCAGGTGCAGCGTAGGCAGGGTCGGGATGCGTTCCTGAAGGAGCGCCTCAAAGGCACGGACCCGTGGATCGCTGTGAAAACGGCGCGGGAACGGGTTGCCATGCAGAAAGTTGGTCAAGGCCAGAAACGCCATGCCCTGATGATGGGCCATATACGCCTTGATTATCACCCCGCGCTTGCCCACCCGCTGCTTTTGCCGGCTGAAATCCATGGCCTCGTAATATCCATAATCACCAAGCAGCCCCAACCCGGCCAGTTGCTTTAGATTCCGCACGGTTTCAATGGGCGCAAGACTCAGGGCCAGCAAGGTGGCATAGGGAGCGATGACCAGCTCTTCCTCCAGGCCGCGTTTCAAGCCGAGCAGCGGAACGCCGAACGCCTTGTACTGATAGGTTTTGTTGAGGTCCATATTGCCGAAGGCGGATTCGGAAATACCCCAAGGCACGCGCCGCTTGCGGCCATAGGTGATCTGGACCTGCACCGCTTCCCGGGCGGCCTTGTCCAAAAGCGAGTTGCCGTAGGTGTACTGGAACAAGAGCGGCATCAGGTATTCGAACATGGTTCCGGTCCAACTGAGCAGCACCCGCTGCCGACCAATGGCCCCATACAGTCGGCTCATGGAAAACCAATGTTCCAGGGGAATATCGCCCCGGGCAATGGCAACGAAACTCCCGAACCGCGCCTCGCTGGCCAGAAGATCGTAACGGGAAACGTCCAAAACGTCGGTGGAAACATTAAATCCGATGGCAAACAGCTTGCTTTCCCTGTCATAGAGAAATCGCATGTCCAGCGCCGCGGACAAGGCACGAACATCCTCACCGAGCCGGGTCGCCATTCCCAGGGTTTCCCCGGCCAGCCACTGCGAGGTAGCGAATGCCTTGATAACCCGGTCGAGCCAAGGGGTGAGGTGGGCGCTTGCCTGGAGAGATTCCTCGCGGATCACGCGAAGAATCGTGATCGAGCCGATCCGGTCATGGGCAATATCGTGCAGCGAGGGCGCCTGTACAAGATCATGCCGGATGGCGAGCAGAGCCACCGAACCCAGCGGGGCCAGCTCCTCCGCGGTTTTTTCCGCGAGAATCTCGATCCAGGTGAGATAGCGGTCGCTGTTTTGCGCCCAGGCCGTGGCCTGTTGTTCCAGTTCCGCACCCCATGGCGCCGCCCCCGAGGCAACGATCATCGCCCTGACATTGACCTCTGTCCGCCGTTGCAGACGGAGGAGATCCACGATGCCAAAGGGCGGAGCATTCCATTCAGCCAGAAGTTGGTCGAGTGTCTGCCGATACAAACCGGCATCTTCTTCCAAGGCTGCGTCCTGCTTCAGAATTTCCCCGGTATCGGCCAGACCGGCAAACGCCTTGCCAGCCAAAAGCGGACCATGCACCAACTCGTCAAGCCCCTGCCCCAAAGCCCACAAGGCGCCCAACAGATTGCCGCTGTCCACCGTGGAGACGTAGCGGGGTTCGAGCGGCACCAGGGTCTGGATATCGTACCAATTCAGAAGATGCCCTTGGTGGCGCTCCAGACGGCCAATGGTTGCCATGGTATTGGCAAGCTTTTCCACGACCTGGTTCATGGTCAAATAGCCGGAATCATGGGCTCCCAAAGCACTGGTCAGCCAGAGGCCGATGTTGGTCGGGCTGGTTCGCATGGCCAGACTGTTCTGATGGGCAACCTGGTAGTTATCCGGGGGCAACCAGGAAGTTTCGGCGTTGACATAGGATGAGAAATAGCGCCAAGTCCGCCGGGCAACCTGCCGGAGGAAACGGCGGTCCGTCTCGGGTAACGGTTTTTCCCGGCGCTGTTCGATGGGGCGCAGATTGAGAAGCCAGCCGAACAACGGGGAGAAAAACCACAACACGAGCCAGGGCGCGGCAACAGGCAGGCTGGCCGGCATGACAAGCCAGATCGCCGCACCCACGATCATACTGAAGAGGCTCCCCAGAGCCAGGTGCGCGAGAAAGAGCGGTTGGTGACGGGAGGCGCGCCAATGGGTTGATTGGGCAGTCCACTCCAATAAGTTGCGTTGCGAGATCAGGCGGCGGTAGCAGACCTTGACGATGGCATCCAGGGCCACCGCTGCCTGGTGCGGCAACAGCGCCCCATCGATAACGGCCCGCAGCAGGTCGTGCAAGAGTTTGGTCGGGGAGAAGTACATCAATCCCTTGTGGGTGGTAGCCATGGTGAAGGGCTGCGCCAAGGGGTGAAAGAGCAGTTGCATGCCGACCACCAGCGTGGCGATTCCACCGATCTTCGGGGAGATACACCAGGAGGCGGTCAACAGGAGCAGGCTCGTGATCGGCAGGAGGCTCCGGCGCAAATTGTCGAGGATCTTCCAACGGTTCAAGGGGGAAAGCGGGTTCGGTCCCTGTCCGCCCGAAGCCTGGGGAACATGCGAAAAAATCCACCCCGCTATCTGCCAATCCCCACGAATCCAGCGATGGGCCCGACTGCTGTAGCTCTGATACCCTTGCGGAAAATCATCAAAAAGCTCAATATCGCTGGCCAGACCAACGCGGACATACGCCCCTTCGAGCAGGTCATGGCTCAGCACCCACTCTTCAGGGAAGCGGCCGGAGAGTACCCGGCTGAAGGCGCGGACATCGTAGATCCCCTTGCCGTGATACGATCCTTCCCCGCTTAAGTCCTGATAGACATCGGAAATCGCCTGGGTATAGGGGTCGATCCCCACTGCATCGCTGAAAAGCCGGCTGAAGACCGAGGCGCTCGTGCTCGGTAAGGTCGGGCTCACCCGCGGCTGGATGATGGTATAGCCGTCCATGATCCTGCCTGCGGCATCGAAGCGGGGCTGATTGAGGGGGTGCGCCAGGGTCTCGACCAGTCTGCGGGCCGAGGCGTGCGGCAACTGGGTGTCGCTGTCCAGGGTAATGATGAAGCGGATATCCGCCAATTGCTCCGGGTCGCCCACATATACCAAAGCAGGCGCATTTTCCGGCCGCGTCCCGTCGATCAGGCAATTCAGTTCCTCAAGCTTGCCCCGTTTGCGCTCCCAGCCGATGAATTTCTGCTCGGATTCGCTCCAGGTGCGTTCCCGATGGAAGAGGAAAAAACG
Organism: Hydrosulfovibrio ferrireducens; assembly: GCF_046883345.1. Classification (NCBI taxonomy): domain Bacteria; kingdom Pseudomonadati; phylum Thermodesulfobacteriota; class Desulfobulbia; order Desulfobulbales; family Desulfobulbaceae; genus Hydrosulfovibrio; species Hydrosulfovibrio ferrireducens. The sequence continues at coordinate 32,638 of NZ_JALKCW010000015.1, read as the reverse complement.
CTCGCCGCCATGGCGTGTATTGAGCTCTGTCAGGCATGCTCGCGCGATTTCGAGCAGCCCGTTGTCCTCTTCACGGGAAAACGTGGCGGAATCGGTGTAGTCCGAGAACAGGCTGAAGAAGAGATTTGCTTCCTTGTTGGCCAGGTAGCGAATCTCCAGCTTTTCCACTTCGTCTTGGATCGTCTCCGCATTCACCAGCATCATCGGCACGACCACCAAGGTGCGGTAGGCATCCGGAATTCCAGACTTCTCAAAATCCATCTTGGGCAAAGGCCGGGGCGGCAAAAATCGCGTGATCAGGTAATTGACCACCTCGATGGCCAACTGGCTGACCGGAATCAGCAGGAGCAGGACCAGCCCAACCCGGATGGGCAGCGATGGCCCAGTCTGGCCGAAGCCGGGGAGCAAGCCAAAAACAACGATCAGAAAAACAAACAGCGCGGAGAAGCCGCCGATGCCGAAGGCGTAAAGAGCGGGGTGATGGCAATAGATCCATTCCAACATGCGGTAATGGAACTTTTCACGGCAACCCAACAACTGGGCCAGTTCAGCCCGCCCCTTGCCGATTAGCCAGGTGGTGACGCAGCCGCGTTGTGCATCGTCTGTTGCTTCATGCCCTGCCTGGGTTGCCAGCGTGATGACACGCTCGGCAACCTGTTGTTCAGTCTGGCCGGCAGCGCGGGCAAGGTCTTCGATCGCCCGGCGGCAACGGTCGCGGGTTGCGAAATCCATTGCAAGATAGATTCCGGACGGATCGCGGCGCAACACCTGCTCCACCCGGCTGAGCTGCTCGAAGATCTCCCGCCAATCAAGCAGGGCAAGCTGGCGCAAACTGGTGAAGGCATTGCCGCTGGCCAACTGCTCCCTGGTCTGCCGGTTCTGCTCACGCAGATTGAGGTCGTGCAGCGAGGTTTTCAGCGTACGCTCAAGCCAGTTTTTGACCGGCGCCAAGGCAGCAGCCTCGTCGTACAGCAACCCCACCAACTGCGTCGCGAAATACGGGCTGGGAACCACCTCCGAGGCAGCAAGTTCCTCAAGAATTGCAAAGAGGTGGCTGGCATCGCGGCGATTGGCGGCGAACAATCGATTCGCCCAAAAGTCCGCCAACTGCCGCTCACGCAGATTGGTCAGGGCGGTGACGGCCAGGTTCTGGATGCTCTCAATCAGCGCGATGCGCAGCATTTGCGGGGTCGCCCAGAGCTCGCCAATGGTCAGCGTGCGCACGGATTGGTGGGCCTCGATAAACGCCAGGATATTCTCCCGGTCAAGACGCAGCTCCGTGTGAGCAACAAGGTTCTTGGCCATACCATAGACGCACGGCAAACCGCGAAAAGGGTCAGAGGCCAGGGTGGGCAATTGCTGGTAAAAACGCCGGGGAAGGTTCCGTAATACATCGCGGGTATTTCCTTCCAGAATGTACTCGTTATCAAGAATCCAATCGGCCGCCGGCGTGGCTTTTTGTTCCAAGCGGCTCGCCGCGGCAAGGTCCGTACAGACCTGCCGAACCCATTGACGGGAATGCTTGAGACGCTTGAGCAGCTCAAAACTGCGATGCGGCTTCAGGTCCACCTGCTGCTCCCTGGCATGGCGTTGCGCATGCTCCAAAACCTGGGCAGGGGAAAGCTTTACCTTGATGCTCCGCGCTTCAGCCCGCCGCTCGCACTTGCGATGCATGACGAACAGCGTCGGAGGGATATCGCCGATTTCCCTCAGCAGTACCACCGGGCGCTGTAAAGATTCGACAGGCGCTTGGAGAATCAGCACCGATTCCCCGGAGACAAGCCAACGGGCGTGGTCACGTATGATCCCTGACTCGACCCCATACCTGGAGCGTCGTAGCCATAATAGCGCTGCCATGGCGCCGATTGTGGCCGTTGCCATGAACAGAGTCAGCGTAAAAAGGGCTCCGCGCGGAAGCAAGCCCAACCCTGCCAGAACGAAAAAAGCAACTCCGGCGATCCCGCCGGAAAAAATGGCAGCCAGGGCCACGCCGTAGGTACGACGCCAGAGAAAGGTATCCCTTATGTGAACTTCTCCGTTCGTCCTCTTGTGCACCAAGGCGGTGCGGTGGAAGTTCCGCCTCGCCAGTTCCCCAAGGGCCTTGCGCGCATCATCATGTTTTGCGAAATAACCAATTAGAATGCCGACGCCCACTATGTATCCTTTACGCAACGTAGTCCAAGAATCCGGTCATAGTGAAGTATTTCGCTATGACCGGAGGCTCAGCAAGAAATTGTGCGGACTGTCCCGGAAGATTGTCCAACGTACTGGGTTGAGAAATAATACCGGAAAGCTGTGCTGTTGCCGATTTCGCACGCGGAATGCGTTTTTGCCGCATACCCAGAGACCACCAAGCCGGCATTGATGATGCCCATTTGGTGGTGATGTCGATCGAACTCCCCAGAGTGGGAAAGCAGGCCTGCGCCTCAACCACGGTTAAGATCCGGCTGCTTGGCCTTCGGCTTAGTGTGTGCTGTTGTAATGAAAAGCAGAATCTGTGCCAGGAATGTTGTGCTAGGAGATTAACTCCCATCATACTGAAATAATTTAAATTTGAGACAATCCTGCGATGGAGGGTGAATGTTTCAAGGAGGGAATTGTATGACATATCAGGAAATTCCTGATATGTCAGGCGACGGTAATCCGACGGATGGACTATACGGGAGTCTTGGCAAAAGCTCTACTACTATTAAAAAACGGGAGGGGCGAACAGATGTTCGCACCTCCCGTTGGCTCATCTTCTTCTAGAATGCGTGCACCGTTTATTTCTTCGCTACGGCAGCCTCCGGGCCACCGCCTTCCAACCCGGCGGTGATGGTCTTGCCCAGCTTGTCTTCGATCACGGCGGTGATCCCTTCCTGGGTAAAGATCGATTCTTTCCGGATGGTCTTGGTGGCGTTGCCCAGGGCGATCCGCAGCTTGCGGTCGCTGACCAAGGCAAGGGCCTTGTTGATCCGGACCTTCAACTCCTCGGGGCTCAAGCCTTCGGCCTGGCCTATGGGGCCGAGCGCCTTGGTCTTCATGGTAAAATCGGTGATCAGTTTGACAAAGCGCGGCGCCTCCGCCGCTGAGGCCCACTGCAGACCAAACCGCTCCGGCTTGATCCCGACCTCGGCCAGAACCTTTTTCACCACTGCACTCACACCCATCGCGTCGTAATTACCAACCTGGTAATGGCATTCACCGAGTTGTCAGCCACCCGAGAAGATGGCGTCGGCGCCTTCGGCAAAACCGCGCAGGACAAAGGCCGGATCGAGACGTCCGGTGCACATCACCCGGATGGTCCGCAGGTTCGGCGGATACTGGTAACGGGAAACCCCGGCACTGTCCGCTGCGGCATAGCAGCACCAGTTGCAGAGAAACCCCAGGATCTTCGGGTTGAAATCGTTCTGACTCATAACTGCTCCTCTATTGTGCACCAAAGGCGGTGATTTGCGCGTTGATCTGTTCGTCGGTGAAGCCGCCCATGGAGATGGCGAATACCGGGCAATGCGAGGCGCAGATGCCGCAACCCTTGCAGGAGGCGGTGATGGTCTCGGCCTTGCGCTTGCCGTTTTCGTCCTTGATGATCCGAATGGACTGATACGGGCAGAGCGATTCGCACAGGCCGCAGCCGATGCACGCTTCCTTGTCCACGCAGGAAATGGTGGGCTCCACCGAAACAAAGCCCTTGCAGAGCGGGATGGAAGCCTTGGCCGCCGCCGCCTGCGCCTGGACGATGATCTCCTCAACCGGCTTGGGCGAATGGGCCAGGCCGCAGACATAGACCCCGCTCACCGGCAATTCCACCGGCCGCAGCTTTACATGGGCTTCGAGGAAGAACTTGTCTTCGTTCACCGGCACCTTGAGGAGCTTGCTGATCTCCTCGGTCCCTTCGGCCACGATGCCGACGCTTAGGGTCAGCACCTCCGGAGTCATGGTGACCTCGTCGCGCAGGATCGGATCGTAAAAGGTGACGCTGGTCTTCTTGCCGCTGGCCTTGAATTTGGGCTTGTTGTCCATGGTGTAGGGGATGAAGACCACCCCTTTTTCCCTGGCCTCGCGGTAGGCGTCTTCGGCAAAGCCGTAGGTGCGCATGTCGCGGTAGAGCACCACCACCTGTGAGGCCGGGTCAAGAGATTTGATCTTGAGGGCGTTTTTCACCGCATGGTTGCAGCATACCTTGCTGCAATAGTTGAGATCATCACCCCGGGAACCCGCGCACTGCACCATGACCACCGACTTGGGCGCCAGGTTCTTGCCCTTGCCGGACAGCCGCTGCTCCAGCTCGCGCTGGGTAACGATGGCGTCGGAGTATTTCACCGGGTTGCCCAGTACCAACTCGGGCCGATGCTCGCGACCGCCGGTGGCGATGATGATTACCCCATGATCAAGGGTGGTTTCCGTAGCCTTCTTGCCCTTGGTCGTGGTGAGCACCGAGCTGAAGTTGCCGACAAAGCCGTTGACCTGGGTCAATTCGGTATTGGTCAGCACCTCGATCTTCTTGTTCTTTTTCACCGTGTCGGTCAGATTGCCCAAAACCGTGGACACCGTGTCGCCCTGCAGGGTGAAGGAGAGATGCTGGAGATGACCGCCCAGGGTCGCTTCCTTTTCCACCACCGTGGTCTGAAAGCCCTGCTCAGCTAAGGTCAGGGCCGCGGTCAATCCTGCCACCCCGCCCCCCAAAACCAGGGCCTTGGGGGTAACCGGCACGGTCTGCTCGGGCAGGGGCTGGATGTGGCGGGCCTTGGCAATGCCCATGCGCACCAGATCCTTGGACTTTTGCGTCGCGGCCGCAGGCTCGTTGGCATGAACCCAGGAGCAGTGGTCGCGGATATTGACCATCTCGAAGAGACAGCGGTTGAGACCCGCGTCCTTCAGGGTTTCCTGGAAGAGCGGCTCATGGGTTCTTGGCGAACAGGCGGCAATGACCACCCGGTTGAGGTTGTGCTCCTTGATCTTTGCCTTGAGCACCTCCTGGGCGTCCTGCGAACAACTGTACAGGCTCTGGGCATGGTAGACCACGCCTTCCATGCCTTCGGTGTACTGCTCAACCGCAGGCACGTCGACGACGCTGCCGATGTTGATCCCGCAATGGCAGACAAAGACGCCGATACGGACCTCTTCATCCTTGCCGGTCTTCTGTTCTTTCGGATAGGTCTTGTGCACCAAGGCCTTGCCGCGATCCTTGGCAATCAACCCGGCCACCAACCCGGCGGCCGCGCTGGACTGGGTGACACTTTCCGGGATGTCCTTGGGCCCCTGGAAGGCGCCGGCCACCATGACCCCGGGCCTGGTGGTGAGCAAGGGGGCAAAGGTCTCGGTCTTGCAGAAATCGTAGTTATTCAGGGCAAAACCGGCGATCTCGCCAAGGTTCTTGGCGTCGGCCGGGGCGTCGAGGCCCACGGAGAGCACCACGATATCAAAGGGCTCGAAGCTGTGCGTCCCGTCCAGGGTGGAATAGGTCAGCTTGAGATTCTTCTCCCACGGCATCACATCCGCCACCCGGGCGCGGACAAACCTGATCCCCATGGACTCCGCCTTCTTCTGGGCGGCGTCAAAGCCCTTGCCCTGGGTCCGCATGTCCATGTAGTAGATGGTGATTTCCACCTCGGGGTCATGCTCCTTGGCAACCATGGCCTCCTTGATCGCATACATGCAGCAGACCGAGGAACAGTAGCCGTTGTTGCAGCCGAGGTCCCGGGAACCCACGCACTGGATAAAGGCGATTTTCTTGGGATGCCTGCGGTCGGAGAGGCACTTGACCTCGCCCTCAAAGGGGCCGGAGGCGCAGAGCAGGCGCTCGAACTCCAGGCTGGTCATGACATCCGGATGCTGGCCGTAGCTGTACTTGGCCAGGGTTGCATCGGGAATGCGGCCAAAGCCCGGGGCCATGATCACCGCCCCGATCTGGATCTCCTTTTCCTCTGCCTTCTGGCTGAAGTCAATGGCCTTGCTCTGGCAGGTGCAGACGCAGATCTGGCAGGTGCCGTGCTTGAGATACAGGCACGCCTCCGGATCGATGAAATAGGTGGCGGGCACGGCCTGGGCATAGTCGATGTGGATGGGCCGCGTTACGGCCAAGCCCTCGTTGTACTGATCCACCAGATGCCTGGGGCAGTACTTGGTACACAGGCCGCAGGCCGTGCACTTGTCCGCGTCGATATAGCGCGGACGCATCCGCAGCTTGGCGGTAAAATTGCCCGGCTTTCCGTTAAGGGAAAGGAAATCGGCATTGCTCAGAATTTCGATATTGGGAGACCGACCGGCCTCTACCAGCTTAGGTGCGAGTATTCAGAGCGAACAGTCGTTGGTTGGAAAGGTTTTATCCAACTGCGCCATGGCGCCGCCAATGGCCGCGGACTTTTCTACCAGATAGACATAGTAGCCAAGCTCGGTCAAATCAAGGGCCGCCTGAACCCCGGCGATACCGCCGCCGACGACCATGACCGTTCCTGATTTTTTAGCCCCAGAAGGCATAAGTTTCGGTTGAGCAGACAAGCTGCTCAACTCAGCTTTATCTTTTGCTTGTCCCATCGTGTAACTCCACTCAAATTAAAAAATTTAGGAGCCGTTTCGAAATGGCCTAGCTTCTAGACCATTTCGTTACGGATCCTTATGCCGGTCATGGCATTTCCAATAGTACAATTATTTTCAACTGACGGCTTAGGAGCCCAAACCGCACTCCAATACAGATCAGTCCGGCAATTCATCGCCCAACACTGCAACCTTGATGGCGCACAGTTTGTATTCCGGGGTCCTGGAAAGACGATCCAGGGCGTCCAAGGTCAGCATATTCACCAGCGCCTGCAAATGGTTGTAGGTGGTGAAGATGGTGCCCTCCTGGGTCCGGTCGGTGATGATGGCCCGCAACACCACGGAACCGCGCCGCGAGGTGAGCCGCACCCAGTTTTTCTCCTTGAGCCCCAGACGCTCGGCATCCGCGGGATGCACCTCGGCAAAGCACTCCGGGCTGACCTCGTCGATCTCCGTGGTCTTGCCGGTCATGCTGCTGAAGTTGTAGCGGGCAATATCGCGGCCGGTGGTGAACAGCAGCGGATATTCCTCGTCGGGCAGCTCCACCGGGGGAATGTAATCCTCGGGGATAAACAACCCCTTGCCGCGGGTGAACTTTTCGGTGTGGAGCACCGTGGTGCCGGGATGATGCTGATCCGGCACCGGCCACTGCAACCCGACCTTTTCCAGCCGCGCGTAGGACAGCCCCTTGTACTGGGGCAAGAGCTGACAGATCTCGTCAAAGATATCGGAAGCGGAATTATAGTGCATGGGATAGCCCATCCGCTGGGAAAGCATGGAGATGATCTGCCAGTCCGGCTTGGCCTCGCCCGGCGGCTCAACCGCCTTGCGAATTCGTTGCACCCTGCGTTCCGTGCAGGTGAAGGTGCCGTCCTTTTCCGCGTAGCAGGCCGCAGGCAACACCACATCCGCCATCTTCGCGGTGTCGGTCAGGAAGATGTCCTGAACCACCAGGAAATCGACCTTTTCCAGGGCTGCCTGGACATGGGCGATATTGGCGTCGGCCACCGCCGGATCCTCGCCAAAGATATAGAGGCCGCGGATATCGCCCTTAAAGACATTCTCCCACACCTCGGTGGCGGGTTTTCCCGGACGCCTGGGCAGCTTGATGCCCCAGAGCTTTTCGTAACTGTCAAAGAGGTCGCCGTTTTCCAGGCCGCCGTAGCCAGGCAGGGTATTGAACAACGCCCCCATGTCGCAGGCGCCCTGCACGTTATTCTGGCCCCGGAGGGGATTGCAGCCGGTGCCTTCCTTGCCGATCTTGCCGCAGAGCATGGCGAGATTGGCGATGGACTTTACCCGGTCCGTGCCGGTGACATAGTGGGTGATTCCCATGCCCCAGAAGGTTGCGTGTCTGCCTTCGGCCGCATACATCCGGGCGACCTGACGCAGTTGCTCTTCCTTGATGCCGGTGATCTTTTCCACCATCTCCGGCGTATATTTCTTGACCAGCCGGACAAGCTCGTCAAAATCCTCGGTGCGCTCCTCGACAAATTTCTTGTCCCAAAGCTTTTCCTCGAGAATGACCTGCATCATCCCGTTTAAAAAGGCGACATCGGTGCCAGGTACGATGCGCAGCCAGAGATCGGCCCGCTCGGCCAGCTTGGTGCGGCGGGGATCCACCACCACCAGTTTAGCGCCGCGGTCCACGGCCTGATGGATGCGCAACCCGATGGTGGGATGGCTGGTGTCCGGGTTGCTGCCGACCATGAAGAAGAGATCGGTTTTCTTTGTATCCGCAATGGAGTTGGTCATTGCGCCGCTGCCGAAGGTGAGGGCCAAACTGGCCACCGTGGGAGCGTGTCAGAGTCGGGCGCAGTGATCGATATTATTCGTTCCGATCGCTGTCCGCATGAATTTTTGCATGAGATAGTTTTCTTCGTTGCTGGCCCGGGCGCAACTGAAACCGGAAATGGAATCCGGCCCGTACATGGCCTTGAGGTCGAAGAAACGCTTGGCCACCATATTCAGGGCATCTTCCCAGCTCGTCTCCACCAGTTGGGAGCCCCGGCGCACCAGGGGTTTGGTCAGCCGCTCCTTGTGCTGCACAAAATTATGCGCGAACCTGCCCTTGACGCAGAGCGCCCCGTAATTGGGCGCCAGGTCAGGATCCGCGGTGACTTCCATCAGGGTATTGCCCTTGACCTTGAGGATGATCTGGCAGCCTGCCCCGCAGTAAGGACAGGTGGAGCGAACCTCGCGGATCTCTTCGTTGATCACCGGCACCAGAGAGTCTTTCTTGTTCAGGGCGCCGGTGGAGCAGTTATCCACGCAGGCGCCGCAGTTGACGCAGTTCTCCTTGAACCTGAACCGCAAACCAACCGGCCGTCCCTTGTCATCGACATCGTCGGCACTGATTTCCAGGGCATTGTATTCGCAACTGTTCTGGCAGCGCTTGCAGTAGATGCACTTGTTCAAGTCCACCAGAATCATGGGATGGCTGATTTTTTCCGTGTAGATCGGTTTTACCGCCATCCCGGTCCGGGTCGGATCAAGGCCAAAATCCGTGGCCAGTTTTTTCAGGTCGCAACGGTCATAGGCGCGGCAGCCACAGGAGAGGCAGCGCTTGGCCTCGGTGATCGCCATCTGTTCGGAAAAGCCGAGTTTGATCTCGCTGAAATCCTGGGTAGCGATCTGAGGCGGCCGGGTGGGCATCTTCTCGCGCAGCTTGATGTTGATCCCCTCGAAATTGCGGAGGTCCACATCGTCGAAGCCCTTGCCCCGGCTGAAGTTGAAGCGGCTCTCGGCCACGGTCTTGGTGATGCCCATGACCTGGGCGTGGATGTTCTCCGCTGCCCGCCGGGCCGCGACCACGGCCTGAATCACCGAACGCGGGCCGCTGGTCACATCGCCGGCCGCGTAGATGCCGGGATGGTTGGTCAGCGAGGTTCGGGGATTAGCCTTGACGTTGTATTTCGGGGTCAGTTCCAGAGAGGCTTCCAGTTCGCCGCCGTCGAATCTCTCGTGGCAGGCGCTCAAGCCCTGGGCGACAATAACGGTGTCGGCCTTGATATTCACCGTGGAATTGGGGATCGCCTCTGGGTAGCGGATGCCTTTATCGTCGGGCTCACCGAGCTTGGTCCGGATCAACTGCACGCTGATGCCGTTGTCGGTATCGCTGAAATTCACCGGCGCGGCCATGAGCAGAAACTGCACGCCCTCTTTTTCCGCCACCCGGATATTGCGCTGGTTGGCCGGCATCTCGGTCTGGGCCCGGGGATAGATGATGGTGACCTGACCGACTTCCTTGCGCAGCAAAGAGCGGGCAACCTCCATGGCCACGTTGTTGCCGCCGAACACCACGGCGGAGCGGCCATAGTTGGTTCCCTTACCCTCGGACATATCCCGCAGGAATTTCGTGGCCGGGATCACCTTGGGCAGGGCGCAGCCCGGAACATCGAGACGCTCGTCCACCGGGGTGCCGGTGGCGATGAGAATGGCCTCGTAGCCTTGGTCCTTGAGAGATTGCAGGGTGAAATCTTCGCCCCATTTCTGGCTCAGGCGAACATTGATCCCCATGCGCAGAATGGTGCTGATCTCGTAATCCAGCACATCCTGGGGAATCTTGTAGTCGGGGATGCCGTAGCGCAGCATGCCGCCGAGCTTGGGGGCGGATTCGAACACCGTGACATCGTGGCCCTTGCGCGCCAGATAATACGCACCGGTCAGGCCGGAAGGCCCGCCGCCGATAACGGCGATCTTCTTGCCGGTAGCAGGGTCGCGGGGGATGCGCAGGTCGATCTTATGCGCCATGCACCAGTCGGCGACAAAACGCTTGAGATGGTTGATGGACACCGGCTCATCCACGAGAATCCGGCGGCAGCGGGTTTCGCAGAACCTGGGGCACACCCTGCCCACGGAAAAGGGAAAGGGGTTGCGCTCCATGACCAAACGCAGGGCCTCTTCGTACTGGCCCTTAGCCACATGGGCGATATAGCCCTGCACGTTGATTTGCCCGGGACAGGTGAGGTTGCAGGGCGCCTTGCAGTCGCCGAAATGGGTCTCCATCAGGAGGGTCATGCGCTCGTTGCGCTTGGCCTGCAGCTCTTTGGAATCGGTGGTGATCCGCATCCCTTCGCTTACCGGTGTTACACAGGACCGCACCGGCTCCTCCACCCCTTCCACGCTGACCACGCAGATCCCGCACGGAATGTCCGAGGTCGCCTTGTTCACGTGGCAGAGGGTCGGGATATGGATATCCGCCCGTTTTGCCGCTTCCAGGATGGAAATCCCTTCCTCGGCAACAATTTCATACCCGTTGATTGTGATATTCATAGAAGATAGGTTCAAGGCTAAAGGTTCAAGGCCAAAGGCTAAGGCGCCGGACACAAGATTTTATCCTTGGTCCTTTAATCTTGCCCCTTGCGCCTATTTTTTAAGCCGCGGGTTTCCATTCCTTGAGGAAGGCGGGCAGATGCCCGGCTTCACGGGGGCCGATGGTAATGGTCCAACCGGCCAGCTCTTCCTCAAGCTCGCCCTTCATGGAGGCAAGGTAGCCGGGGATAATGAGCTCCCGATGCTTGACCTTGGACTCGATCCCGGATTTCTTCATGAAGGCCGCGATCATATCCGCGCCGAACTTGCCGGCCGCCCAGGCGGTGAGGACCGAAAGCCCTTCCGTGTCCTTGATCAGCAGCCAGGAAGGCACCTTGCTCCCCTCGATCTCGCCGGAAACGATGAAGTAGGTGAGCGAGAAGTTGCAGGTGATCAGCACCGGCGAATCCTCGGTGGGGCCGTTGATGTTGTACACATCTTCCTGCACCACCATGGGCCGCTGCGGATCGGTGAAGATGTTCAGCCTCTCCAGCAGGAGCGGAAAAAGGATATCGCCCTGCAGGTCGGAAAGCACCACGATACCGGCGTATTTGGCGATGAGCACCGAGGCGACCATGGCCTCCATCAACGGATCCGCGGAGATCTCGCAGGGGAAGGTGATGGTGGGGAAACCCAGGGGCTTGAATTTGGCACGGATGGCGGAACGCCGCCCCACCACGCTGTCTTCCAAGGCGGCGCGGATCGTGCGGGCGCCGGAGTCGAGCATGAGATCCTTGAGGCCCGCGGCCAGCAGTTTTTCGGAAACAGCCACGGTGTCGTCGAGGTTTGTGCCCTTGGCAACCAGCGGGCACCCGGTCTCCTTGGCCACAGCGGCCATGGCCTCGGCATTGTCGGCGGTGGCTGCGTAGAGCAGAGGCTTGCGCTCCCCGCAGGCCGCAGCGGCAGCCTTGAGATTGTCACCCTTGTCGCTCATCAGGATGATCCCGGCATCAAGGGCGGTGTCCAGCACCTTCTTGGTCAGGGCGGTAAAGGCAGCACTGTCGCCCTTGGTGTCCTTGATGGCAATGAGGTCGGCCTTGAGCAGAACCCCTACCCGCTCGTAGCGGAGGTTCTTGAACCGAGCGATGCGGCCATCGACATCGGCCTCGTTCATCTCGGTGGTGACCAGCACCGCGATACCGGTGGGGTTCTCGAAACGTTTTTCATGGCGGAACAGGCAGGTCTCGCCGCCGGTGGCATAGGCGCTGTCGCCTGCGCCGATTTTAACAGTCCGGATCGGAGGGGCGGATGCTTCGCCGATCTGCTCCTTGACCTCATCGCTCACATACGGGCATTCGCCGATTTCCGTCTGCCCGGCCGCCACCTTCATGGCAAAAGCAAGACAGGTCGGGATGCCGCACTCCCCGCAGTTCTTCTTGGGAAGCATCTTGAGGATTTGAATACCTGTTAAAGCCATCTGTCTGTTCCTCCAGAAAATAGGTTAAAGGTTAAAGGTTAAAGGCACAAGGTCGAGGAGATAGAAGCGTGAACATGATGTTGCGCTTTCGCCTTTAACCTTGCACCTTTCTCCTTAAACCTATCTTTTTTTAAACAATCGCTTCCATCTCAAGAGCCGGATGACCGACCTTCTTCATGAAGGCGAGGATTTCCTCTTCCGTGGTGCCGTTCTCCTCGGTGGCGATCATGTCGTAAAACTCCGGCATGCCGATTTCCTTGCAACGCTCGATGAGTTTGTCCTTGATCTCTTCCTTCATCATCTTGGGCAGCCAGACCATGCGCTTGAGGCCGCCCTCGGCGACAAAGAGCTTGGGGCTGGTCATGAAATGCTTGGAAACCCCTATAAAACCAGGGGTCTGCGCACCGCCGCCAGCCATGCCGGCCAAGGAAGTAAACTTCATCCCGGAAGGCGTCATGCCGCTGTAATCGCGGTTGACCACCATGATCCCGTTGCACTGGGGCAGCATGGCGGCAATGGCTTCGAAACAGCCGCACGCGGTCATCGGGCTGTTCATCAGGGAGTACAAGGCAAGATCGGTTACAGCCCCGCGGGAGGTCTGATCGACGAAATCGTTGATCCCCTTGAAGCGGCCGAGCTTCTCATCCAGGCAGTCGCCTTTCTGGATCGGCTGGTTGGGGCCGGTGGGGTTGATCTGGTAGGAGGCCTTGCCGTCCAGCCAGTTGTAGGCGCCGCACATGCCGATCCGCTCCGGGGTGATAACGCAGACATGGCTCGGAGCAAAGGATTGGCACAGGGTGCAGGAATAGAAGATCTCCTCGGTCTCGTCGGTCATGGAGCCCAAACGCTCATCGCGCTCGGCATAGACCTTGCGGGCCAGCTCCTGAACCTCTTCCACCTTGTCGAGTTCGGTGTAGATCTTGACCTGGATCTTATCGACAATGGCGCCGAACTCCTGATGCAGTTTGCCGTGCAGCACCTTGCCGATGTGGGAGAAGGAAAAGCCCTTTTCCACCGCGGCCTTGCCGATCCGGAGCCACATGATGTTCCGCTGGCCCATGTGCATGATGCCCTGGATGTAGTTGATCAGGTGATGGAACTGACGCTCGAGGATGGGCTCGAAGTCCGACTGCATGCCGCGCCCGGCAACCTCGACCAGGATGCCGAGGGGCACATTCTGGCCCACCTGGAGATCCTTGATGTCCGGCCCTTCGACGGTGACCTTGCCGTCCTCCACCTCGGACATATCCTTGGAAACCAGAACCTCAACCCCCGAGGTTCTGCCGCCGCCGCATTCCATGAACAGATCGTCCTTGCGGATACGCTCGCCCTCAAAGGCCGGGCCGAAGGACAAGGGGATATCGATCTTGGTGACGTTGACCTTCAGCCCCCGCACCTCGATGGCCTTCTGGACGATCTCCTCGTGGGGCACCTGGCTGACCACGTGCTCGTAGGTACAAATCCCGGTGGGCAGTATCTCGGGGATATCGTAGTCGGAGATGGTGGGAAAGCCCCAGTTGATGGCGCCGGCCGCGTTGGCGTACCACTCGTCGGAAACCGGGCCAAAGGCCATGACAAAAGCAAAGGTCCGGTCCTTGTTGTAGATCAGGTTGCCCTTGTAGTCGCCGGGCTTGATGCCGCCGAAGGCCATGGCCACGCGGCAGGCAAAGCCGATGGCAAATACCGCCGAGGTGTAGCTCTTGCCAAAGGGCACCAGACGGGTGTTCCAGCCGACCTGCACCTTGTTTTCAATCAGGCGCTCGGCCATGTTCTTGCCGTTGGACTGGTCGTGCATGAAGATATAAAGATTCTTCTCCTGGAGCTCAAGGGCGATCTTCGAGGCAATCTCGTTGTTGTCCGGAGTGCCCATGATCACGGCAAAACCGGGCGCGGTGCCGTCTACAAACTCAACGCCGCGCTTGCGGAAGATAACGTCGTCGGCAGCGCCCAGCCAGATATTGTTCTCCAGCGGATCCTCGGTCTTGGTGTAGAAATCCGGGGTCTCAAGATACCGGATGGCCTCGTACATCTCCTCGGCAAAAAAGGTGGCCATGCCCGCATCAAGGGCCGGGGCAAGGTACGGCAGCCAGATGTTCTCGCTCACCTGTTCGGGCAGCAGAGTGCGGCATTCCTTGAAGATATCCTTCATGTCGCCCAGATTCTGCACCTTGGCGCCCAGCATACTGTAAATAATCGGCAGGAAATAGGCGGTGTTCGGGAAATGCACCTCCTGCTCTGGCCCGTACTTCTTGAGGACCTCCTCGAACTTCGCTTCCGCCATATCAACAATCTTGTGAGCCCCGCGGATGGCGGCTGAATAGATGATCTTAGACATTTTGTAATCTCCTCTTTAACCCTGTGAGGCTTTTCAGCATTACAGTCGATAAATGCACAATTTCAGATATTTATCCCATGAGTCCATTGATCAGCGACTTGGTCAGAGCAACCGCCCTCGGATGCCGCATGATCATCAATTCGCCGCCCGCCATCAGCATGCAGGAAGCGGTGATGGCCTCCATGAGAATACCCCGGGTCTCCTGGTCGCCGATCATCTCGTCGGAGGGCAACCGGCATTCCTTGGCCTTCCAGACCTCACGGCCCAGGTTGCAGATAAAGGGCACCTGCAGCTTCTCGTCCTTCTGGGTCAGGGCGGCAAGACGAATCCGCTCCATGACCGAGTAGGTGTACTCGATGCCGTAGCCCAGCGCGCCGATGGAGGGGTCGATCAACACGGAATCCAGGGAGACCCCGAGGTTCTCAAGGAGAATGTTGAGCTGCTTGGCCAGGTTCACGTCGATGGGCGAGGCAGCGACCATGGGATACTGGAAGGCCATGGCCGTGGCGCCGATGGCCCGGTAGTTGCTGTCGGAAAGCGGAGCCAGACACACCTTCTTGTCGCCGATCAGTGAAGTGATCTCCCGCAGGGTTTCCGTGTCCTTTTCGCCGTTGCCGCAACCCCAGACAATAACCGGCACCTCGATGCTTTTCACCACCTCGGCCGCGGCTTTTGCCGCTTCGCCCGCGGGCCGGTTCAGGCCGTTGGGGTCGGTGCTGACCATGGAGATGCAGATGGCGTCGGCGCCGTATTCCTTGACGCATTTCTGGGCCCAGGCCACGGGATTGTCCAAAACGTCCTGATAATGACGGGCCAGGGAGTCCGGCCATTCATCGGGTTTCACGTCAAGCACGTCAAAGGCGATCTTGGGGCTGTTGCCCATGGTTCCTTCAAAGAGATGGAACGACAGGGTGTTTGAACCGCCCACCTTAATGCCGCTTGGCCCTTCGCCCAGAGCCGTCTCGCGGATGGCGCCAGTGTATGCCTGCTTGTAGGAGGCTTCGGGAACCTTGGCAGCCCGTTCGCTCAGGGGCGTTTTTTCGCAGGCGAGTTCCGCCGCGCCAACCGCAGCAGCGGAAGCTGCCGGGGCAGCCTTCTTCGCCTCGGGCGCGGCGGGTTTCTTGGCCGCTTCCGCAGCCTTGTCAGCGGCGGCTTTCTTGGCGGCTTCCGCCTTTTTCGCCTCGTCGGCGGCCGCAGCCTCGGCTGCCTTTTTCGCCGCTTCGGCTGTCTTCGCCTCTGCCGCAGCCTTGTCGGCGGCTGCCTTCTTGGCGGCTTCCGCTTTTTTGGCCTCATCCGCGGCCGCAGCCTCGGCAGCTTTCTTGGCCGCGCTCTCGTCCGGTACCGGCGCAGGTGCAGCCGGAGCTGCCTGCGCAACTGGGGCTGGGGCCGGAGAAGCAGGAACGGCGAGCAACGGCTCGCGCTTGAGAATAGCCTCTGCCCCGGCAAATTTCACCAGCGCATCAAATTGATCGTCCGACAAGCCGTAGGCCTTTTTCAGCGCATCGAGACCGAGACGTACCGAGTCAAGCGCCATCTGCCGTTCTTTTTCGTTCATCGCATCCTCTCCTGCTTCTTCTATTTCAATCCTTGCCTGATCAACCGTACCGGCACCGCTGGTCCCGGCCGTGGCTGACGCACGGTACTGGGCGGCTTCCGCCTTGGCCGCGGCGATAATTTTTTCTGCCTCAACCTTGGCTGCCGCCAGGACAGCATCACCTTCCTCACCCCCGGCCACCGTGGTCCGAACCTCGATGGCCGAAACCGGCGCCGCAAGGGCAACCGGCTCGTCGACAAAGACCGGCCGGGTGGCAAGCCCTGCCCGGCTGACGATCTCCGGCACGGCGCTTTCCCATTCGATGGCCATGATATGCACCCCGGCCACCCCTTCTATCTCCCGGACCTGGCGGATGATATCAACACAGATGTTGATGCCCTCGTCTTCCTTGTCCTTGGCCCCCTGCATCCGCTTGATCACCTCATCGGTGACATCCATGCCCGGCACGGAGCTCTTCATGTAACGGGCCATGCCCACGGATTTGGGCGGGGTAACCCCGGCCAGGATGTGGACTTTTTTATGGAGGCCGAGATCACGGACCGCCTGCATAAATCTGGCAAAGCGTTCCACATTGTAGATGATCTGGGTCTGGACAAAATCAGCGCCATTGGCGACTTTTTTTGCCAGCCGCGCGGCCCGGAACTGCTCGGACGGCCCGGCAAAAGGGTTTGCCGCCGCGCCGAGAAACAGCTTGGGCTCGTGCGACTTGATCACCTCGCCGCACTGGAATTTCTTCTCATCCCGCATGGTCTTGACCATGCCCAAGAGCTGGATGGAGTCCATATCAAAGACGCCCTTGGAGCCGGGATGGTTGCCGAACTTCTGGTGGTCGCCCGTTAGGCAGAGCAGGTTCTTGAGCCCCAGGGCGGCGGCGCCGAGGATATCGCTCTGCATCCCGATCCGGTTGCGGTCGCGGCAGGTCATCTGGATGACCGGCTCAACCCCTTCGGCCAGGGTCAGCAGACCGGCGCTGATGCTGGACATGCGGACAATGGCGGTCTGGCAGTCGGTGATGTTGACGGCGTCAACACTTCCCTTCAGCAGCCGGGCCTTTTCCCGAACATGTTCGGCATTGCCGTTCTTGGGCGGCCCCAGCTCGCCGGTTACGGCGAACTCTCCTGATGTTAAAATCCGTTCTAAACGGCTTCCCGATTTCATCGGTTACGATCCTTATCCTTAATTCTTGCTTCTAAAAAAAAGCACACTCTATCAAAAAAAGATCAAGACGCGCTCGGGCCGTGGCAACCAACGTCCTTCAACCCGCCGCCGCCAAGATCACGACGCATATCCATGTCGAAGAGGACACGCTCTTTCTTCTTGTTGATGCCCAGGGCGTCGCGCTTTGCCTCGATCTTTTCGATCATGATCCGGGCGATCTCCAAGGGTTCCGAAGCGATATTCCAATGCGCCCCCACCTGGCCCATCAGCCCTTCGGTGAGATACTTGTTGAAATTCTTGGCCCCGGTCACAGGCAGATTCTGGAAGACAACCTGGGCGCCGCTGGCCACGAAGTACTGACCGATGGCCACGGCCTTTTCGCTCATCCACAGAGGAGCGGTGCCGATGGCGGGCAAATCGGAGATATCATCGCCCAAACCGCCCTGTCGCACCATCTCGGTGGCGGCGATGAGGATCCGGGAGTTATCGACACAAGAACCCATATGCAATACCGGCGGCATACCCACGGTCTCGCAGACCTCTTTCAGGCTGTCGCCGCAGAAACGAGCGGCCTCGGGATTGAGCAGCCCGGCCTTGCCCAGAGAGGTTGCGGCGCAGCCCGTGGCCAGGACGAGGATGTTGTTTTTCAGCAACTCCCTGACGATGGTTTCATGGGTGTCGTCCGCCAGCTTGAAGTTGTCGCAGCCGACAATGATGGCCACCCCGCGGATGCGGCCATTGATGATGTTGTCGTTCAAGGGCCGGTAGCTGGCGCGGAAACGGCCGCCCAACATGGTATTGATGGTTTCATGGCTGAAACCCACCACCACGTCCATCTTGGTTTCCTGGGGGATGAAGCACTTGCCGCGCTTCTTGAAGTTCTTGATGGCGTGGGTCAGGATCTTCTTGGCGGAATCGAGGGCCTCATGCTCCTCGAACTGGATGTGAATTCCGCCGGTCATCTTGGCCCGGTAGTTGGTGGTGATGATGTCGGTATGAAAACTCTTGGCCACCTCAGCCACGGATTGCATGACACACTGGACATCGACCACCATCGCCTCCACGGCGCCGGTGGCGATGACCATCTCCTGCTGAACAAAACCTCCGGCCACCGGAATCCCGCGGCGCATGAGGATTTCGTTGCCGGAGCAGCAGACGCCTGCGAGGTTGATGCCCTTGGCCCCCTGCTTCTTGGCCAGCTCCAGCATCTCCGGATCCTGGGCCGCGATGCACAAAGCCTCGGCCAGCAAGGGCTCATGCCCGTGCACGGTGATGTTGACCTGATCGGTCTTCAATACGCCAAGATCAACGATGGCGCGGCGGGGCACCGGGGTGCCGAACATGATGTCGGTCAACTCGGTGGAAAGCATGGAAGCGCCCCAACCGTCGGACAAGGCGGTGCGGGAGGCCTGGAGCATGATGTTTTCGTATTCCTGGTCAACGCCCATGTGGGTGCGGTGCATCATCTCCACCACCTCGCGGTCGATGCCGCGGGGTGCGATGCCGAGCTTCTGCCAGAGGGCCTGCCGTTTCGGCGTGGCCCGTTTCAACATGGAAAGCGGCGCGTCATCCTGCTTGCCGAATTCGGCCAGGGCCTTCTCGCCAAGCTCAATGGCGATATCCTTTACCTCGCGCCCTTCGGTGACGATACCGAAGATCTCGGCCAGATTTTTCAGCTTGGCCACATCCTTGATCTGGTGCAAACCTTCACCCTTGGCCGCCTCGATGAAGCCTTTCACCATCTCCCGGGCATGGTCGGTGTGCGTTGCGGAACCGGCCGCCACGGTACGGGCGAAATTCCTGGCCGCCACGGTATCGGCATTGGCGCCGCAGATGCCGAGCATGTCTTCCACGCCGTCGATGATCTGGCACGGGCCCATATTGCAGTTGCGGCAACAGGTTCCGCCGGAGCCGAAAAGGCAGGCCGACATCCCCCGCGCTTTGACGCGGTCATAGCCGGTCTTGACGTTCTTGGCTATATCCTGGGAGAGAATCTGTTGCGTGGAAACGCAGGTGATGTCCGCGCATCCTTCACATCCATTTCGTTTGATCGCCATCGTGTGTCCTCAGCATCTTGGGTTCGCTATGTAACTGTTCAGCAGCACCACATCTGCTTTGTCATCGGCCTGCTCATGTGCACCAGCACACTTCGCAGACCTCTTGGTCGGCACTGCTGCCGACGATTGACACGCGCATCTGCGGCACTGCTGAACAGTTACCGTTGGATGTTGTAGTTTATTTTACGCCTGCAATCTGCCTGGCCGCCTGTACGGTATTCTTCATCAGCATGGTGATGGTCATGGGTCCGACCCCGCCCGGAACAGGGGTAATATACGAGGCTTTTTCCTTTACCGCATCAAAATCCACATCGCCGGCGAGAATGGCCTTGCCGTCCGCGGTTTTGCCGATCCGGTTGACGCCGACATCGATTACCACCACCCCGTCCTTCACCATGTCAGCGGTCACCATCTTGGGCACGCCGACCGCGGCGATGATGATGTCGGCCCGCTTGCAATGGGCGGCCATGTCCTTGGTGCGGGTGTGGCAGAGGGTGATCGTGGCGTTGCCTGCCTTGCGCTTCTGAAGCATCAGGTTGGCGATGGGTTTGCCGACGATGTTGCTGCGGCCGATGACCACCACCTCGGCGCCGCTGGTCTCAACGCCGCTGCGGGTCAGCAGCTCAAGGATGCCATGGGGCGTACAGGGCAGAAAACACTCCTCGCCCAGCACCATCTTGCCCACGTTCACCGGATGGAAGCCATCCACGTCCTTGGCCGGATCAATGGCATACAGCACATTGGTTTCGTTGATATGCTTGGGCAGGGGCAACTGCACAAGGATGCCGTGGATGTTCTTGTCTTTGTTGTATTTTTCCACCGTGGCCAGCAGATCCTGCTCGCTGGTGTCGGCGGGCAGGGTTACCTGCTCGGAATGAATGCCAAGGGCGTGGGCGGTTTTGTTTTTGGCGCTCACGTAAGACTGAGAGGCCGGGTCTTCCCCCACCAGGATCGTCACAAGACCGGGAACAATCGCATGCTTTTCCTTAAGCTCGGCGACCTCGATCTTCAACTCTTCGCGAATGGCTTTGGCAACTTCGGTCCCGCTGATAATCTTGGCACTCATTCATTATCTCCTTATATCAAAAAGTTATGGATATCATTTTTAATGCGTATAGCGCCGGAAAAGACCCGCTGCCCCGCCTCCCGGACAAACACCATCAAAAAAGGACGGCGCGGGCAAGGCAAAAATAGCGATCAGAGCTGACAAAACTACCCAACTTGACACGATATTTCAATAGGTAGATATACTTGTAAAAAGCCCTGTACTATACATTTTCCGGCGGAAAATAGAAGAAAAAAGCGAGGGGAAAGGAATAATTGCAGGGGGAAAGGCGATACAGGAAGTTATCGCCCTATCATTCCGGCTTTTTTGCCCGATCGCTGGCCAGTTTGACAATGATATTGTTCGCCTGGCTCAAGCGGTTGACAACGGTCTTAAAAAGATGGTTGGCCACCTCCGGATATTTTTGAATAACCTCATGGAGCTTATCGCCGGGAAAACGCTTTATCTTGGAGCGTCCCTTGGAGGTGATGGAGGCGGACCGGGGCTCCCCGGAAATGGCGCTCATCTCGCCGAAATACTCACCCGGCTCGGTGATCTCGGCGATCTTTTTGCCATCCTTTATTACGGATACCGCGCCGGTGACCAGTTTAAAGAAATCGATGTCGTTGTTGTTCTGCCGGATGATGAAATCCCCGTCATCGTACTCCTCGATATCCGGATGCACCAGATAGGCGGGCAGACTCTCTTCGGTGATGACGGTGCGCCGCAGGATCTCTTCGATGCTGGTGGCCCCTTCGATGACCTTTTTCACCCCGGCCCGGCGCAGGGGGGTCATTCCTTCCTGCACGGCGATCTTGCGAAGCTGATCCTCGGGCACCTCGGCGCTGATCGCCTTGGCCACCTCATCGGTGATCTCCATCAGCTCAAAAAGACCGACCCTGCCCTTATAGCCGCCGCCGTTGCATTTCGCACATCCCTTGGGGCCATAGATGACAAAATCCTTTTCAAAATCCTTCTCTTTGAACCCCAAGGCAATAAGCTCTTCCTTGGGCGGCTTGGGCACCTCCTCCTTGCAATGGACGCAGAGCTTTCTCGCCAGCCGCTGGGAAAGAACCATGGTGACCGCGGAGGCCAGCATGAAGGGAGGAATGCCGATATCGACCAGACGGCCGATGGTGGCGGGACAGTCATTGGTGTGGAGGGTACTGAAAACAAGATGGCCGGTCATGGCCGCCTTGATGGCAATCTCGGCGGTTTCCATGTCCCGGATCTCGCCGACCATGATGATGTCTGGGTCCTGCCGGAGAAAGGCCTTGAGCGCCGCGGGGAAGGTCATGCCCACTTCTTTTTTGACGTTGACCTGGTTGATCCCCTTGAAATTGAATTCCACGGGATCCTCGGCGGTGAGGATCTTGGTGTCCTCGCTGTTGAGCGAATTGAGCACCGAATAGAGGGTTACGGTCTTGCCGCTACCCGTGGGGCCGGTAACGAGCAGCAGGCCCTGGGGCCGCTCGATACAGCGCTGGAGGGTGGCAAAGGTTTCCTTCTCAAAGCCGAGCTTGGTGAGATCGACATTGAGGCTGCCCTTGTCGAGAATACGCAGAACGATGGACTCGCCAAACAGGGTGGGCAGCGAGGAAACCCGGAAGTCAACAGCCCGGTTGCGTCCCAGTTTAATCCGAATCCGACCGTCCTGGGGCACCCGCCGCTCGGTGATATCGAGCTGAGACATGATCTTTATCCGGGAATTCAGGGCGTTCTTGATCGACAGAGGCAGGTTCATGGACTTGTACAGGGAGCCGTCCATGCGGTAGCGCACCTGGAGCGTTTTCTCGTAGGGCTCGATGTGGATATCGCTCACGCCGTCGTTGACCGCTTTGAGCAGGATGCCGTTGACCAGCTTAATAATGGGGGCGTCCGAGGCGGAATATTGATCGCCGCCCGTCTCGTCTTCCAGCGAGGCAATCTCCATGCCGTCGGCCGCCTCGGAGGCCAGGGTGCCGAAGTCGTCGATCTGGGTGACCGGCTCCTCGTCCTTGTCTTCGGCGCCCACCGAAGTAAAGAAAGACTGATGCTCCTCGTCGCTGATTTTGTAATAGGCCTTGTAGGCGTCAACGATGTCCTTTTCGGTGGAGACACAGACGGTCAGCGGCATTTTGACCGCCGCCTGCAAACTTTCCACCGCCCCGGTATCCGTGGGCTCGGCCATGGCGACCTGGAGGGATTTGCCGATCTGCCGCAGGGGAAAAGCCAGATATTTCTTGGCAATCTCGTAGGGCAGAATCTTCAGGACTTCCGGCTTGGGGGGCTCACGGCTGATGACAACGGACTGATAGTTGTGCAGCCGGCTCAGAAAACTGACGATGGTGGATTCTTCAATATGACCGAGGCGCAACAGGATGCTGCTCAACCGGCCGCCGGATTTTTTCTGGGCGGCCAGGGCTTCATCAAGCTGGTAGCTGCTGATCTGCCCGGCCTTGCGCAGCAGTTCGCCGATCTTGATCTTCCCGGCTCCGGATTGATCCTTTACCGTGGAACGCAAATTTGATTTGTCTGCTTCTGCCATGGATGCGAGCTACCCTGGAATGGTGTTATACACGGAAAAAATCACCTAATATTTAGATACTATATCCTGGCTACTACTGACAAGCATATCTGTCCCGAACAAACAAAAAAGGGTAACGGGATCAAGACGGTGCCTTTGTCAGATGAAGGCCATTTGTAAGCAATTACATTTTTTCTGCATACATTGCAAAAAAAACACCGGTCAAAAGACGTGCGTCCTGTGACCGGTGTCGGATGAAACGATGTGTAAACGGTTACTAGAACAACCCTGAAACCTTCCCTGATTCCGGATCGACGTCAATACGGCGGAAGGCCGGATTCGAGCTGGTGCCGGGCATCAGGCTGATCGTTCCCGCGCATGGGCAGAGGAACTTGGCGCCGGAATAGATCAGGATGTCCCGAACCGGCAGACGCCATCCCTTGGGCACGCCCTTGAGGGTCGGATCATGGCTCAGGCTCAGGTGGCTCTTGACCATCATGGTGGCATAGTCGGCATACTGGGGATCGCTCTCCAGCATCTTGGCCTTGGTCAAAGCCTCGGGAGACCAATCAACCCCGTCGCCGCCGTATACTTCCTTGGTGATCATCTCAACCCGGTCGCGCAGCTTCATCTCCAGCGGGTAGAGAAACTTGAAGTCGTTCTCTTCGTTGCAGGCGTCGATGACCGCATCGGCGAACTCAAGCGCTCCGTCGCCGCCCAGCTCCCAATGCTTGGATTCGGCGCAACGGGCCCCGGCTGCCTCGGCGATCCGACGCACAACCCTGCACTCTTCGTCGGTGTCGGAATAGAAGCGGTTGATGCAGACCACCGGGTTGATGCCGGCCTTGCGGATGACATTGATCAGGTGGACCATGTTCTCGCAGCCCTTTTCGACCAGCCCGACGTTCTCCTTGGTATAGGCGTCATCAAGGGGCTTGCCCGGAACAACCTTGGGGCCGCCGCCGTGCATCTTCAGGGCGCGGATCGTGGCGGTGAGGACCGAAACATGCGGCTTGAGGCCGGAGTAACGGCATTTCACGTTCCAGAATTTCTCAAAGCCGATATCAGCGGCAAAGCCGGACTCGGTGATGTTGTAATCAAAGAGTTTCAGGGCAACCCGGTCGGCAATGATGGAAGACTGGCCGACGGCGATGTTGGCAAACGGTCCAGCGTGGACCAGGCAGGGGTTGTACTCAGCAGTGCACATCAGGGTCGGGTTGATGGTGTTGCGCATGAACGCGGCCATGGCATTGCCCACTTCCAGGTCGCGGCAAGTTACCGGCTTGCCGCTCTTGTCAAAGGCCACGGTGATGTTGTTGATCCGTTCCTTCAAATCCGCCAGGTCGGTGGCGATGGAGAGGATGGCCATGAGTTCCGAGCCCACGGCGATGCCGAATTTGGACTGCATGGTGTAGCCGTCCGTCCGGCCGCCGAGGCCGATGACGATGTTTCTGAGCGCCTGGGCGCAGAAGTCGATGATCCAGCCGAATTCCACCCGGGTGGGGTCGATATCCAGCCGCCGCATGCCGGTCAACCTGGCCAACTGCTCATCGTTGTAGTTGCGCTCATGCTGCATGCGGGCGGTCATGGCCACCATGCCCAGGTTGTGGGCGTTCATGATGTCGTTGATGTCGCCGGTGAGGCCCAGAGAGAACTCGGTCATCGGGATCAAGAGGGAGTTGCCGCCACCTGCCGCGGTCCCCTTGACGTTCATGGTCGGGCCGCCGGAAGGCTGGCGCAGGGCGCCGCCGACATTCTTGCCACGCTTGCCCAACCCTTCCATCAAGCCGCAGGAGGTGGTGGATTTGCCTTCACCCAGGGGCGTCGGGGTAATCGCCGTTACCTCGATGTACTTGCCGTCCGGCTTGTTTTTGAGGCGATTGATAATTTTAAGAAAATCGAGCTTTGCCAACCTGCCCATGGGGAGAATTTCGTCTTTCTCGAGCCCTAATTTGTCTCGCCACTCCTCAGGGGTGGGCATGTTCTTTTCGGCAGCCTCGGAAATCTGCCAATCCGCCATGTTCACAGCATCAAAAGCCATCTCTTTCTCCTTCTTGAAGTAAGTTGTTCTCGATTTCTTCTGTATCAACAAAAACATGGGGCGCAGACTTCAGCCGTGCACCCCGGATTTTCTATTCCGTGGCAAAGGAGGCATCCGCGAAAACAGCCGGGAATCGCTCCTGAAAAGCCTTGGCAAGGGGGATCATCACCTCGCGCATGGACGGCTCGGCATTCTTGGGGGTCCGCAGCCTGAAGATATGCAGCCACTCCAGCAGATTGGCAAAGACGATGATCTCGGTCTTGCAGGAGTTGGGCAGCACAGTGCGGGCGGCCTGGGGCGACGAGGTGGCCAGGAGCTTGAGATAGATCTTCTCCGTGTCCAGCATGGCCTTTTCCCAGAGCTTGTATTCCTTGCTCCCCTCGCTGAAAAACATCGGGGCTATAAAGGTGACCTCGTTGCCGAACTTGTCATCGGCATAGCGGCAATAGCGCTGGCTTTCCTGCAAATAGGAACAGGGCCGGTGCCGGACAATCTCATGGGTCACGGCCCGGTTGGTGATGATCCGTACCGCCACATGGCGGTGCTTGGCCAAAAGATCCGCGGACAGCCCATCAACCTCGGTAAGCGAAAGCCCGGTGACTACCACCCCGTCTTGGGGGAGCCAGCCGCGTTTCGGGGCCAGGTCAAAAAAGAAGAGCGGATACATTTCGGCAAGATACCCGGCCATCCCCTTGATCAACTTGATCTTGCCGTGATCGCGGGCCAGCTCGCGGAAAGCGCGGATGGTCCCGGAGATGAGCAGCACCTTTTTTTCCAGCCGATCAAACTGAATGTATTTCGGGATCACGCTCAAAAACTGGGCAACCAGGGATTCGCTGTCAACCTCAACCCGCAGAGTCAGAGCCGCCATCTCCATGACCGAATTATGGCCATGCTTGACAATTCCCTTTATAAAAGGTTCAGCCGAATCCTCGGTGATCTTGTCCTCGGATTTGTAGCACAAACGCCCGCACGCCTCGATGCGCACAGCCAGGGACTGGCGGTCCAGTTCCTCAAGTATCTGAAACGAAGCCGGTATAACCTTCATGGTGTTATCCTTATCACGTTTCTATTAGGAACAACTGCATTTGCACTGACTGGAGCCGATCTTGCCCTTATGTTCGCTTTTCCAAAACGGCGACATCTCGCGGAGCTGGGCAATGACCGGGGGCAATTTCTCCAAGACAAAATCCACCTCGGCCTCGGTGTTGTACACGCTGAGGCTCAAACGGATCGAGCCGTGCGCCGCGGTAAAGGGCACGCCCATGGCCCGCATCACATGCGAAGGCTCCAGCGACCCGGAGGTGCAGGCGGACCCGGAGGAAGCACAGATCCCGAAGCGATCGAGATGGAGCAAAATCGCCTCGCCTTCCACATACTCAAAGCTGATATTGGTCGTATTGGGCAAACGCAAGGTCTTGTGCCCATTGAGCAGGGCATGGGGGATACTGGCCAGCAGCCCATCCTCCAGTTTGTCCCGCAGCGCCTTCACCCGGGTATTTTCATCCTGCATCTGCTTGGCCGCCATGTCGCACGCCTTGCCCAGACCGACGATGGAGGCGACGTTTTCCGTGCCGCCCCGGCGGCCGTGCTCCTGGTGCCCGCCGATGATAAAGGGGACAAAAGGCGTGCCCTTGCGGACATAGAGAACGCCGATTCCCTTGGGGGCATGTAGTTTATGCCCGGAAAGCGAAAGGAAATCAATCGGTACTTGTGACAGGTTTATGGGAATTTTCCCCACCGCCTGCACCGCGTCGGTGTGAAACAGGATGCCTCGGCTCTTGGCGATCTCAGCCATTTCCTTGATGGGAAAGATGACCCCGGTCTCGTTGTTGGCCCACATGGCGCTGACAATGGCGGTTTCGTCGCTGAGGCTCTCTTCGTAGAGCGCCAGATCCAAAGTGCCGTCGCTGTTCACCGGCAACTGGGTGATCCGGTGCTTGTGGCCGGTGAGTTTATCCAGGCTCTCGCAGAGATTTTTCACGGCCGGATGCTCGACCCGGGTGGTGACGATGTGCCGCTTTTCCGGGAAGGATTGCAGGGCGGAGAGAATGGCGGTGGAGTCACTTTCAGTGCCGCAACTGGTAAAGATCAACTCATCGGGACGGGCGCCAAGCAGCGAGGCGATCCTGCCCCGGGCCTCTTCAACCGCCCTGCCCACCTGGCCGCCAAAGGTGTGCATGCTGGAAGGATTGCCGTACAGGTCGGAATAATAGGGGAGCATGACCTCGACCACCTCCGGAGCAACCCGGGTGGTGGCGTTGTTGTCCATATACACCGTGTTCATTATTTCCCCTCCTCGACGATCAGGGTGTCCAGCACCTGTTCGCGCAATTTCTTTTCCACGTATTCCTTGAGGGTGGTCTGCGATTTCTTGCAGGTGCCGCAGGCCCCGCGCAGGGAGACGATGACGAAATCCCCATCCACGTCGATCAACTCGATATCGCCGCCATCCTTGCGCAGGGCGGGACGGACCTCGCGTTCGAGCACCTCTTCGATCCGCTTGATCTTCTGGAGGGTGGTAAGCCTCCCTGGCCGCTGGTCAAGAATCAGCGGCTTCGCCTCATGCCGAACCTCCCGCAGGATCTCTTCCAGGCGGGGGATGCATTTGCCGCAGCCGCCGCCCGCCTTGGTGAAGTTGGTGATTTCCTCCACGGTCTGGAGCTTGTTTTCCTCGATGGCCCGCTTCACCTCAAGGTCGGTGACCCCGAAGCATTCGCAGACCACCTCCCCTTCCGCCATGGGCAGGGGAATGCCGCGATAGTAGGCAATGGCGGCTTCCAGAGCCTCGCGGCCCATGACCGAACAGTGCATCTTCTCCTTGGGCAGGCCGCCCAAATACTCGGCAATGTCCTGGTTGGTAATCTTCTCCGCCTCCTCAAGGGGAATCCCCTTGATCATCTCGGTAAGCGCAGAGGAAGAGGCAATGGCGCTGGCG
Source organism: Hydrosulfovibrio ferrireducens (assembly GCF_046883345.1). Taxonomy (NCBI): domain Bacteria; kingdom Pseudomonadati; phylum Thermodesulfobacteriota; class Desulfobulbia; order Desulfobulbales; family Desulfobulbaceae; genus Hydrosulfovibrio; species Hydrosulfovibrio ferrireducens. The sequence goes on along the minus strand of NZ_JALKCW010000015.1, from coordinate 4,756 downwards.
CAGCCAAAGGTCTTGAACTTGGCGTCGGCGATCTTGCCGGTCTCGTCCAGCTTAAAATAGAGGGTCAGGGCATCGCCGCAGGCAAGGGAGCCGACCTCGCCGATCCCGTCCGCATTCTCGATCTCGCCCACATTCCGGGGATTCATGAAATGATCCCGAACCTTATCCGTATATTCCCACATAGTATTTTCTCCCGGCAATCAAAGCAAAAGAGGCGGATCGTGCGGCAGCCGAACATCCCGCCCGCACACGCCATTCCAGTTCATCGTTCTTTAAACTCCCCTCCCTCGACGGGAGGGGGCTGGGGGGTGGGTGAACTTGCCAACAGCCTCACAGCCTGCACCTTCCCCCTCACCCTAGCCCTCTCCCGCAGGGGGAGAGGGGACTTTTTTGCATTCTGCAATTTTTCAACCGAAAAATGCTGATCCATTACAGAACTCAGCAATTTAGTTTTTCAGGGGTCAAAAAGCAACAATAATCCTTGGGCTTCCGCCTTGCGCCTTTCTCCTTGCACCTTTCCCCTTATTTTTTCCCACCATGCAGATGCGCCCAGATCTGAGCAGCCAGGGCCGGGCCAATGCCAGCCACCGCCCCAAGTTCCGCCTCGCTTGCTTGGGCCAACCGATGCATGCTGCCGATTTCCCGCAGCAGCAATTCCTTCCGCGCCTTGCCCACCCTGGGGATCTGTTCCAAGGCTGAGGTCAGGCTCTCTTTGCCCCGCAATCTCCGGTGGATGGTTATGCCGTACCGGTGCGCCTCGTCCCTGATCCGCATGAGATAGAGGAGCACCGGGGAATGGCGGTCCAGAATGATCGGGTTTTTCCGCCCTGGCCGGTACAGTTTCTCCCCCTCCTCTGCCTTTTCCTTAGCAATGCCGGCCAGCTCGACCGTGCCTGGAATGCCGAGATCGGCCAAGGCCTGCATGGCCACGCCGAGCTGGCCCTTGCCGCCGTCCACCAGGAGAAGATCGGGCATATCCCCTTCCGCCAGCCCCTTGGCAAAACGCCGGGCCAACACCTCGGCCATCATGGCGTAATCGTCCGGTCCCTCCACGGTATGGATTCCATAATGGCGATAGCGATTCTTGGCCATCTCGCCCCCGACAAAACAAACCAGAGAACCCACTGCCTGCTTGCCACCCAGATTGGAGATATCCAGACACTCAATCCGCTCCGGCAGCCTCGCCAGGCCGAGACCCTTTTGCAGCCCCCCGGCCAGGGCCTGCCAGGAGGTCTGCCGTGTTTTCCTCGCAACCAAGACCTGCCGGGCATTTGCCTCGGCCATCTCCAGCAAGCGCACCCTGTCCCCCCGCTGCGGGCAGGCAATGGTCACCGAGCCGCCCCGCTGTTCGCTCAGCCATTCCGCCAGCAAAGGATCATCGGTGCCGGCAAAGGGCAGCAGAATCTCCTGGGGAAGGTAGCGCCCCTCCTCGCCATAAAACCGGGAGAGCACCTCGTTCAGCACCTCGGGGTCCGTGCCCACCGGTTCGGCGAGAAAAAAAGCCTGCTGGCCGGTGATCACCCCCTTACGGATAAAAAGCAGGGCCACGGCCACGGAAGCCTCCTGGCGGGCAAAGCCCAGCACATCCTGATCCCTGGTGTGGGTTGCCACCACCTGCTGCTTTTCCAGGGTCTTGTTCAGGGAATTGATCCGGTCCCGCAACTGAGCCGCCTCCTCAAAGCGCAATTCCGCCGCAGCCTGCGCCATCTTCCGGGACAGCTCCTTGACCAGTTGCTGATTCTTTCCCTCCAACACCAGCAGGATATTATTGACCAGCTCCAGGTATTCCTCACCACTGACCTTGTCCGCACAGGGGGCAAGGCAGCGGCCCATCTGGTGATTGAGGCAGGGCCGGGACTTGGGCTTGAGGCTTTTTTCCTTGCAGCGGCGCAGGGGGAAGAGCGAATTGAGGTAGCGGATAGTCTCCCACATGGCCGAGGGAGAGGAAAAGGGGCCGAAATAGCGGGCTCCGTCCTTAACGCGCCGCCGGGTCATCACCAGCCTGGGCCATTGTTCCTGCACCGTCACCTTGAGCAGCGGGTAACTCTTGTCGTCGCGGAGAATAACATTGTACTTGGGCCGGTACTGCTTGATCAGCGCGGATTCCAGGATCAGGGCGTCCTTTTCCGTATTGGTGACAATGGTCTCGATTACGCGCACCTGGGAGAGCAGCATCGCGGTTTTGCCGTGCTGTGCCTGATCAATGCGAGCGTAGGAAGAGAGCCGCTTGCGCAGCTCCCTGGCCTTGCCAACATAGAGCACCTCATCCGCCCGGCTCTTCATCAGATAGACGCCGGGCTGCAAGGGGACGGTTGGGAGAAATTCTTTGAAATCAAATGGGGGCATGATCACCGTCATCCGGCGTTGTTCTTGTGGCGGATAGGCCAAGGACTTTGCGATATGACTACACTTCGCAGGCGATTTTGTCAAACAAGACGGGCCGTTTCCTCTGTATCCCCCCTGCTCCTGTATGGCCTAACATAAAAAATACTTTGACAAACGCGGGCTATCTCTTTACACCTTTTGCATGCTCCATGCTGGGGGAAAGATGCCAAAATCACTTGTCTTGCTCCAGCCGTTATCGGCCAAGACCCTAATAATCTCGGGAATAGCAGTATGCCAAGCCCATACCCCCCAAAAAACCTGCAAAAATCACCTGTCGCCCCTTGACGATGTACTAAAAAAGAGTACACTAACATGCAATGGACAGTTGTCTATAATCGAAAAGCGGTAAAGCAGCGAAGTCGGCTGCCGGTGCGAATCCAAGCGATTCTGGACGCGCTGACCTTGGACATCCGCCGATCCGGACCAGTGCGCGGCGACTGGCCCAACTATTCCAGATTGGGGGATGGGGTCCACCACTGTCACCTGAAAAAGGGCCACCCTACTTATGTTGCGGTCTGGTAAGAAAAAGACGGCGAAATTCGACTCGTGGAGTTCATTTATGTTGGTACGCACGAAAAAGCACCATACTGAAAGCGTCCGCTTTGTCGGGCCACCGGCGGCAATCAAGCGCCTGCGCGAACTGGCCCGTGAAACGGGCGTAACGGAAGAAGCGGAAAGCATCCCCGCTTCCATGCTCAACCCGGAGCTTGATAGCAATCCTGGCGGGGTCTATCTCAAAGGTCTTCGCCACCGAAACAGCCTCAGCCAGGAGCAGCTTGCCAAACTGGCAGGGATACCAAGGCGGCATATTTCCGAAATGGAGAACGGCAAGCGAACCATCGGCAAGGAAAACGCCAGGAAGATGGCCCGTGCCCTTGGCTGCGACTATCGCGCCTTTCTTTGAAATTTCCCCAATCTTTTCGGGAGATAAGTTCCCCGGAATTCCAATCCTTCAGACAGCGAGCAATAAAAATGCCCATTCCTGACTTCCAAGCCTTTTTCCTGCCATTGCTACAGTTTGCCGGGGATGAAAAAATTCATAGTTCAAATGAAGCATATGACGCCATGGCAAAGCATTTCCAACTGGCCGATGACGACCTAAGGGAGATGCTCCCCAGCGGCAAGCAGACTACCTTCAAAAACCGAGTAGCATGGGCTAAGGCATATCTTTCCAAAGCATTGCTTCTCGAAAGCCCGAAGCGTGGGATTTTTCGTATCTCTGATAGAGGAAAAGAAGTGTTGGCCGGTAAGCCCCAAAGCCTGCGGGTTAAAGAACTGAAACAGTTTCCTGAGTTTGCATCATTCCATCAGGCGGGCAATAAACAAGGGGAACAAGCCGATACCTCGCGTGAAGAAGAAAGAACAGCCACTCCGGAGGAAATTTTTGAAAAGGCCTATCAGGAATTGCGCGGCAGTCTGGCGGATGAACTTCTTGCGCAGATCAAAATGAATTCACCGGAATTTTTTGAGAACTTGGTTGTTAAGCTTCTGGTCAGGATGGGCTATGGTGGTTCCATCAAAGATGCAGGGCAGGCCTTGGGCCGGTGCGGGGATGAAGGGATCGACGGCATTATCAAGGAGGACAAGCTTGGTCTTGACGTGATCTATATTCAGGCCAAACGGTGTCAAGGTTCTGTCGGGCGCCCGGAGATCCAGAAATTTGTCGGCGCCTTGCACGGTCAACGGGCCAAGAAAGGTGTGTTCATCACCACCGGCACATTCACCAAGGATGCCGAGCAGTATGTTTCCACCATCGACCCCAAAGTGGTGCTCATCGATGGCGGTCGATTGGTTGATTTGATGATCGACTACAATTTGGGCGTTTCTGCTCTGGACATCTATGAAATAAAGAAAATAGATTCGGATTTCTTTCTAGAGGAATAGAACGAGAAATCAGCGAGAAATCAGGGACAGACCACGTTTATTCGGACAAGCAATAATCCAGCGATGAGAACAATACAGAAAAGAAGTATTTGCAAACGTGGTCTGACCCCGAATATTCGCCGCCGAGACCGCACTGAGGCTCGGGAAATGGTTTGGCACAGGTCCGCATATCTGGTTGAACCTCCAGCACACCTATGATCTTGACCTCATCCAGCAGGACCTCAAGCCCACCCTGGACGAGATCAAGACGAGAGTGGCTGCATGATAGATAATTAGCAGGCTGTTGAAAAACTCATCAAATATCGAGACTTTTTAATCCGCTCAATGTATTCTGTAACCAGTTAGAATAACTCATAAACATTGAGGAAAACATGCGCGGAACCGACACCCACCAACAGATGTTGTTCAGCTATGTATCCCCGGAAGCCAGAGTTCCTCAAGATCATCCCTTGCGTCCTATCCGCAAGATGGCCGACAAGGCACTCAA